>NZ_BAGH01000103.1 GCF_000308715.1 Nocardia tenerifensis NBRC 101015
AGGTCCAGGGCAAGAAGGATCAGAAGCTGCAGAAGCGGCTCAAGGACGAGCTGGCGTGGGTGCGCTCGGGCGCCAAGGCGCGCCAGGCGAAGAACAAGGCCCGCCTCGGCCGGTACGAGGAGATGGCGGCCGAGGCCGACAAGCACAGGAAGTTGGATTTCGAGGAGATCCAGATTCCGGCGGGCCCGCGCCTGGGCAATGTGGTGGTCGAGGTCTCGCACCTGGACAAGGGCTTCGGCGATCGTCCGCTCATCAAGGATCTGTCGTTCACGTTGCCGCGCAACGGCATTGTCGGCGTCATCGGCCCGAACGGCGTCGGTAAGACCACGCTGTTCAAGACCATCGTCGGGCTCGAGGCGCCGGACAGCGGCGAGGTGAAGGTCGGCGAGACGGTCAAGCTGAGCTACGTCGACCAGAACCGCGCGGGCATCGACCCGAAGAAGAACGTCTGGCAGGTCGTGTCCGAGGGGCTCGACTTCATCCAGGTCGGCAACCAGGAGATGCCGTCACGCGCGTACGTCAGCGCGTTCGGCTTCAAGGGTCCGGATCAGCAGAAGCCCGCGGGCGTGCTCTCCGGTGGTGAGCGCAACCGGCTGAACCTGGCGCTCACCCTCAAGCAGGGCGGCAACCTGATCCTGCTCGACGAGCCGACCAACGACCTCGACGTGGAGACCCTCGGCTCGCTGGAGAACGCGCTCGAGCAGTTCCCCGGCTGCGCCGTGGTCATCTCCCACGACCGGTGGTTCCTCGACCGCACCTGCACCCACATCCTGGCGTGGGAGGGCGACGCCGACAACGAGGCCAAGTGGTTCTGGTTCGAAGGAAACTTCGAGGCCTACGAGGCCAACAAGGTCGAGCGCCTCGGCCCGGAAGCCGCTCGCCCGCACCGGGTTACGCACCGCAAGTTGACCCGCGACTGAGCTCAGCCGATCGCGGAGACCGCGAGCCCGGACCGAATCGCGCCGTCGAGCACGGCGTTCGACGACTCGGTCCGGGCTCGCGTCGAAATACCGTACGGCCGTTATGTCTCGGATCCGGCACAGCGGCCGACGACCGGCGCACACGGCCACCGTAAATCTCGCTAGGGTGGAACCCGTGAATGCGCAGGCACAGTTCGAGCAATCGGCGGTCCCCACCGTCGACCTGAGGGCCGAGCTGAACCGAGGTGCTTCGGCCCAGTTGCCGCCACAGAAAGACCCTGTCGCGCACACCTGACGTTCGCGAGTCCGAACGATGCTGTGCCGAGATCAATCATCCGAGCTGGGCAATCGCGTGGCGAACACCGCCGTGATGGTGAACACCCCAGGATTGGAAGGGATTTCACCCCCTCGTCTTCCACGCACAGCTACTCTCGGACCGGCGTCGCTTTGTTACGGAACCGAATCCGAGGAGTTGGCGAAAAAATGACGGTCTCGTCCGAATTGTCCGGTGCGGCGTGGGCCGCGAGTCTGCCGCAGGCACTGCGCGGCGAACTCGCGACCCTCGAGGAGGCGTATTTCCGCCACGTCGACGCCGGCGATGTGGACTGCGCGATCACCGGCATCACTCAAATCTTCCGGCGGCACATGGAGTTGGCCATGCGTCGCCCGGCCGACCGGGCACTGGTCCGGGTGTACCACCCCGACGACGGCTCCGGCCTCGGCGCGGCGGTCCAGGTCGTCACCGACGACATGCCCCTACTCGTCGAGTCGATCACCTCGTCGCTGAACCGGCTCGGGGTCAGCGTGAGCGAGGTCATCCACCCGATCTTCGAGGTCGAGCGCGACGCCGACGGCCTACTCCAGCACGCCGCCCCGCACGAGGTCGACGGCACCAACGGCGCGACCGCGCTGCGCGAATCCTGGATGCACCTGCAACTGCACCCGGCCACCAGCCGCGCGCTGCTGACCCGGATCGAAGCGGGCATGCCGAACGTGATCGCCGACGTGCGCCAGGTCATCGGCGACACCGAGGCCATCAAGGACGTGCAGAGCAGGCTGGCCGACGACCTCGAGCTGGCCGCGAAGTCGGGCACCTCGCCGTTCCCCGACACCGACCTGGTGGACACCGCGAACCTGCTGCGCTGGCTGGCCAGCGGCAACTTCACCGTGCTCGGTTACGGCCGCTATCAGCTGAGCGTCGAGCAGGGACAGGAGTCGTCCAACGCCCTGCCCGGCACCTGCCTCGGCGTGCTCCGGCCCGACGTCGGCACCGATTTCCGGGTGCCGATCAACGCCGCCGACCGGCCGCTGCTGATGCTCACCCAGGGCCTGGTGCCCGCTACAGTGCATCGCTCGGTATACCCGTACTTCATCGGCGTCGCCGACGTCGACGAGGCGGGGAACATCGTCGGCGAGCACCTGTTCATCGGCGTCTTCACCACCACCGCGGTGCACGAGAACGTGCTCGACATCCCCGTGATCGAGCGTCGCGTGCGCTCGGTGATCGAGGAGAGCGGCTTCGATCTGGAGTCGTTCTCCGGGCAGGCGATGCTCGAGGTCATCCAGTCCTTCCCGCGCACGGAACTGTTCTCCTCCGATGCCGAGGCGATGCGCCGCACCGCCCTCGCGGTGCTGAACATCGGCCTGCGCCGCCAGGTTCGGCTGTTCCTGCGCGCCGACGGCTACGGCCGCTTCGTCGCCTGCATGGTCTACCTGCCGCGCGACCGCTACACCACCAAGGTGCGCCTGGAGATACAGGACATCCTGGTCCGCGAACTGGGCGGGGTCTCCATCGATTACTCCGCCAGAGTCGGCGAAAGCGACTTGGCCAGTGTGTATTTCACGGTGCGGATGCCCGAGACCGAGCACGGCGCCCCGCGTTACGCCGCACCGGCCGCGGACACCTCCGAGGCCAACCGGCTGCGCATCCAGGCGCTGCTCGCCGAGGCGAGCCGCACGTGGGAGGACCTGCTGAACGACGAGGTCAGCAGGTCGACGATGCTGGATCCCGCAGTGGTGCAACGCTATTCGGCCGCGTTCCCGGACGCCTACAAGGAGGACTTCGAGGCGCCCCGCGCGCTCGCCGACATCGTCCGCCTCGAGCGCCTGCGTGAGGGCGGCATCGATCAGCACCTGTACCGGAACGCGGACTCGGAACCGGGCACGTGGCGCTTCTCGCTCTACGTGGCAGGCCCCGGCATCTCGCTGAGCCAGGTGCTGCCGGTCTTGCAGAGTCTGGGCGTGGAGGTGGTGGACGAGCGCCCCTACCAGCTCGAGCTCGAACCCCAGCCCGGCGGCGATCCGAGCACCGGCGGCGAGCGCTGGATCTACGACTTCGGTCTGCTGGCCCGGCCCGAACTGCTGCGCAGCGCGCTCGATCGCGACCTGGACGCGGAGCTGCTCGAGTCGTCCAAGCGGGCCGCTGTGCTCGAGGCCGAGGTGCAGGGTCTGCGCGAACGGTTCACCGAGGCCTTCGAGGCGACCTGGTACGGCAAGGCGGAGGCGGACGGGCTCAACGAACTCGTTCTGCGCGCGCGGCTGCCGTGGCGCGCGGTCTCCATCCTGCGCACCTACGCGAAGTACCTGCAGCAGGCCGGTTTTCCGTACAGCCAGGCCAATATCTCCCGGGTGCTGCTCACCTACCCGGACGTGGCGCGGCTGTTCGTCGACCTGTTCGCGGCCCGCTTCGACCCGGACACCTTCTCGGCCGACCACGCCGCCGAGCTGGAGGTGCAGGTCCGCGGCCGCATCGACGACGTGGTCAGCCTCGACGCCGACCGCATCCTGCGCGCCATCCTCAACCTGATCAGGGCGACGCTGCGCACCAACTACTACGTCACCGACGCCGAGGGCATGCCGCGCGACTACGTGTCGGTGAAGGTCGAGCCGCGCGAGATCAACGAATTGCCCAAGCCCAGGCCGCAATTCGAGATCTTCGTGTACTCGCCGCGGGTCGAGGGCGTGCACCTGCGCTTCGGCTCGGTGGCCCGCGGCGGCCTGCGCTGGTCGGACCGGCTGGAGGACTTCCGCACCGAGGTGCTCGGCCTCGTCAAGGCGCAGGCGGTGAAAAACGCCGTCATCGTGCCGGTCGGCGCCAAGGGCGGCTTCGTCGTGAAGCAGCCGCCCGCCGCCACCGGCGATCCCGTCGCGGACCGTCAGGCGCTCGGCGCCGAGGGCGTCAGCTGCTACCGCACCTTCATCTCCGGCCTGCTCGACGTCACCGACAACGTGGATCGCGCGACCGGCGAGGTGCGCCCGCCCGCCCGCGTGGTGCGCCGCGACGGCGACGACACCTACCTCGTGGTCGCCGCCGACAAAGGCACCGCCACGTTCTCCGATATCGCCAACGACGTGGCCAAGCGCTACGGCTTCTGGCTCGGCGACGCGTTCGCCTCCGGCGGCTCGGCGGGCTACGACCACAAGGCGATGGGCATCACCGCGAAGGGCGCGTGGGAGAGCGTCAAGCGCCACTTCCAGGAGATGGACATCGACACCCAGACCCAGGACTTCACCGTCGTGGGCATCGGCGACATGAGCGGTGACGTCTTCGGCAACGGCATGCTGCTCTCCGAACACATCCGCTTGCTCGCGGCGTTCGACCACCGGCACATCTTCCTGGACCCGAACCCGGACACCGCCGCCTCCTACGCCGAACGCCAGCGCATGTTCCAACTGCCCCGTTCGTCGTGGGCGGACTACGACGCGTCGCTGATCAGCAAGGGCGGCGGCGTCTACGACCGAACCGTGAAGTCGGTGCCGATCAGCCCGGAGGTCCGAAAGGCGTTGGGGCTGGCCGACGATGTGGACTCGCTGTCCCCGCCCGAGCTGGTGCGCGCCATCCTGCTCGCGCCCGCTCAGCTGCTGTGGAACGGCGGCATCGGCACCTACATCAAGGCGAGCACCGAATCCAATGCCGAGGTGGGCGACAAGTCCAACGATCTGGTCCGCGTCAACGGTAATCAGTTGCGCGTCAAGGTGATCGGCGAGGGCGGCAACCTGGGCGCCACGGCGCTCGGCCGGATCGAGTTCTGCCGCAACGGCGGCAAGATGAACACCGACGCCCTCGACAACTCCGCCGGCGTCGACTGCTCCGACCACGAGGTCAACATCAAGGTGCTGCTCGACGGCGTGGTCAGCGCGGGCCAGCTGCCCGAGCCGGAACGCAACCCGTTGCTCGCCTCGATGACCGACGAGGTCGCGCGGATGGTGCTGGAAGACAATGTGGCGCAGAACTTCCTGATGGGCATGTCCCGCACCGACGCGCCGCAGATGCTGAACGTGCACATGCGCCTCATCGACGATCTCGAGCAGCGTCGCGGCCTCGACCGGGAGCTGGAGGCGCTGCCGTCGGACGCCGAGCTCGAGCGCATGCTGGACGAGGGCGCGGGCCTGACCTCGCCCGAACTCGCCAATCTTATGGCGCACGTAAAGCTTTCGCTCAAGTCCGACCTGCTCGACACGGACCTGCCGGACAGCCCGTTCTTCGTCACCCGGCTGCCTGACTACTTCCCGACGCCGCTGCGCGAGCGCTTCGGCGCCGCGATCAAGAAGCACCGGCTGCGCCGGGAGATCCTCACCACGATGATCGTGAACGAGATGGTCGACTACGGCGGCATCACCTACGCGCACCGGCTCAGCGAGGAGACCGGCGCGACGGCCACCGACGCGGTGCGCGCGTTCGCGGCGGCCACCGAGATCTTCGGCCTGCCGGAGATGTGGGCGCGCATCCGCGCGGCCGACGCCACCACCGCCGTGCGTGACCTGCTGGAACTGGAGACCAAGCGGACGCTGGACCGGGCCTCGCGCTGGTTCCTGAGCAACCGGCCCCAGCCCATCGCGGTCGGCGCGGAGATCAACCGCTACTGCCAGGACGTGCAGGCGCTCGCGCCGAAGGTGCCGGGCTGGCTGCGCGGACACCACGTCGCGACGCTCACCGATCAGTCGGCCGAGCTCATCGCCCGCGGTGCGCCGACCGAGCTGGCCACCGAGGTGTTCGGGCTGCTCAACCTGTTCCCGCTGCTCGACATCGTGGACATCGCCGACATCACCGATCGCGACGGCGACGAGGTCGGCTCGCTGTACTACGCGCTCAACGAGCACCTCAAGATCGACTGGCTGCTCCAGGCGGTGAGCCACCTCGAACGGGGAGACCGCTGGCACTCGCTGGCCCGGCTCGCGCTGCGCGACGACATGTACTCGTCGCTGCGCTCGCTGACCCTCGATGTGCTCTCCGCCGGCGACCCGGAGGAGAGCGCGGACGAGAAGATTGCATACTGGGAGTCGAAGAACCAGTCTCGGCTCGGGCGTGCCCGGGCCGCGCTGTCGGAGTTGTTCGAGTCCGGAACCCACGATCTCGCCACGCTGTCGGTCGCCGCGCGACAGGTGCGAAGCATGGTGAGCGGGGTGGGCGCCCAATCGGAGGTACCACGTTGACGAGCTCGCTGAACGGCCACGGGAAACCGGAGGGTGGAAACACCCTGCTGCCCAAGCGCTTTCACACCCAGGTGGAGGTCAGGTGGTCGGACATGGATGCTTTCCAGCATGTGAACCATGCCCGCATGGTGACCCTGCTGGAGGAGGCACGCATCCCATGGCTGCTCGAACCGGGCCGGCCGACGGCCGCGCTCGGGACCGGCTGTGTGCTGGCCGACCTGCGGGTGCGTTACCGCGGTCAGCTCCGGCACGAGGACACACCGCTCGATATAGCGATGTGGATCCAGCAGCTGCGGGCGGTCGACTTCACCATCGGCTACGAGGTGCGGGCCGCGGGCGCGGCGCCGGACTCGCCGGCCGCGGTGATCGCCTCCACCCAGATCGCCGCGTTCGACATGTCCGCCCAGCGCCTGCGCAGGCTGACCGAGGCCGAACGCGACTATCTCGCCGAATGGCTGGACTGATCGGCATCGGCGGTTATCGGTCGAGAACGGCAGCACGGCCGTGATGGCAGAACAACGCGTATTGCACGTGTCCGATCCGGCGGAGCGGGAGAACCTCGCGACGTTCCTGACTCGGGCCGTGCGGCTGGACCCCGCGGCGGTGGTGCGTATTCGCCGCCGCGGGGATCGGTACGTATCCGGTTGGGTGGCAACGGGTTTCGAGGCGCTCGCGGTCCGCACCATCGTCGGTGAACTCGGCGTAGACGACGTCACCGTCGGCGCCGACCTGGTGCTGGCCGGACTCGGCTCCGGCCTGCCCATCGATTTGGGCTACTCGATGGACTCCGCGTGGCGTGGCGCGCTGCCGCCGGTGGACGGTTTTGCCCACATCGATGACGTCCCCGCCCGCACCCTGGTCGAGCTCGCCGAGCAGGGCGCGCAACTGGCGAAGGAGCATGGCAGCAGCCACGGCCCGCCGGCCTCGCTGCTCGACCAGACCGTGCTCACCGTGTCCGACGCCGACACCGAGGTGCGGGTCCCGATGCGCGTCGTGTTCGCCCTCACCGCAATGGATTTCATCCCGCACTCCGGCGACAAGGCGGACTCGCGGCGCATCCTGCCCTCCGAGATAGTCCGGGTCCGCGCCACCAACACCTGGCTGCGCATCGACGCGCGGTACGGTTCGGTGGCTCGCCGTCGGGCGGGCGGAATCTCGCTCTCGCCTAGCTGATTCGGGCACGCGGCCTACAACTAGTCGCGTGAGACGAGACGACGCAGAAGCGCGCGGCCTACAGCTCGCGCATCAGATGAGACGCAGAAGCGCGGTGGTCGCCGCGGCGGCGAGAATGATCAAGAGAATGGGCTGCTTTCGCCACGCGAGCACCCCGGCGACGAGAACTCCTGCGGGCAGGGCGAAGTCGAATCCACCGGAGCCGGTCGGCAATGTGGTGACCGCCACCAGCGCGGCGAGCAGCACCACCGCGCCTACCTCCACCAGCCGAACAGCTCGGGCGGGGAAGCGGACACGGTCGCGCAACGCGGGGCCGACCCAGCGAAACGCATAGGTCCCCAGAATCAGGGCAATAATGCTCGCCGCCAATATCATTCGGCACTCGATTCGCACTTGCGCCTGTCGGGGGACGTAACGCCCTCCGGCGCAGCACTTTCCGGTTCCTTCACTCGACCCAGAAAAATCAGCCCCGAAAGCGCGACCAGTACAGGTATTCCCGTCGGCAAGAACGGCGAACTAGCCACCGCCGCACCGGCTCCCACCAACGCCACCCGCAGCGTCGCCCTGTCCCGCAACGCCGGAACGATCAACGCCAGCAGCACCGCCGGGAACACCGCGTCCAACCCGAACGCCGACGTGTCCGGCACGAATGTCCCGATCAGCACGCCGAGTGCGGCCCCGGCGGGCCAGCCGAGCAGAATGCCGAAACCGCACACCCAGTACGCGGCCCGCTTGCGCTCGGCGTCCGACTCGGCCAGCGTCATCGCCACCGACTCGTCGTTCATCAGGTGCACGCCGAGAAACCGCCGCCACCCGGTGCCCACCGCGTCCGGCACCGACAACCCGTACGGCAGATGCCGGGCATTGACCACCAGCCCCGCGAGCAGAGCGGCGATCGGACTGCCGCCGCCGGCGATGATCCCGATGAACAGAAACTCCGAACCCGCCGCGAGCACGGTGACGCTGAGCACGATGGGCAACCACGCGGGCAAGCCCGCGGTGGCGGCGGTCGCGCCGTAGGACAGACCGATCACGAAGACCGCGAGGCACACCGCCACGATCCCCGAGAACCTGTCCCGGCCGAGTGTTCGCCATGTCGAACGCATGTAGCTTATAGTGAACACCGTGACCCGATCCGTCAACACACTTCCGATGGTCACGAGGGAGGACGAGTGGCAGAGCAGAACCCGCCGGCAGGTCCACCGCAGGCGGTGATCGCTGCGGCATTGCGTCGCGAACGCACCCGCGCCGGGCTGTCGCTCACCGAGGTGGCAAACCGCGCCGGCATCGCGAAATCGACGCTCTCCCAACTGGAATCAGGCACCGGCAATCCGAGCCTGGAGACGCTTTGGGCGTTGTGCGTCGCCCTCGACATGCCCTTCTCCGGTCTGCTCGACCCGCCGCGCCCCGCCGTCCAGGTGATCCGCGCGGGGGAGGGCCCGGTGGTGGCCGCGGCCGAGTCCGATTACCGCGCAACCCTGTTGGCCGCGAGTCCGCCTAACTCCCGCCGCGATTTGTTCCGCATCACCGCCGAACCCGGCCACGCCCGCCGCTCCGACCCGCACATCCCCGGTGTGTTCGAACACGTGCTGCTCGCCCGCGGGCGCGCGCGCGTCGGCCTGCTCGACGAACCCGTCGAACTCGCCGCCGGCGACTACATCTCCTACCCGGGCGATCTCCCGCACGTCTTCGAGGCGCTGGCCCCGGGCACGTGGGCGACCCTGGTCATCGAATACACCTGAGTCAGGCGGCGCCTTCGCCGAGATACTGCAGCCACACCGGGTCCAGCTCTGCGGTGGTGGACAGCAGTCGCCAGTGCGGACCCTTGGGCGAGACCAGCGGCGAGCGCAGCGTCCAGCCCAGTTCGCTCAGCATCTTGTCGGCCTTGCGGTGGTTGCACGGCGCGCAGCTGGCGACGCAGTTCTCCCAGGAGTGTTCGCCGCCGCGGCTGCGCGGGATGACATGGTCGATGGTCTCGGCCTTGCCGCCGCAGTAGCCGCACCGATAGCGGTCGCGGTGCATGAGGGCGGCACGGGTCATCGGGACGCGCGCCCGATAGGGAACGTGAACGTAGGTGCGCAGGCGGATGACCGACGGGATGGCGACGGCGGACTCGGCCGAGTGGATGACCGGGCCGTCGGCGTCCCCGTGGACGGTGTCGGCCTTGTCGCAGATGAGCAGGACGATCGCGCGACGCGCGGACAGGGCGGTGAGCGGCTCGTAGGTGGCGTTCAGAAGCAGCACCCGGCGCTTCAACCAGCTCGGAGTCTCGCTGGGCGACGGTGCGGAGCGGTGCGCGTGATCGGGATGACCATGGTGCGCGCCCGGATAATGATCGGACAGGATGTGCAGCGGAGTAGCCCCCGAGCCACGATTGTGGACGTCGGCGGGCTGGAGTTGTCGATGTGTCCGCGCCTCGTGTGATCGGGCGCCGTGCCGCTGCTTCATCTGGACCTCAATTTCATGATTGGCAGGATCATGTTGTTAGCTCGGCAGAGACTGCCACTCAGTTGACCATGGAACGTCGGCTATTGCACGGTGATTTTCAACAATGTCCGGTTAACTGTGGCTGAAGAGCCGCCGCTCCGCGATGCATCGCCCGGCGAAACCGCGATGTGGGCCGCCGATGCCGGGGACGGGCACAATGGACGTCGGCGCATCCAGCGAATCGAGAGGGTCTATGACTTCGGGCGAGCAGACAGCAGCGGCTTCGGCAGAGCAGACGGCCGCGTCGTTCTACGAGGCGGTCGGCGGGGCGGAGACGTTCCGGCGGATCGTCGCGGCGTTCTACCGCGAGGTGGCCGGCGACGAGGTGCTGCGGCCGCTCTACCCGGAGGAGGACCTCGGCCCGGCCGAGCGCCGGTTGCGCATGTTCCTCGAGCAGTACTGGGGCGGCCCGCGCACCTACAGCGAGGAGCGCGGTCATCCCCGGCTGCGGATGCGGCACAACCCGTTCACGATCGGCCCGCTCGAGCGCGACGCGTGGCTGCGTTGCATGCGAATCGCCGTGGCGGAGATCGAACCCGAGGTGCTCGATGACGAACATCGCAAGGCATTACTGGACTACCTGGAGATGGCGGCGAATTCGCTGATGAACGCACCCTGGTAGGGGTGTTTCGGTCGAGAACCGAGACGGGCCGAGGGTTTTCGGCGCGTCCCGGGGGACGCTGGCTGTTTGCCGGAAGTCGAGATAGGTGCTCCGCCTAAGGGTTTTTGCCGCAAAACTTTGGCACTATTGCGGATGTGACTGAAACACCCGCCGTGCCGGTGCCGGTGGATCGCGCCACGCAACCGTGGTGGCGGTCGGCCGTGTTCTACCAGGTCTACCCCAGGTCCTTCGCGGATTCCGACGGTGACGGAGTCGGTGATCTCGGCGGCGTCCGCGAGAAGATCGGCTACCTAGAGCTGCTCGGCGTCGACGCCCTCTGGGTCTGTCCGGTGATGACGTCGCCGATGGCCGACGGCGGCTACGACGTCGCCGATCCCCGCGACATCGACCCGCTGTTCGGCGGGCTCGCCGCGATGGATGAGCTGATCGCCGAGGCGCACTACCGCAATATCAAGATCACCATGGACTTGGTGCCGAACCACACCAGCAACGAGCACCCCTGGTTCCTCGCCGCGCTCGAGGCCGGGCCGGGCAGTCCGGAACGCGCCCGCTACCTCTTCCGCGACGGCCGCGGCCCCGGCGGTGACGAGCCGCCGAACAACTGGCCGAGCATCTTCGGCGGACCCGCCTGGACCAGGGTCACCGAGCCCGACGGCACGCCAGGCCAGTGGTACCTGCACATCTTCGCCCGCGAACAACCCGACCTGAACTGGGAAAATCCCGAGGTCGCCGCCGATTTCGAGAAGACACTGCGGTTCTGGCTCGATCGCGGCGTCGACGGCTTCCGCCTCGACGTGGCACACGGCATGGCCAAACCGCCGGGGCTGCCGGACATGGCGGAGGTCAAGTCCAGCCTGCTCAGCAATGACGACGACGATCCGCGCTTCAACAACCCCGGCGTGCACGAGATCCACCGCCGCATCCGCAGGGTGCTCGACGACTACCCCGACGCCGTGTCGATCGGCGAGGTGTGGGTCGACGACAACACCCGGTTCGGCGAGTACCTGCGCCCCGACGAACTGCACCTCGCCTTCAATTTCCGGCTCGCCAAGACCGCCTTCACCGCCGACGACGTGCGCGCGGCCGTCGACAACTCGCTCGCCGCGGTCGCGCCGGTGGCCGCCTCGCCCACCTGGACCCTGTCCAACCACGACATCGAGCGCGAGGTCACCCGCTACGGCGGTGGCGCGCAGGGCGTGGATCGGGCCCGCGCGATGATCCTGCTCGAACTCGCGCTGCCCGGATCGGTATTCATCTACAACGGCGCCGAATTGGGCCTGCCCAACGTCGACGACCTCCCCGACGAGGCATTGCAGGATCCGACCTGGGAGCGCTCGGGGCACACCGAACGCGGTCGCGACGGCTGCCGCGTGCCGATGCCGTGGGAGGGCGCCACGCCCCCGTTCGGCTTCACTACCGGCACACCGTGGCTGCCCATGCCCGCGGACTGGGCGGGTTACACCGTCGAGGCGCAACTCGAGGAGCTCGGCTCCACCCTCTCGCTGTACCGGATGGCCATCGAATTGCGTAGTGTCCGACCGGAATTCAGCGGTGACCGGGTCGAGTGGTACGGCAGCCCGCCCGGCTGCCTCGCCTTCCGTCGCGAGGGGGGACTGGTCTGCGTGCTGAACGCCTCGCAGGCCCCGACCCAGCTCCCGCCCGGGGATGTGCTGCTGGCCAGCACGCCGCTGACCGCCGGCCAGCTCCCGCCGAACGCCGCAGCCTGGCTCGTGTAGTGGAGCCGCTGTAGCAGCTCCACTACATCGCAGTTGTGCTGCGGTGGAACCGGCTACGCCCGCACGCTGTGGCCGAAGCGGTCTGGTGCTCAGTCACGGGCGATCTGAACGGTGGATCTCTCCCTCGAACTGCACGGCGCCGACGCTGTGCTGAGCCAACGCCTCGTCACCAGGCGGCGTCTTCAGCCAGCCTCGACTGCGGAAGGTTCCGCTGTAGCCGGCGAACCGGCCCGTCGCCTCGGCAACCGTGTACTCGACTTCCAGCGTCGAGGATTCACCGTCGGCGCCTGGACGTAGGAAGGCCCGATCATTCGTGTACAGCCGCGAGCCGTCGTGGTCGAGGAACTCGTGAAACATGGTGTAGGTCAGGCTCCCGTCATCGAGTTTCACCAGTTCGCTCGTCGGCTCGCCGTAGGCGGCGCCTGTCACCGTGCCCGTCACCGCGCCGATTCCAGCAGTGTCCGTCACGGTGAGCAGAGTGGCCGAACCATTCATGACGATGCGGTCGTCCGCCGCTGCGGGAGTCTTGTCGGTCATGGCCTCTTCCTCCATTGTCTCGGTGTTGCCTGCCCGCACCAGGATTGAGAGATTTTCCTATTTTGACAAAGAAGTTTGCCGAATCAGCAAATCGCCGACGTGAGCGTCTCCCGACACGAATCGGCGACGAGGGCACCAGAAGAGGAACTACTACACAGCATCGTCTACCGTTGGACCGTGAGCATTCTCGAGACAGTGCTGATCTTCGCCGGCATCCCGCTGGTGATCTACGGTGCGATCGCCGGATTGTCGTATCTCGGTAAGCCACTCCCCGGTGAGAAGCCGGCCCACTACGAGCTGGGTCAGCGGTGGACGGCGGCGCCGGTGCTGTGGAGCGCGACCGACGAGGTGACCTCGGCAGTCCACCACGAACGTGCCGAGGAGTCGCACGACCACCACGCCGAGACGTCGCATGGTCATCATGCGGCGATCGACGCACCCACGGCGGAGCTGATCGGAGGCCGGGCAAGTGGCAAATTCTAAGTGGCCCGCGGTGGTCGAGTCCGACCTGCCGCACGGGTACGTGGTCACCACCAGCGGACGCGTCTCCGGCGTGCACGAGGCGGGCGACGTGTTCAAGGAGGCCCCGTTCAGCGATGACGAGCGCCTCGCCATGGACAACGTGCTGACCGAGGCGACCCGCGCGACCAAGGTGCGGTTCAACGTCTACATCGGCGATCTCGGCGCCGATCCGGCCGCGGGCGCGGACGCGATCTTCCCGTCGACCCCCGACGCGACGCGTTCGGTGCTCATCGCCGTCTCGCCGAATGACAAAGCGATCGAGGTGCGCTCCGGCCGCGAGGTCGCCGACCGCGCCAACGACCGCGTCTGCCAGCTCGGCGTCACCGCCGCGTCCAGCTCGTTCCGGCAGGGACAGTTGATCGACGGCCTGGTCTCCGCAGTCCGCGTGATGGCCGCCGCGATCGGCCGCTGAACCCCCTCCCGCCCGCGCGGCGGAGTCGCGAGCGATGCTTCCGGCGCGCTCACCCCTTCCCGGGTGAGCGCGCCGCCCGCGTTCGCCGACAAGACAATTGGGTTGCCGCCCCGCCGGTGACTCGCGCACGGTGGTGCGATGAAGATTCTTGTGACGGGAGCGACCGGCAATATCGGCCGCATGGTCGTCGACCACCTGCTCGCCGGTGGAGCCGACGATGTCCGGGTGCTGACCAACCATCCGGAGCGGGCCGCGCTGCCCGCGGGCGTCGAGATCGCCGAAGGCTACCTGCGCAGGATCTCGTCGCTGCCCGCCGCGTTCGACGGCGTGGACCGCATGTATCTGGCGCCGGTGCTGGACACGATCGACGAGGTGATGGCGCTGGCCCAGCAGGCAGGTATCCGGCACGTCGTGGACCTGTCCGGCGAGGCGCACTGGACGCCGATCGCGGAGGCGGTCGAGCGGTCGAAGCTCGACTGGACCCACCTGTTCGCCGTCGACTTCCAGGAGAACGCCGCGATGTGGGCCGAGCAGATCCGCGCGTCCGACGAGATCCGCGACCCGTACCCGGAGGTCGAGAGCGTGCCGATCGCCATGGACGACATCGCCCGCGTCGCCGCGAAAGTTCTGCTCTCCGAGGGCCACAGCGGACAGACCTACCAGCTCACCGGTCCCGAGGTGCTCACCCGCGCCGAGCGCGTCCGGCAGATCGGCGTCGCCCTCGGCCGCCCGCTCACCGTCCGGCAGGTCGGCCACACGGAGGCGATCGAGGTCTTCGCGCGGACCATGCCGAACCCCCGGTGGTACGTCGAGGCCACGGCGACGATGGTGGGCTGGCACCCTGAGCCGACCACCACCATCGCCGACCTCACCGGCGCCCCCGCCACCACGTTCGCCCGCTGGGCTGCGGCGAATACCGCTGTCTTCCAGTAAGGCTCACCGGCGACGGGCCGTGACGCGCACGAGGCGGTCACGTCCCGTCGCCCGGCGGCCAGGGCGTGTCGCAGTCCCATCCGGCGCCTCTACGGTCCAGCTCGCCGCCTGGCCGCGTTGTCGTCGTCGCCGATACAAACCCGGTATCGGCTCCTCCTCCGCCTTGCCAGACGACGAACCGAACCGCGGAGGCATCCGGCCGGACTTCGACACAGGCCCTATCGCGCGTCGAAAGCCCTTGCGCGCAAAGCGCGTTCGACGCCCGCCTTGCCCTCGATCACCAGGCGGCGCAGCGCCGGCGGGTGCTCCCCGGCCAGGAACTTGTCGGCCACGGCCACGGCGTCCTCGCTGATCGCCCAGGACGGGTAGAGGCCGACGACCACGGTCTGCGCCACCTCGCTGGAGCGACGCTCCCACACGCCGGGAACGTCGGCGAAGTAGCGGTCGACGTAGGGCGCGAGCAGCTCGCCCTGACCGGCCGGGGCGAAGCCGGCGATCGTCGCGCGGGCGGTGATGTTGGAGACGGAGTCGTCCTCGATCACCTTGACCCAGGCCTGCTCCTTCACCTCCGCGAGCGGGCGGGCGGTCGCGGCCGTCGCGGCGTGGCGCCTGCCCGCCGCGGTCGGATCCTTGGCCAGTTCCTGATCGATGAACGGAGTGTCGAGGCCGTCGGCGTCGATCTCGCCCGCCGCCGCGAGCGCGATCACGATCCGCCAGCGCAGGTCCGTGTCGATCACCAGACCGGTGAGGCCGACCTTGGCCGGGTCGCCGTCGAGCAGCTCGCGCAGCACCTCGGTGTGCCAGGCGGAGAGCTTGGCGCCGGTGAGCGCGTTGACGAAGGCGAGCTGGTGGTCCGAGCCCGGCGCGGCCTCGCGGGCCAGCTCGAGCAGCCGGTTGGCGTAGTCGGTCCAGCCGGTCTCCGCCGCCCACGCGGGCTCGGCGTAGCTGCGCAGCGCGAGGTTGGCCTGCATCAGGAGTCGTTGCACCACACCGATCTCGGTCTCCGCGCCGACGCCGCGCTGGACGAGGGCGAGGAAGTCGCGCGCCCGGAACTCGGCCTGCCTGGTCATCTCCCAGGCCGCCGACCAGGCGAGGGTGCGCGGCAGCGGCTCGGCGATGTCGGCGATCCGGTTGACGAGCACGTCCAGCGAGCCGGCGTCGAGCCGGACCGAGCAGTAGGTCAGGTCGTCATCGTTGATCAGCACGAGCTGCCCGCTCGCTACGCCGACCAGCTCCGGCACCTCGGTGCGCTCGGCGGCCTGGACGTCGAGCTCGACGCGCTTGGTACGCACCAGCTTTCCGTCCTGGTCGTCGTAGACGCCGATGGCGAGCCGGTGCACGCGGCGCTCGCCCGCACCCGGCTCCGCGCCGCCCTGCAGCACGGCGAACGAGGTGAACTTGCCCTCGTCGTCGACCGTGAAGTCCGGGCGCAGCGTGTTCAGCCCGGTGGTCTTGAGCCACTGCGCGCCCCAGCCGGAAAGATCACGGCCGGAAGACTTCTCGAGCGCCGCGAGCAGATCGTCGAAGGTGGCGTTGCCATAGGCGTGGTCGGCGAAGTAGGCGCACAGACCGGCCAGGAACGGCTCGAGCCCGACGTAGGCGACGAGCTGCTTGAGCACGCTCGCACCCTTGGCGTAGGTGATGCCGTCGAAGTTCACCTCGACCGCGGCCAGGTCGGGGATGTCGGCCGCGATCGGGTGGGTGGAGGGCAGCTGGTCCTGCTGGTACGCCCAGGACTTCTCCGCGTTCGCGAAAGTGGTCCAGGCGCTGGTGTATTCGGTCGCCTCCGCCTGGCACAGCACCGAGGCGAAGGTGGCGAACGACTCGTTCAGCCACAGGTCGTCCCACCACTTCATGGTGACCAGGTCGCCGAACCACATGTGCGCCATCTCGTGCAGCACGGTCTCGGCGCGGCGCTCGTAGGACGCGCGGGTCACCTTGGAGCGGAAGACGTAGTCCTCCAGGTAGGTCACCGCGCCCGCGTTCTCCATCGCGCCCGCGTTGAACTCCGGCACGAACAACTGGTCGTACTTGCCGAACGCGTATGGCACGCCGAAGTTGTCGTGGTAGAAGCCGAAGCCCTGCTTGGTCTCGGTGAACAGCCGCTCGGCGTCCATGTGCTCGGCGAGCGAGGCGCGGCAGTAGATGCCGAGCGGGATGCTGCCGTGGTCGTCGGTGTAGACGTCGGTCCACTCCGCGTACGGGCCCGCGATGAGCGCGACCAGGTAGGTGCTCATCCTCGGCGTCGTGCGGAACAGGTGCTTACCCGGTTCCGCGATAAGGGTATCCACGACCGCGCTGTTGGAGATGACCTTCCAGTCGGGCGCGGCCGTCACGCTGATGTCGAAGGTGGCCTTCAGGTCCGGCTGGTCGAAGCACGCGAACATCCGCTTGGCGTCGGCGGTTTCGAACTGCGAGTACAGATACACCGCGTCGTCGGTCGGGTCGACGAAGCGGTGCAGGCCCTCGCCGGTGTGCGAGTACTCGCAGTCGGCCTCGACGACCAGCTCGTTGGTCTCGGCCAGATCGGGCAGCGCGATGCCGGTGGACTCGTCGTAGCCGGAGACGTCGAGCGCGGTGCCGTTGAGCACCGCCGAGCGCACGCCGCGGGCCACCAGATCGATGAAGGTGCTCGCACCGGGCGTCGCGGTGAAGGTGACGGTGCTGCGGGAGAAGAACGTCTGCTCGCCCGGTTTGCCCGCACCGTCGGTCAGGTCGAGGTCGATGCGGTAGTTATCGACCTTCACCGTCGATGCGCGTTCGATCGCCTGGTCGCGAGTCAGGTTCGGTGCGGACATATGGCTCCTTCGGGTTCGAAGAACTAGCTCGGGCGTACCCCACGATGCCACCTGGGTAAGGTTGCCCGCGCGGGACTTTTCTCGACGTGAACACTGAACCCTATCCACGATCGGAGCTGCGGAGTGAAGCATGTGCACGCCGGCAAGGTGCGCGACCTCTACGAAGACGGCGACACCCTGCTGCTCGTCGCCTCCGATCGGGTCTCGGTCTACGACGTCGTGCTGCCGACGCCGATTCCGGACAAGGGCGCGCTGCTGACCCAGCTGTCCAACTGGTGGTTCGACTACTTCGCCGACGTGCCCAACCACATCGTCACGGCCACCGACGTGCCCGCCGAGTTCGGCGCGCGCGCGATCCGGGTCAAGCCGTTGAAGATGGTGCAGGTCGAGTGCATCGCCCGCGGGTATCTGACCGGCTCCGGGCTGAAGGAGTACGAGCGGGAGGGCTCGGTGTCCGGCGTCGCGCTGCCGCCCGGCCTGCGCGAGGGCGACCGGCTGCCCGAGCCCATCTTCACCCCGACCACCAAGGCGTCCGAGGGCCACGACGAGTCCATCACCTTCGCCGACGTGGTGAACCAGGAGGGCCGCGAGGTCGCCGAGCGCTTGCGCGAGCTGACCCTGCACATCTACTCCCGCGGCGCGGCCCACGCGGCGGAGCGCGGCGTCATCGTCGCCGACACCAAGGTCGAGTTCGGCTGGGACGGTGACACTCTCACCCTCGGCGACGAGGTGCTCACCTCCGACTCGTCGCGCTTCTGGCCCGCCGCCGAGTGGGCGCCCGGCCGCCCGCAGCGCTCCTTCGACAAGCAGTTCGTCCGCGACTGGGCCACCTCGACCGGCTGGAACAAGGAGTACCCCGGCCCGGAGATCCCGGCCGACATCGTCGAGGCCACTCGCCAGAAGTACGTGGAGGCCTACGAACTCGTCACCGGCCGCACTTGGAGCGGGGCGCCCCGCTAGTCGGATCTGGCGGGTGCCCCGCTGATCGGATCTGGCGAGGTGCCCTGTTAGTCGGACCTGGCGGTGCCCCGCTGGTCAGATCTGGCGGGTGCCCCGCTGATCAGATCGGGCGGGTGTCCCGTTAGTCGGAACTGGCGGTGCCCCGCTGGTCGGAACTGGCGGTGCCCCGCTGGTCGGAACTGGCGGTGCCCCGCTGGTCGGAACTGGCGGTGCCCCGCTGGTCGGATCTGGCGGTGCCGCGCTGGTCGGATCTGGCGGGCGCCCCGCTGGCCAGATCTGGCGGGTGCCCCGTTAGTCGGAACAGGCGGTGCCCCGCTGGTCGGATCTGGCGGGCGCCCCGTTAGTCGGATCTGGCGGCTGCCTCGCTGGTCAGGACTGGCGGGTGCCCCGCTGGTCAGGACTGGTCGAGGTGCTCGCGCAGCCGGTCCAGGTACGGACGCTGGCCGGCGCCGAGCTTGTCGTGCGCGGTGGCGAGATCGAACCACGCGGCCCGGTCGATCTCCGGGAAGCTGGCCATCCGCCCCGAGCGCGGCGGCCACTCCATCTCGAACTCGCCGGGCACCACCTCGGCCGGGTCCAGATCGCCCTCGACCGCCCAGACTGTGAGCGTCTTCTTCCCCTTGCCGCTGCTGTAGCGCACGTCGCCGAGCGGAATCCAGTCGCCGGGCGGCACGAACAGCCCCAGCTCCTCGTGGAACTCGCGGCTGGCCGCCGCCCGCGCGTCCTCCAGTTCCGGCTCGTACTCGCCCTTCGGAATCGACCACGCGCTGTCGTCCTTCTTCGCGAAGAACGGCCCGCCCATGTGCCCGATCAACACCTCGACGTCCGCATCGGCCGTCCGGCGGAACAGCAGAACCCCCGCACTCGTCTTATCCGTCACACCGAGCAGTCTGCCGCACGCGCGGCACCGGTGTTCATCGATGGCGGAGCTGGGCGGCGCGCAGGGTGAGGTAGTGGTTCTCGGGCGCGCTGGGGGTGCGGCTCGCCGCGGTGGTGTAGGCGGTGATTGGCGGCCTCGACATCGCCCGCCATTTCGTGGAGATGGCCGCGGACCGCGTTGAGCCGGTGGTTGCCCGCGAGCTGGTCGTCCAGTGCCGCAACGACTTCCAATCCCGCCTGCGGTCCGTGCACCATCGCGACCGCGACGGCGCGGTTGAGCGTCACGATCGGGTTGTCCGAGAGCTTTTCGAGCAGGTCGTACAGCGCGAGGATCTTGGTCCAGTCGGTCTCCTCGGCGCTGCGCGCCTGCGCGTGCAGCACGGCGATGGCCGCCTGGATCTGGTACGGCCCCGTAAGTCCCTGTGCCAGCGTGCCTGTGGTGAGCTCGACGCCCTCGGTGATCTGCGCGCGATCCCACAGCGCGCGGTTCTGTTCGGCGAGGGGGATCAGCTCGCCCCGCTCGCCGGTGCGGGCGGCGCGGCGAGAGTCGGTGAGCAGCATGAGGGCGAGCAGCCCGGTGACCTCGGTGTCGCCGGGCAGCGCCCGATGCACCGCGCGGGCGAGCCGGATCGCCTCGCCGGAGAGGTCCGCGCGCTGCAACAGCGGACCCGAGGTGCTGGTACTGCCCTCGGTGAAGATCAGATACAGCACGTGCAGCACGGTCGCGAGCCGCGCCCGCCACTCGGCCGAATCCTGGATCGCCGCACCGTGTTCCGTCGCGGACTGCGCGAACGGCCGCTCGAGGGTCGCCAGCTTCTTCTTGGCGCGCGTGATCCGTTGCGCGATGGTCGCTTCCGGCAGCAGGAACGCGTGCGCGATCTCCGCGGTGGTCAGCCCGCCCACCGCACGCAGCGTCAGCGCGATGGCGCTGGCCGAGGACAGCGCGGGGTGACAGCAGAGGAAGAACATCGCGAGCGTGTCGTCGTAGTCGACCGGCGCGGCGTCGGACACCTCGCGGTCGAACGCCGTTGTCTCCCTGCGCCGCCGGGCCACCTCGGCGCGCACCGCGTCGGCCATCCGCCGCTGCGCCACCTGGATCAGCCAGCCGCGCGGGTTGTCCGGTAGGCCGTCGACCGGCCACTGGGTCGCCGCGGCGAGCATGGCCTCCTGTAGCGCGTCCTCGGCGGTGTCGAAATCGCCGAACCGGCGCACCAACGCACCGAGGACCTGTGGCGCCAACTCGCGCAACAGGTCCTCGGCCCTCGCCGGGAGCGGTGTGTCGTCGGGCACCACTCGCCGGTTGGTCACAGGTCGCTGGCCGGAACGCTCATCACCGGCCGCACCTCGATGTATTCGCCGATCGGTTCACCACCCGGCCCCGGAGCCGCCGAGGCCTGAGCGGCGATCTCGTAGGCCCGTTCCGGGCTTTCCACATCCACGATCCAGTACCCGGCCAGGAACTCCTTCGTCTCCGGGAACGGTCCGTCGGTCACCACCGGCGCCGAGCGGCCGTCGGAGCTGACGACGCGGGCCTCGGTCGGGCCGGTGAGCCCCTGCGCGTCTACCAGCTCGCCCGACTTGGCCAACTGCTCGCCGAGGGCGCGCTGGAAGTCTATGTGCGCCTGGATCTCCTGTGGGGACCATTCGTTGATCGGTGTGTCGCAGAACGCGGGCGGGCTGTAGGTCTTCAGCAGCATGTACTTCATCGAGTCCTCTTTCCGTCTACCGGTCGGCGCGCCGCTGCGGCGCCCTCGCGGTGAGGTCGGACCCCAGCGTGCCGTTTCGACGCATCCCGCCGCGCGGTGAAGTGATCTGTGTCACAACGGTTTCGAGGTGTCGGCCAGGGCCTCCGGATCGACCGGCTCGCCGGACAGGATCAGCTCCTTGATCCGGTCGGTCACGTCCCACACGTTCACGTTCATGCCCGCGAGCACCTTGTTGTCCGCGTCGAGCCAGAACGCGACGAACTCGCGTTTCCCGACATCGCCTCGGGTCACCACGCGCTCGTAGTCGCCGGACGCCGCGTAGCCGGTGTACTCCATGCCGAGGTCGTACTGGTCGGTGAAGAAGTAGGGCAGCCGGTCGTAGCTCGCCTCCTTGCCGAGCATCGTCGCGGCCGCCACGGCGGGCTGATTGAGCGCGTTCGCCCAGTGCTCCACCCGAATTCGCCGATCCAGTACCGGGTGTCGCTGCTCGGCGATGTCGCCGACGGCGACGATGTCGGGATCGCTGGTAGCCAGGTGTTCATCGACGAGCACACCGCCGTCGACGTCGAGGCCGGCGTCGGCGGCCAGGTCGATGTTGGGCCGGGCGCCGACCGCGATGAGCACCGCCTCGGCCTCGATGACGCTGTCGTCGGCGAGCTTCACCCCGCTCGCCAGCCTGGTCCCGATGCCCTCCGTCGTGGTGATCTCGGTGACCTGTGCGCCGAGGCGCAGATCTACCCCGTTGGACCGGTGCAGTTCGGCGAACACCTCGCCCATCTCCGGCCCGAGCGCCGCGAGCAGCGGCTGGTCGGCGGTCTCGACGATGGTCACGGCGAGGTCGGCGGCCCGCGCCGCCGCGGCGACCTCCAGCCCGATCCAGCCCGCGCCGATGATCACGAGGCGCTGGGCGGCGCCGGCGAAGAACTCGATCAGGGTGTCGGAGTCCTCGATGCTGCGCAGCGTGTACACATTGGGCGCGTCGGCGCCGGGAATGGACAGCGTGCGCGGCGTCGAGCCGGTGGCCAGCGCCAGCTTGTCGTAGGACAGCGTCGAACCGTCCGGCAGGGCGACCGTTTTCCGCGCCGGATCGATGCCCTCGACGGTCGTGCCGACCCGGACCTCGACGCGGTGATCGCGATACCACTGACGCGGGTGCACGGTGAACTCGGCGAGCTGTTTCTTGCCCGCCATATGTTCCTTGGACAGCGGCGGGCGCTCGTAGGGCAGCCACTCCTCCGCGGCGAGCAGCGTTATCGAACCGGGAAAGTCGTTGGCGCGCAATGCTTCCGCCAGCTTGGCCGCGGCTAGGCCGCCACCGACGATGACGAAACGCTCATCCGAACCCATGCGGACTCCTTGTCGAGAGGGAACCGGGACTCCTGCCGCTAGACCCTACTGGGACCGGCCGCGGCATCAGCCGGAAACGCGATCACCCGATGGGAACGAATCCGCCGCCGCCGTGGTTGGCTCCCTATAGCGGCGGGCCTGAGCGCCGCCCGTCCAGCATGCGATTCGAGAGGACCCGTCGTGAGTGAGAAGAGCAAGGATGTAGCCGATTTCTGGTTCGATCCGCTGTGCCCCTGGTGCTGGATCACCTCCCGCTGGATCCTCGAGGTCGAGCAGGTGCGCGACATCGAGGCGCGGTTCCATGTGATGAGCCTGTCGGTGCTGAACGAGGGCAAGGAGGGCCTGCCCGAGCAATACCGGGAGCTGCTGGCCGTCGGTTGGGGCCCGGTCCGCGTCCTCATCGCCGCCGCGCAGCAGCACGGCGACAAGGTGCTGCCGCCGCTCTACACCGCGATGGGCACCCGCCTGCACAACCGTCGCGAGGAATACGAGCGCGAGTCGCGCAAGGACACCCTGGTCGCGGTGATCGCCGACTCGCTCGCCGAGGCGGGCCTGCCCGCCGAGCTGGCGAAGGCCGCCGAGAGCACCGACTACGACGAGGCGTTGCGCAAGAGCCACCACGAGGGCATGGACAAGGTCGGGCCCGACGTCGGCACGCCGACCATCCACATCAACGGCACCGCGTTCTTCGGGCCGGTGCTGTCCCGGATTCCGCGGGGGGAGCAGGCGGGCAAGCTGTGGGACGCCGCGGTGACGCTGGCGGACTACCCGCACTTCTACGAGCTCAAGCGCACTCGGACCGAGGAACCCGAGTTCGACTGAGCGCGTGCGAGTGCCGCAGGCATTCTTCCTGCGGCACTCGGAGTTTGCTTGCTACGGAACGGGTTTCGGCGGGAGCGCCGGAGCCTGGTAGCCGGTCGGATATCCGGTCGGCACGGCTCCCGAAGGCGGGGACGGCCGCAGCCACAGCTTGCCGTGCCTGCTGCGGTCGCGCAGTGCCCACATGCGCCACGTCAGCACCGGGTGCGAGGACATGGCGTTGACCACCCAGACGAAGAAGCCCTTCTCCAGCGCGGCCCGATCGGCCATCTCGTCGAAGCCGACCAGCGTGTTCAGGTACTTGCCCGCCGCCAGCGTGCCCATCGCCGCGGGCGCGCCCGTGTGCCGGTTGCAGTAGCCGTGGTTGTCGGCGGTGTACTCCTGCGCGCGGATCAGCGAGTTGCCGATCAGCGGCAGGAACGGGACGAGGAACATGCCGAGCTGACGCCAGTAGGACGCGTGGCCCGCCGCGATATGGCCGACCTCGTGACCGATGATGAACGCCAGCGCGTCGGGTTCCCTTGCGGCGCCGCCGATCTCGAACAGATCGCTGTAGACCGCGACGAAGCGGCGAAACCCGTGCCCGCTGGCGAACGCGTTGATCTGACCGTTGCCGAGCACCACGTACGCGTCGGGCACCTTCGTCATGCCGAACCGCGCCGCCGCCTCGACCACCATCTGGTAGCCCTCCGGGAACTGCGTCGGCGACATCTTCACGCCGTTCACCCGCTGGGTGGAGTAGAGCATGCCGCGACCGAGCCAGATCAGCAACGGCGCGGACACCAGGATCAGCACGTACTGGTTGAAGAAGTTGCCCAGTATCAAGAGCAACAGCGCGAACGCGTACGCGAGGACCGTCAGCAGGACGACCACGATGAGCATCGGGATCTCCCAGCTGTGCCGGGCGGGCATGCCGAACGGCGACAGTCCGCGCGGCTGCTGAGTCGGCGGCACGTTCGGCGGAACCGGAGCGCCCGGGTACGGCCCGTACTGCTGCGGCGTCGGGTAGGGCGGCGGCGAGCCGTAGGGCGCGTCCTGCGCCTGCGCCCACCCGTACGGGTCGACGTGCGGGCCCGTCCGATGGGGCTGGGGTTCGTGCGGCTGCATGAAAGGAACTCTATTCAGTTGCTGGGAACGGAGGAGGTGTCTCGGCCGTGGCCACGGCGGCGCTGTGGTTCACGACACGGTCGTGGCTCCCACGACACTGCCGAGACATCTCTCGATTCGCGAGAAGGGGCGCCGATGTTAATCGAGCCGCGTGCCCCTTCGTCACGTGCCCGGAACCGGCCTGACAGAATGCCTGCCATGCGCGTATACCTCGGTGCCGACCATGCCGGTTTCGAACTCAAGAACCACGTCAAAGACCACCTGGAGAAGGCAGGCCACGAGGTGGTCGACTGCGGCGCCCTCGAATACGACGCGCTCGACGACTACCCCGCCTTCTGCATCGAGGCCGCCCGCCGCACCGTCGCCGACCCCGGCAGCCTCGGCCTGGTCTTCGGCGGCAGCGGCAACGGCGAGCAGATCGCCGCCAACAAGGTCCCCGGCGCCCGCTGCGCCCTCACCTGGAGCGTCGAGACCGCCCAACTCGCCCGCCAGCACAACAACGCCCAGCTCGCCGGCATCGGCGGCCGCATGCACTCCACCGAAGAGGCCCTCGCCATCGTCGACGCCTTCGTCACCACCGAATGGTCCGGCGAACAGCGCCACCAGCGCCGCATCGACATCCTCGCCGAATACGAGAAGACCGGCGAAGCCCCCGCCGTCCCCGCTTACTGACCGAGTAATTGCGCTGTGCCTGAAGGTCATACGCTGCATCGGCTTGCGCGGTTGCATCAGAAGCGGCTGGCGGGGGGTGTGGTGCGGGTGTCTAGTCCGCAGGGGAAGTTCGCGGCGGGGGCGGCTCGGGTGGACGGTCATGTGCTGACGCGGGCCGAGGCGTGGGGGAAACACCTGCTGCACCACTACGATTCGGGGTTGGTGGTGCATGTGCACCTCGGGTTGTACGGGAAGTTCACCGAGTCCGAGCTGCCGATGGGCGAGCCGGTGGGGCAGGTGCGGATGCGGATGCTCGGCGCGCCGGACGGGCAGCCGGGTTTCGGCACCGATCTGCGCGGACCGACGGCGTGTGAAGTTCTGCTCGCGCCGGAGGTCGAGGCGCTGACCGATCGTCTCGGCCCCGATCCGCTACGCCGCGGCGCGGATCCCGACCGTGCGTGGCGGCGAATTCACCGCTCGCGCAGGCCCATCGGCGCGCTGCTGATGGACCAGCAGGTGGTCGCCGGCGTCGGCAATGTCTACCGTGCCGAAGTGCTATTCCGGCACCATATTTCGCCGTTCCGGCCGGGCACGGCGCTGTCCGTCGACGAGTGGTCGGCGATGTGGGCCGATCTGGTCGCGTTGATGAAGGTGGGCGTGCGCGTCGGCAAGATGGTCGTGGTCCGGCCCGAAGACGACCACGGCGCACCGTCTTACGCGGCGGACCGGCCGCGCACCTACGTCTACCGGCGCAAGGGCGAGCCGTGCCGCATCTGCGGCACCCCGGTCGCGCACACGGTGCTGGAGGCGCGAAACCTCTTCTGGTGCCCCACCTGTCAGCCGGACTAGGGGCGGGGGCGGCCGTCTCAACCAGCGACGGCCGTGTCTATCTCCGGTTCGTCGGCGAGCGCGAACCGCCGCCCGCCCGCCGTCTTCGCCGAGTACATCGCGCGGTCGGCGCGGCGCAGCAGATCGCTGAAGTCACACGAACTTCCCGGCGGACAGAACGCGGTGCCGACGCTCGCCGAGACCGGCACCGGCCCCGCCGTCGACCACACCGGATCGCGCAGCGCGGACACGATCCGATGGGCGAGGTCGCCGAGCGTGTTGTGCGGCGGATTGACCGCGAGCACGAATTCGTCCCCGCCGTAGCGGCAGATCACCGTGTCCGGCGGGCACACCTCGCGCAGGCGATTGGCCAGCTCCACCAGCACCTCGTCGCCGATCGCGTGCCCGTAGCCGTCGTTGATCTGCTTGAACCGATCGAGGTCGATCAGCAGCAGCCCGACGCCGCGGTTCGGGTCGGTCGACATCAGCCGCACGCGGTCTTGCAGCAGGGTGCGGTTGGCCAGGTCGGTGAGCGCGTCGTGTGTCGCCTCGTGCCGGAGGCGGTGCTGCAGCGCGGCGATCTCCTGCACGCGCAGCGACACCTTGGCGGACAGATTCTGCTCCTGCTGGGCCAGCGCCCGCTCCTGCAGCGCCTGGGCGTAGCTATCGATCGCCTGGCTCGCGACCAACGGCCAGCGGGTGGCAACCAGCGAGCCCGGCGCGCCGGAGGGAAAGCCGAGCAGCCATCGGGAAGCCTGCGCCAGCATCCGGATCCGGTCGAACGGCGCCTCGGTGAGCCTGGCGCCGAGCAACCGCGCCTGCGGTATCGGGAACGGCTC
>NZ_BAGH01000102.1 GCF_000308715.1 Nocardia tenerifensis NBRC 101015
GGCGTCCAGCACCGCCTGTGAGCCCGCGAGTTTCGTTCGCGCGTAGGCGGATTCGGGCGCACACGGCATGGATTCGTCGATCGGCGTGCCGAACTCGACGGGCGAGTATTCGTGCATCGTGCCGATGTGCACCAGCCGCACCGGCCGCGGCTGTGCCCGCACCGCGTGCAGGACCTGCTCGACCAGGGAAACGTTGGCGCGCACCAGTTCTGCCTCGGTGCGGTCCCATCCGTCGGTCGCGTTCGCGGCGTCGGTCGCGTTGACCACCAGGTCGGCCGACTCCTCGCCCAGCAGCGCCGCCGTGGTGGCGGCGGGCGTGGTCGCCAGATCCAGCGACACGAATCGATCGCAGGCGAGCCCCTCGGTGCGGCCGCGGGCCACGGCCACCACGCGCGTACCGCGCTCGCTCAGCGCCGCGCACAGGCTCCGGCCGACCCAGCCCGTGCCGCCGAGTACCACGGCTGTCTTGAACTCGTTGTGTGCCAATGGCTTTCTCCTCCCGCTGGTCTCAGGCTAGAGGCGGTGTCAAGTGGCCGGCGCGCCTGACGATGTTCCGGCGGGGGCTCCAGTCAGCTTCGAGTCGCCGTTGGTAAACCCGAGAGTGAATCGACCCGACTGCGGAGGACTGATCCTTGGCTACCTTAGTGTGGGACTATCTCTCGGAATACGACCGTGAGCGCGACGACATCCTCGCCGCCGTGGACAAGGTCTTCCGGTCCGGCCAACTCGTGTTCGGCGAGAGCACTCGCTCGTTCGAGCGCGAATTCGCCGCGTACCACGGACTTCGCCACGCGGTGGGCGTGGACAACGGCACCAACGCGATCAAACTGGGCCTGCAGGCGCTCGGCGTCGGCCCCGGCGACGAGGTGATCACGGTGTCCAACACCGCCGCCCCCACCGTCGTGGCCATCGACGCCCTCGGCGCGATCCCGGTGTTCGTGGACATCCGCGCCGAGGACTATCTCATGGACACCGCGCAGGTGGCCGCCGCCATCACCGATCGAACCAAATGCCTTGTGCCGGTGCATCTGTACGGCCAGTGCGTCGAGATGGAGCCGCTGCGGCGATTGGCGGCCGAGCACGGACTCCGGATCTTGGAGGACTGCGCGCAGTCGCACGGCGCGCGGCACCACGGCCGCATGGCGGGCACCATGAGCGACGCGAGCGCGTTCTCCTTCTACCCCACAAAGGTTCTCGGCGCGTACGGCGACGGTGGCGCCGTCGTGACGGCGGCGGAGGAGATCGATCAGCGGCTGCGCCGGCTGCGCTACTACGGCATGGCGGAGCAGTACTACGTGGTCGAAACCCCCGGCCACAACAGCAGACTCGACGAGGTGCACGCGGAGATCCTGCGCCGCAAGCTCGGCAGGCTCGACGAGTACATCGCGGGCCGCCGCGCCGTCGCCGCCCGCTACGCCGAGGGCCTGGCGGGCACCGAGCTCGGCCTGCCCGCCTTGGCCGAGGGCAACGACCACGTGTACTACCTGTACGTGGTGCGCCACCCGCGTCGCGACGAGATCCTGAAAGCGTTGCTGGACTACGACATTCAGCTGAACGTCAGCTACCGCTGGCCGGTGCACACCATGTCCGGCTTCGCGAAATTGGGCTACGCCAAGGGATCGCTGCCGGTGACCGAGGCGCTGGCGGACGAGATCTTCTCGCTGCCGATGTATCCCTCGTTGTCCTCGGACGTGCAGGACAAGGTGATCGACGCGCTGCGCGAGGTCCTCGCGCGCTTGTGAGCCGGCGACCACGCACCACGCCCACCCGGTGCGGGTGGGCGTGGTGCGTGGTGGTGTCAGGCCGGGGGTGCCGGGGTGGTGCGCCGGATGAAGAGGCTGGTCACCGCCACACCGACGGCCAGGATCGTCGCCGTGAGGAAGCCGGGGCCCATGCTCTCGGTGAGCACGTAGTACTCGGCCTGGTCGCCCGGCACATCGGCGGGCACCGTGATCCCCTTGGACGCGGTGGTGAGCACCGTGACGAGAATGGCCAGCACGAAGGGGCCGCCCAGTTGCAGCATCGTGTTGTAGGTGCTCGACGCGGAGCCGTAACTGTCCGACGCGACGCCCGCGCCCGCCATCTCGGTGGCCGGGATGAGGGTGGCGGCCATGCCGATGCCGGTCAACGCCAGCGGACCGAAAATCGTGCCCCAGTAGCCGCTGTCGAGCGAGAGCGTGGTGAGCCACAGGTTGCCCGCGACGAGCATCAGCGCGCCGATGAAGCTCACCCACCGCTCGCCGACCTTCCGGATCAACCCGATGAACAGGGTGGAGCTGATCACCAGGGCGAAACCGGTTGTCAGGAAGGCGAATCCGGTCAGCAGCGGATTGAATCCGAGCGGCCCCTGCAGGAACATGGTCAGGAAGAACGACTGCCCGATCATCGTTCCGGTCACCAGCACGGCCGAGATGTAGGCGGTGACGCGGTTGCGGTCGCGGAACAGCGACAGCGGCATGATCGGTTGCGCGGCACGCCTTTCCACCAGTATGAACGCGATGAACAACGCCGCGCCCAGCAGGATCGGCAGCCACACCGACACCGTCGACCAGCCCGCCTCTCCGGCGTGTGAGAGCCCGAAGACCAGCAGCGCGACACCGAGCGCCGAGGTCATCGCGCCCGCGATGTCGAACTTGCCCCGGACCCGGGCCTGCTCGCCGATGAACAGCGGCGCGAGGACGAGCACCGCGAGGCCGACCGGGACATTGACGAACATGACCCAGCGCCAAGACAATCCGGTGGACAGCACGCCGCCGAGGAGCAGGCCGACGACCGCGCCGGAGCTCGACGCCGCCGCGGAGGTGGCGATGGCCTTGGTGCGTTCGGGCCCGGCGGGAAACAGGCTCAGGATCAGCGCCAGGCAGTTCGGCATGACCAGGGCCGCCCCGACGCCCTGTAGCGCGCGGCAGACCAGGAACCACCAGTCGTACGGCGCGAACCCGCCGACCAGCGAGGCGACGGTGAACAACGCGATGCCGACCAGGAACAGCCTGCGCCTGCCGAAGGTGTCACCGAGCCTGCCGCCCAGCAGCATCAGGCCACCCAGTGCCAGGCCGTAGGCGTTGACCACCCAGGCGAGGCCGTTCTCGCTGTAGCCCAGGTCTTTCCCGATCGAGGGCAGCGCCACCGTCACGATCATCAGATCGATGGTGAGCATGAGCTGCACCACGACGATGATCGCGAGCGCGGTGCCCGTGCGCCGGGCCGGTTGTGCTCCACCGGGATCTTTCCCCAGATTTACCGGAGCGGCGTCCAACGACATTACTTCCCCATTCCTTCTTCGCGCAGACAGCGACCTGGAAAAGGCTACGAGGTTTTTCGCGAGCGCGCACATACCATCTCGCATTTGACAATGCGGAAAATGTCTATCCCATTATGCGTAGACGTGATTCGAATATATCGAAATGGCTGGTAGAGAAGGATTTTCCGAGATGCAGCTCCGGTCGACATCCTTGCCGCATAAGCTGTGCACGACTTTTCGAAGCCGGCGCTTACCGCACCGCGTCCGGGCGTGGTGCGCGATTACGCTTTTCGGTATCTCCAGTGTGCCTCTATGCGGTTTCAACCAGGCTTGGAGTCCGCCACGTTAACGTCCGAGCGGACCGGAAGTGGACACTCGGAGAGCGGGGTCGGCGTGGACAGTGGGCTACGGCGGAGGTTGCAACTCGTGCGCGGGCTGCAATGGCTGAGGGCCGCGGAGGGTGACCCGTTGGCGACGCGGCTGCGCGGTCACCCGGCGGACGCGCCGCCGGCGATTTCAGATCCCTTGTCGCGCAGCACAACCGGGACCGTGGTGGTCGACGGTGCGTCGGCGGCCGAACTGCTCGCGTCGGGCAACGGGCTCGCCGACTGGCGCCCGACCGGCACCCGGGTCATGGCGGTCGCCGCCGAGGACATCGAACCCGCCGACCCCGCGGACGTCGCCGCGCTGGCCGACGGTCCCGCGCCGGCGATATCCGGTGTCCCCGAAGAACTGACCGACCTGGTTCCTACGGCAGAGCTGTTGTGCGCCAAGGCTTATGCGGATCTGCTCGGCGCCGATCCGGACAGCCTGCTAGGCGCGGCCCCGGTGCTGGACAATCTCGTGTGCCCGCAGGAGACGGCGGTCACCGAGCGCATGCTCGCCGCCGTCGACGACCTGCGTGCCGCGCTGTGCGCCCGCACGCCGGCGTTCTTCCTCGCCGTGGTCGCGCCCCGGCTCACCGCCGACCTGGTCACGCGCGCGGCCGCCGCCTCGCTCGCGTCGGGCCAGTGGCCGGACGTCGAGGGCGCGGTCGAGCGAGCGCGCGCGGTGTATCCACCGGTGCGGCTCTACTTGACGACCACGACCGAGGACGTGAGCGTCGCCGGGGAGGTGATTCCGGGCGACAGTCAGGTGGCCGTGCTCACCGGCCCCGCCGCGCTACCGCGGGTGCTGGACCTGCCCCTGGCCTATGCCACCGCCGACGCCGTGCTGACCGCGATCGCCCGGCGCCACCCGAGGCTGGTGTCCACGGGCACCGCACTGGACCGTCCGTTCGCGCCCGTCACCGGCGGACTCGCCCACCTGCCGGTCGAGTCGTTGCGCACCGAATTCCTGCTGGCGCAGTCGTAGTGGCGGATTCGACGCCCCCGAGAGAGTTGGTATTCGTATGAAGGTCGTACTGACCTGTTTCGCAGCGCCCACCCACTTCTACTCCATGGTGCCGCTGGCCTGGGCGCTGCGCGCGGCCGGGCACGAGGTCCGGGTCGTCAGCCAGGCGGCGATGGCGCCGACCATCACCGGCGCGGGGCTCACCGCCGTCACGGCGGGACCCACCGAATGGTTCGGCGACCGGCACGCGCCGGACCTGCTGAACGCGACGTTCCCCGGCTGCCTCGATCGCGTGCGCGACTTCGACTACGCGGGCACCGAAACCTGGACGCACACAGGGCTTCTCGCCCTGGAGCACATGGCGAGTTCGGCCATGTGGGCCACCATGAACGACGACCAGATGGTGGACGACATGGTCGCGTTCGTGCGCGACTGGCGGCCCGATCTGGTGATCTCCGAGACCTACACCTTCGCAGGCAGTATCGCCGCCCGCGTGGTCGGCGCCGCGTACGCCCGTTTCACCTGGGCTCCCGACGGCGCCCTCCGCGCCAGGCAGGCCCTGTTGCGCATGTCGGCGGAGCTGCCCGAGTGCTACCGCGAGGACCCGACCGCCGAGTGGCTGTCGAGCACCCTCGCCCGGCACGGCTCGTCCTTCGACGAGAAGGTGATCACCGGCCAGTTCACCGTGGATATCACCCCGCCCGGCATGCGGGTGGAGACCGGACTGCATTACGAATCCCTGCGCTACATCCCGTACAACGGCCCCGCGGTAGTGCCGGACTGGCTGCGCACCCCGCCGGAGCGTCGCCGGGTCTGCCTGACGCTCGGCGTCACCGACAACAAGCACGGGCAGATCGACCACCTGGACCCCGTGCTCGGCTCGCTGAGCCCGGTGGAGCTGTTCGACGCGGTGGCGGAGCTGGACTGCGAGGTGATCGCCACCCTGGATCCGGAGCGGCTGTCGATTCCGGTGCCGGACAACATGCGTGCCGTCGGCTTCGTCCCGCTCAGCGACCTGCTGCCCACCTGTGCGGCCGTCGTCCACCACGGCGGCAGCGGCACCCGCTCCACCGCCGAGGTGAACGGCGTGCCGCAGCTGATGGTCGCCGAGGGCTGGGACCTGTTGCGCGGCAACGGGATCGCGGCCGCGGGCGCGGGACTGTGCGTGCCGGTGGAGAAGATCACCGGGCAGGTGCTGTGCGACAGCCTGCGCGCGCTGCTCGACGATCCGTCCTTCGCCGAGGGCGCGCGGCGGTTGCGCGACGAGATCCACGATCTGCCGACGCCCGCCGCGCTGGTGCCGAGGCTGGAAGCGCTGGTAGACGCTTATCGAGAGGAACGCTGATGTACGAGGGCGAGTTCGCCGACATCTACGACCGCATCCACGCCGCCCGCGGCAAGGACTACGCGGGGGAGGCTCGGCTCGTCGCCGAGCTCGTGCGCGCCCGCAACCCGAACGCCGCGTCCGTGCTGGACGTCGCGTCGGGGACGGGAAGTCATCTGCGACACCTGCGCGCGGACTTCCCGGACGCCGCGGGCCTGGAACAGTCGCCGGAGATGATCGCGGTGGCCAAGCAGCGCGTTCCGGAGATCACCGTCCACCAGGGCGACATGCGGGACTTCGATCTCGGGCGCACGTTCGACGTCATCACGTTGATGTTCAGCAGCATCGGCTACGTGGACGACTACCCCGATTTGAGGCGAGCGCTGGCATCTCTCGGTAGGCACCTCGCACCCGGTGGTGTGCTGGTGATCGAACCCTGGGTATTCCCAGACACTTTCGCCGACAACTACCTGGCCACCGATCTGGTCAGGGACGACGAAGGCGCGGTCACCCGCTTCTCCCACTCCGTGCGGGAGGGTGACGCGGTCGTGATGAGCGTGCAGTATCTGGTGGCGAGTCCCGAGGGCGGGATCCGCCACCTCACCGACCGGCATCGGCTCGCATTGTTCACCCGCGAGCAGTACCTCGGTGCGTTCGCGGCGGCGGGGTGTCCGGCGGAGTTCGTTCAGCCGGCGGCATTCGGACGAGGTTTGTTCGTCGGTGTGAAACAACGTTGAGACGGATCGCCCGAAGGGCCGGAAGGTGCTTCCGTCCTTCGGGTTCCGGCGCAGAGTGCGTGCCGGCGTCAGGGCTCCAGCGCGAGGCAGTCCGCGTAGCGGGGGAGCAGGCCGCGTTCCAGCGCCTCGGCCAAGGTCGGGGCGCCGGTGTCGCGTTCGGACAGGATCAGCCCGCCGGGCAGGCGCAGGCCGAGGTCCGGGTCGCCCGGGTCGAGTGCGCGCTCGTTCTCCGGGATGTAGCCGCCGGAGAGCAGGTAGGTCATCACCGTGTCGTCCTCCAGCGCCAGAAACGCGTGGGCGACGCCGATGGGCAGGTACAGACCGCGTTCGGCGCCCCCGCCCAACTCCAGTACCTCGTGTGCGCCGAAGGTGGGGGAGCCGACCCGGACGTCCAGCACGATGTCGAGGCAGCGGCCGTGCGCACACCACACATACTTCGCCCGGCCGGGCGGCGGCATCGTGTAATGCACCCCGCGGAACACGCCCCGCCGGGAACGGCTCATCGCGCCCTGCGCCACCGGGAACAGCGGGCGGCCCAGCTCGGCGGCGAGTACCTCGGCGTCCAGGGGGGTGGTGAAGCTGCCCCGATCGTCGGCGAAGGCCGGAGCGGTGAACTCCACCGCTCCGGCGACGGCGAGGCTACGCACCGGCATCGAGCGGCCGGGCGGACAGGCTGTGTAGGCAGGCCACCAGCGTGCGGGCCTGCACGTTCACATAGTGACTGTGCCGCAACAGATCCACGAGCTGATGCACCGGCATCCAGCGGAAGTCCGAATGTTCGTGCCGGGCAGCGCGTTCGACCTCGATCACCGCATAGGTGTTGCGCGACTGGTAGAACCGGCCGCCCTCCTCGGAAAGCAGTGTGCGATAACGGATTTGCTCGGGACGGGCGGTGAGCACCTCGTCCACGAACCGCGGCCGGGCGGCGGCGGGCAGGTGCCGATAGTTGTCCGGCGTGCACTGCACGGTCGGGGCCAGCTCGACCACGTCGAGGTAGCCCGGTTCGGCGCGTGCGTGGACCAACGCGTGCAGCACGCCGTGCACCCGCGCCACCAGGAAGGCCACCAGGCCGGTGCCCTTGGCGGCGATCATCGGCTGACTCCAGCCGGGCACCTCCCGGACCCGCGTGCGCACCTGCACGCCGATGACATCGAAGAACTGACCGCTCACGTGGGAGATCGCGCCGTCGACGCGGTGCCAGTCCGGCACGGCCGCCAGCGGCAGCTCCCGCGTGGCGACCTCGGTGCGGGTGCGCACGTCGGTGATCCAGCTGAGCACCTCCGCCATGCTGTGCAGGCTGCCGCGGTCGGCGTCGCAGGAGGCCAGCAGCGCCGCGTGGAACTCGTCGCGCGGCGCGCGCACCGTCTCGCCCAGCGCGGGCCCGGCGAAGGGCAGGCACGCCAGCACGGTGCGCGCGTCCATGTTGATCAGGTCCTCCACGGCGAGCAGCCGGTGGATCTGGCCGAGCGTCAGCCAGTGGAAGCCGGGCAGCACCGGCACATCGTCGGTCACCTCGACGACCATGTTGCGGTTGCGCTTCTGCCGGAACCACGCGCCCTGCTCGGACTGCCGCACATCCGCGAGCACGCGGTGTCGCGCGGTATCGCGGAAGACGTCGAGGTAGGGGACGGCCGAACCGCCATGTACGCGTGTGTAATTCGACCGCGTCGCCTGCACGGTCGGCGAGAGCTGCAGTCCCAGAGCGTTTCCCGGCTCCACCTTGCCCTGCATCAGCAGGTGCAGCACACCGTCGAACTCCTTGACCAGGATGCCGAGCACGCCCACCTCGGGCTGGTTGATGATGGGCTGGCTCCAGCTCGACACCGCCGCGCCGGACAGGTGCACCTCCAGGCCGCCGACGGTGAAGAACCGGCCGCTATCGTGGGTGATGTCGCCGGTGTCCGGGTCGGTGTGCCACCCGTCCAGGTCGTCCAGCGGCACCCGGCGCACCGCGATGGTCGCGCGCCGCTGGCACCGGTCGAACCACTGCCGGAACGCGCCGAGCTCGCCCAGCGGCCCCGCCGGGTCGGCCCCCGCCACGGCCGAGATCGCGAACCGGCGCGGGGTATCCGCGTCCGGACCCACCGACAGTGGTGAGGTATGTTCCGCCGTGATGTGCTGCGCCACATCGAACTCCCTGCTCGATCCGCCCGGGTCACCAGGCCGGCCCGATGCGGGCGGCCCCGACCCACCCTCCCGCACCCGGCTAGAGGGCCGGTTCGAAAGACGCTCGAGCTTCGGTGGGAACCGCGTGGAACCGCTTTCCACCCAACGGTTCTCGACCCACCGGAATCAGCCGAGCAGGGCGCCGCCGGTGGCATCCAGGAAGGAGCCGGTGATCCAGCGGGCCTCGTCGGTGGCCAGGAAGACGACCACATCGGCGACGTCGACGGCCTCGCCCACCCGTTTGAACGCCGAGATCTGCGCCAACCGCTCGACGACCTCCGGAGTGCCGAAGGCGGGGCCGCCGTTGTCGGTCAATCCCGGTATGACGCTGTTGACGGTGATGCCGCGCGGCGCCAGATGACGCGCGAAATGCAGCGAGAGTTGTTCGAGCGCACCCTTCGACATCGCGTAGGGGATTTGGGCGGGGTCGGCGGAGCGGGTCAGGCCGGAGGAGATGTTGATGATCCGGCCACCGTCGGACAGCAGGCCCAGCGCGCGCTGCACGATGAAGAACGGCGCCTCGGCGTTGACCGCGAACATGTGGCCGAACTCGGCCGGTGTCACCTCTTCGGGCCGCACGCCGGTCCGCGCGGTCGTCGCCGCATTGTTCACCAGAATATCGAGGCGTAAGTCGCCGATATGGTCCCGCAGTCCCTGTTCCAATCCCGAGAAAAGTCGCTCCACATCGCCCGGCACGCCCAGCTCGGCGTGTACGGAAAACGCGCACCCGCCACACTTTTCGATGAGTGCGACGGTCTCTCGCGCGGCCGCCGCATTACTGCCGTAATGCACCGCGATCAACGCGCCTTTGGCCGCCAGCTGCCGCGCGATGGCCCTGCCGATGCCCCGGCTCGCACCGGTTACCAGAGCGGTTTTGGTGGTCAGGTCGCTCATATTCGCCGTCTCCCCTCTGCGAGCGTGGGCAACACGCGCACCAGCGCGACGCGGCCGGCAGCCCGGCGGCCGGAATCGTGGATTAGCAAGGCGGACAACGCATCACGCATCGTCGCGCAGGCGCCCGTCCGACCTCAGATTAACTCTGCGGCCGAAGCTTTCGCACATGACTGGTGGCCGATGGAAATTGTGAACCACTCATACTGTCGAATACATATACCCTGCGCGCGACCCTGCTGAGTCGTCTCCGCATCGGCTCGGGTTTCGGCCGTTGACCTCGGGTGTTTGCCCCCCGATCGACCGGGTAGGCCAGCGCGGGTAGGCCACGGAATCATGCTCCCACCATCGAGGAGAGTTATGTTCACACACAACAAGGATCTCCAGTTCGAGGTGCGCGTCGACCGGCCCGACCCGCGATTCGCGACATTGCTACAGGAGCAGTTCGGCGGCGCCAACGGTGAGTTGAAGGCCGCCATGCAGTACTTCAGCCAGGCTTTCGTCCTGCGCCGCAAGCACCCGAAGATGTACGACCTGTTCATGGACATCGCGACCGAGGAGTTCAGCCACCTGGAGATCGTGGGCTCCATGATCACCATGCTGCTCGACGGCCTCAACGACGACCTGAAGCAGGCCAACGAGCTGTGTGACTGGATGCCGGTCATCGCCTCCGCCGACGGGCGGGAACAGGCCATTCACCAGGTCGCGGCGAACCCGTTGTTCTTCGGGCTGCGCGGCGGCGGCCCCGACGTCGGCAACTCCGCGGGCGTGCCCTGGTCGGGCGCGTATGTGAACTCCAACGGTGAGCCCTCGGTCGACCTGCGCAGCAACCTCGCCGCGGAGTCGCGGGCCAAGATCGTCTACGAATACCTGAAGCAGTTCACCGACGACCCCGGCGTGCAGGATACGTTGTCGTTCTTGATGACTCGTGAGGTCGCGCATTTCCAGCAGTTCACCGCCGCGCTCAACGAGCTGCCGGTGAATTTCCCTCCCGGCGCGCTGCCCGGCGACGACCGGTTCCAGAATGTCGCGTTCAACATGTCCGACGGCGCGGGGAGCGCGCGCGGGCCGTGGAACGAGGGGCAGGGTCCGTGGCCGGACGGAATGGAGTGGCGCTACGTCGATGACCCGGCTCAGGAATGGCTCTCCGGCGACGAGCGGAGCAACCTCGGTGCGGAGATGAATCCCGAGGGTTCACCGGCGGTGCAGGGCAGCAAACCCTTCACCCACGAGCAACACGCGCCGATGTAGGGCACGGGGATCTACCCCGCTTGTCCCACCCTGCGCCGCTTCGATGCGTGGGCTGCGAGGACGCGGTCCGCGCATCGCCGCTTCGGTGACCCTATTGGCGGCGAGGCGCCACCGACACCCCTCGCGAGCCTGCGTTTGGCCGCGAGGGACGAGGGTATCTGTCGATAGCTAACCGATAGCCGGTTCGGTCGAAGAGGCAGGGGCGTCATGATGCGCTTTCCCGTTCACCGTGCGCGGGCGCGACACACGACGGGTGCGGCATGAGTTCCCGGGACCCCGAGGTCCTGGGCATGGTGTCGCCGGTGATCGTCGACTCCGGACTCGGCACGGTCACCCTGGTCGAGTCGACCACCTTCTGCATCTCGAACGGCCTGGGCGACATTCGCTGCGATACTCCGCACGGTCTGTTCCACTGTGACTCCCGAGTGCTGTCCCGGTGGGAGCTCGAGGTCGACGGCCGGCCACTCGAGCAGTTGGCGGTGCGTAGCTCGGAACCGTTCAAGGCGCGGTTCGTCCTGCGCAGACCGCCCGCACCCGGACTGGCCGACAGCACCGTGCTGGTGGAGCGGCGCAGGCTGATCGGGGACGGGCTGACCGAAGTGCTGACGGTGTGGAACTTCGGCCAGGAGGACACCGTGCTCGACCTCGCGTTGCATGTCGAATCTGATTTCGCAGACCTTTTCGCCGTGAAGGAGGGCCGGTGGGGTCCGTCTCAGGGCGAAGCGACGGTGGAGGCGGACGACCTCGTGCTGACCGACCAGCGTCAGCCCGGCCGGGGACTGACCGTCAGCGCCACCGCCGAACCGTCGGTCGCCTCGGACGGATTGTGCTGGCAGGTCCTCGTTCCCGCCGGAAAACATTGGCAGACACAGTTATTCGCGCAACCGATCGACTGCTATCGCCGCTCGCCCGCCCTCAGCCTGGACACCGAGGACAGTCCGGCCCACCGCATCCGAGCGTGGCGCAACTCGGCGACCAGGCTGACCTCCTCCGCGCCGATCCTGAACCATGTGCTGCAACGCTCCGAGACCGATCTCGGCTCGCTGCGGATCGATGACGTCACCGACGAGGACTCGCCGGCCTACGTGGCCGCGGGCGCCCCCTGGTTCATGACATTGTTCGGCCGCGACAGCCTGCTGACCTCATGGATGGCCCTGCCGCTGGACCGGGGACTGGCCGTCGGCACGCTGCGTGAGTTGTCGAGAACCCAAGGCCGACAGACGAATCCGCTCACCGAGGAGCAGCCGGGCCGCATCATGCACGAGATCCGGCACGGCCCCGCCGGCGGCCCGACCTCGGCGGGCACCGTCTACTACGGGACGGTGGACGCCACCCCGCTGTTCGTCATGCTGCTCGCCGAATGCTGGCGGTGGGGGACCGACGCGACATTCATCGAGGAACTGCTGCCCGCCGCCGACGCCGCGCTCGACTGGATCGAGCGGGACGGCGACCTCGACGGGGACGGATTCGTCGAGTATCGCCGCAAGACCGACCGCGGCCTGGCGAACCAGGGTTGGAAGGACAGCTTCGACGCCATCAACGACGCCGAGGGCAACCTGGCGGACCCTGCCATCGCGCTCGCGGAGGTCCAGGGTTATGTCTACGCGGCTCGCCTCGCCCGCGCCGAACTCGCCGAGGCCTTCGGCGACGCCGAGACCGCAGGCCGCATGCGGCGCGCCGCCGAGGAGCTCGCGCGACGTTTCGACGAGGCGTTCTGGGACGACGAAAACAGTTGCTACGCCATCGCTTTGGACCACAACAAGCACCGCGTCGACGCGGTGACCAGCAATGCCGCCCAATGCCTGTGGACCGGAATCGTCCACGAACAGCGCGCCGAGAAACTCGTCACCCAGCTCGCCGATCCGAGCATGAACAGCGGTTTCGGGCTGCGCACCCTGGCCTCGACCATGGGCGCGTACAACCCGATGAGTTACCACAACGGCTCGATCTGGCCGCACGACACCGCCATCGCCGTCGCCGGGCTCCAGCGCTACCGGAACGTGCCGGGCGCCGGGGCGCTGGCCGAAGAGCTGACCACCGGCCTGCTCGACGCCGCCGCCGAGTTCAGCGGGCGGCTGCCGGAATTGTTCTGCGGCTTCGCCCGATCCCAATTCCGGTTCCCGGTGGGCTACCCGACCTCGTGCTCCCCGCAGGCCTGGGCCAGCGCGGCGCCATTGCTGCTCGTCCGCTCCGCCCTCGGCCTCGACCCGATGGTGCCGCAGCGCAGGCTCACCCTCACCCCGCGGATCCCGGCGGCGTGGGGCACCGTGGAATTGACAGACCTGCGCCTGGGACCCGCGACCGTCACCATCACCGCCGAACGCGACACTGCGCAGGTGCGCGGCCTGCCGGACGACTGGCGGCTACAGATCAACTGATGTCAGGGGCGGAAGATCGCCCGCACGCAGCCGTCCTGTTTGTTCTTGAAGATGTCGTACCCGTGCGCGCCGGCCTCGAGCGGCAGGTCGTGGGTGATCAGATAGGACGGATCCAGATCACCCTGCTGGATGTAGTCGAACATCCGCGGCACGTAGCGCTGGCCGTGCTGTTGCGACGTGCGGATCGTCAGGCTCTTGTTGGTCACGATGCCCATGGGGAACTTGTCGGTGAGGCCGTAGATGCCGAGAACCGAGACCACGCCGCCTTTGCGGCACGCCAGAATCGCCTCCCGCAACGGGGTCGCCCGGTCGGTCTCCAGGCGCAGCAGCTGCTTCGCCCGGTCGTAGACCTGCTGCAAGCCCGTGCCGTGCCCCTCCATGCCCACCGCGTCGATGCAGGCGTCCGGACCTCGGCCACCGGTCATCTCCCGCAGCGTCTCCTGAACGCTGTCGACGGCGGTGTAGTCGATGGTGTCGGCCTCGAAGTGCTTGCGCGCCAATGCCAATCGCTCGGGGTACCGGTCGATCACGATCACCCGGCCCGCGCCGAGCAGCTTGGCCGTGTGCCCCGCCATCAGGCCGACGCCGCCGCTGCCCCACACCGCGACCGTATCGCCGGGCCCGATATCGCAGAACTCCGCGCCCATCAGCCCCGTCGGTACCGCGTCGGAGAGGAACAGTGCCTGCTCATCGGTGATGCCCTCCGGAATCGGGAAGGCGTTGACGTCGCCGAACGGCACGCGGACATACTGCGCGTGCGAGCCCTGATAACCGCCGAACGGGTGCGTGTACCCGTAGATCCCGCCGGTCGGGTAGCCCAGCACCGGTTGCTGCAGTTCGGCATTCGGATTCGTGGTGTCGCACACCGAGTACAGCTCGTGGTCGCAGTACCAGCACGAGCCGCAGCCGATGAACGAGGGCACCACCACGCGCTCGCCCACGCGTCGGCCGGTGACCTCGGCGCCCACCTCCACCACCTCACCCATGAACTCGTGGCCGAACACGTCGCCCTCGCGCATGCCCGGCAGGTAGCCGTCGATGAAGTGCAGGTCCGAGCCGCACGTGGTGGTCAGCCGGACCTGCACGAGGATGTCGTGCGGGTTCACCAGGGTCGGATCGTCCACGGTCTCGACCGCGAGGTCGTTCACGCCGTTCCAGCAGAGTGCACGCATGTTCGCTCCTGTCAGCGGGCGGAGGGGTTGTGTGCGAGGGAGGGGACCTCACCGGTTTGCAGCAACGCGCGCGCACGATAGAGCGCTTGGAAAGTCGCCGCGCCCGTGAGCAGATCGGGGATCGGGGTCTGTACCCGCATGGTCACCTCGGTGCCGAGATCGCGTGGGGCATCGGCGAACGTCAGCCGTAACTCCATGCCTTTGCCGACCGAGGACACGTCGACGAAGCGCAGGCTGCCGTCCTCGGCCACCAGCCTGGTCTGCCAGGAAGGGGAGTCGTCGGCGGCGTTGTGCGGCGTCCAGGTGAAACTCGTCGGGCTCGTCGAGCGGACGTCGGCGAGATCGCCGAACACCTTCGACAGTGCGTCCGGGTCGCGCCAGAACTGCTCGACCTGCGCCCGGGGCCGGGCGATCGTCACCGTCTGGCTGTTTCCATCGCTGTTCCCGGTCACCTTCTGCGCCAGATCCGTCAGTTGCTCTTTGGCCTTGTCGAGGTAGCTCATGGGTTCCTCTCGTCTCGGGTGGCTGGATGCTCACCGCAGGGGAGGTCGGTTTGCTGCGCGGGCCATCGACCGCCTACCCCGCGGTCATCCCGCCAAACCGGGGCCTCGAGTGAGCTCGGGTTCGCCGAAGCGCCCCGTCGAGCGCCGATCCGGTGAATTTCGTGCGTCGAGGAGGTTCACTTCAGTCATGAGGAAACTGATCTACTCCTACGGCGTGTCCCTGGACGGTTACGTCAACGACCGCGACGGCAGCATCGACTGGGGCGACCCCGACGACGAACTGCACCAGTTCCACAACGATCGGTACCGCGAGATCGACATCTCGCTGCACGGCCGCCGCCTCTACCAGCTGATGGCCGACTACTGGCCGCACGTGGCCGACGACGCGCCGCCCATCGAGCGTGAGTTCGCCCGGCTCTGGACGGAGAAGCCCAAGTACGTCTTCTCCCGGACCCTCACCGAGGTCCACTGGAACAGCACCCTGGTCAAGGAGCACGCGGTCAAGGAGGTCCGCAGATTGAAATCCGCGGGCGACGGCGTGATGGAGGTAGGCGGCGCCGCCCTCGCCGCCTCCCTCATCCCCCACAACCTCATCGACGAATACTGGCTCTTCGTCTACCCGGTCGCAGTCGGCGGCGGCACCCCCCTTTTCCCCCTGCTGGACAAGAGAATTCAACTCCGCCTGGCGGAGACGAAGCACTTCGAGAAAGCAGTGCTGCTGCGTTACGTTGCTGCTGGAGCGTGACGGAGTTCTGTCGACGGTTCGGCAGGCTGACACTGTGCCCTCTGACGCGCCGCCGCCGAAGCTGTATGGGGCATCGGCGGATTCGCCACTGCCGCAGTGGATTCGATTTCAGCCGCGCATCAATGTGTCGATCGACGACCTCGGAGAAATCCACTGCCCTGGGACTTCCGCGGCGTTTGTGTTACGGTCAGGCGTGAAGGGATGATCATGAGGGGAATCGCCTGTGGTGCAGGCAAATTCGTTCTCATTCGATTGCTGAATCATGTCTGCGGACGGGGGCGTTCATGCGTATTCACAGCACGAAAGCGGGTCTCATCGGTTTGCTGACCGTCGTCGTGGTCGGTGCGATGGGGGAAGGTATCGCGAGCGCGGAACCGCTGGCGGATAAGTCGCGGGAGATAACCACCGACGACGGTTGGCAGATGAGCATCACCAAGACCGAGGAAAACCTCGACAGATATCCGAATCTCGCGGCGACACCGTTCACTCGAGAAGGGTTCGTCAGCCTGAAGGCAGTCGCCGATATCTCCGGTATGGGCACCGCTCCGGTGAACTCCGGAGCCATCACGCTCGGCTATCAGCTCGGCTGCCAGGTCGACGTAACCAGCGGCGCGGCAATCGGATTGGCCATCGGCCCGAGTATCAGCATCGGAATCACCACGGGTGTCGGACTCAGCGCGAGCATTTCGCCGACAATGTATCTGAAGCCAGGAACCATCACCACCATTCCGTTCGGCACCAAGCCCCTGGCCGGACGCCACGCATCGATCACCTCCGACCAGGTACACATCAAGATCGATGGCTGCATGGGCCCGGTCAGCCTGCGCTCTTACGCGCAGGTCACCATTTCGACCCCGACAGCGGACAATTCGCTGGCCGTTTACGGCGACCCCATCTATTTGTGAGAAGTCCGATGTCACCGATCAGGACAGCCGCACGGCGCGCGTTGATCCGAAGTCGCGCCGGCATCATCGGAACCGTCGCGGCTCTCGCCGCCGGTGCCATCGTCATCGTCGCTACCAACGGCGCCTCCGATGCGGACGCGAAACCGATCAACCCTTACGTCCCCTGCCCGCAATGGCAGGAAATGCACCCGGACTGGCCATGCTGGGGCAATTTCCCCGAAATCGAGGAACCCACCGCCCCGACTCCGCCCACGACCCCCCTCCAACCGGCGGTCCCCACGGTAGTCCCGTCCACCCCGCCGGCTCCACCGGCCGCCGCGCTCACCCCACCCGCGCCACTCCCTGCTCCCGATCCCTGCCTGGCGATCATCCCGGTCCCGGGCTACCAACCGCCCGCGCTCCCAGGGCAGCCGCCGCACGCGCCCTGCTCCGGTTCGGAGCCATCGCAGCGTGTACCCACTCCGCGGGAGTTGCTGGAGCCCTACATCCACCCGGCGTGTGGGTTGAGTCCGCTGGGGCCCGATGTTGTGCACGAGATCGTCATCGAAATCGTCGGTCCGCTCGAAGCCGAGCTCGGGCCCGACGATCCTTTCGTCTCCGACGTCATCAAGCGCGTCAACGACCGCAACAGCGAGTGCTTCGGCAACAAGAGCCAGATCAAGCAGAAGGTCTGGGACGAGGTACGCAACGAGTGGTACCGCAAATTTCGCGAGCGCAACATCAAACGGGACCGCACCAAGAAGGAGTGCGGGATGAACGACACCAGCAAGGACTGCGAAGGTCTCGTTGCTGTGTGTACACCTGATCCGAAGGGAGACAACAAGCTACCCGTCAATCTGACGCCCATCCAAGAAAGAAATCTGCAGGCGCAGGCGAACAAGTACATCGACGCCGCGAACGACATCATCTACGGCGCGAACGCGACGGGCGGCAGCCCTTTGGTACGGCAGCGGCTCAGTCGAGCTCAAGAGCGCGCGGCCGGCAACGCACGAACACGGCAGCGCAACAACAATCGCGCTCTCTACTACCCACCTACGGTGGACACCGACATGTACCCGTCAGGAGCGATCGTCGCAGGGCACCTGCCCGACACGACCTGGACAGGCGACCCGGATCCGCCGCCGCACCGCTGGGCACCGATGGACGAGAGCCTGAACGGATCCATCGGTTGGCAAGCGAGGCAATATCCCGTGAACTACAAAGCGCGGGCGTTCGTGCCGGGTGAGTGGCTCGACGGTGCCTGCGTACCCTCGATCGAGCCGAGGATTCTCCGTGGGCCGCCGCCGTCGCTCGCACACTACTAGGACGAATGCCACCGAGCCCCGACTGCGAAAGGAGCCGAGAATGAGGTTGTTCCGAACAACGGTGATCCTGATGGCCATGCTGGCCGCGGCCACGGCGTGCTCGCGGCCGCCGGCGGACGATTCCGGCGATTGGTGCACCGACGCCATCGCGGCCCTTACCGGCGAGCGGCAACGCTGGTACGACTACGACAAATCCCACGGCGGCGAGAACGAAGACCTGACTTGGATGATCGCCCGACCGAACCCGCCCGCCACCGCGCAGGACATCGATGGCGCCGAACAGCGTTTGGGCAAGCGGTTCGACCGCCAATTTCGGCAGTGGCTCGAGCACGCGAACGGCTGGCCATTCTTCTTCGGAACTATCAGTCTGTTCTCGACGGACCAGCTGACCAAGGAGTCGCGAGAACGCAGTACCCTCCTGCGTCTCCTCGGGGAGGTCGACAAGTCCGCCGCCGATTTCGGTGTGCGTTCCCTCGATGACCTCATCTTGATCGGAACCGACGACACCACAAGGGCTTTCGTGCTCACAGTCGGATGCGAAGGCAACAGTGATTGTGACAGTGCGCCGGTATGGGAAACCGAGGGCGAGATCCGAAGGTTCGACAACCTCCGCGACTACCTCACCTCGACGGTCGAAGAACTGAAGACCCTGAAGCAGTCTCCGTAGTATGTGAGACTCACTGCGTAGCCGGACGTTCACCACCGCGCGAGCACGCCGGCCGCCAGGCCTCGGACTTGGTATCGGTCTTCAGCGGACCCAACGGTTCACGAAAGATCTTCGCGACAGTGCGATGAGTTCTCGGACGGTGCCCCGTCCTATCTGGTGAACGCGCTACCAACCCGGCGCGACCGACCAGAAGGACCAGAAATGACCACCGCCACCGCCAACTTCTCCGCTGCCGTCGCCGACCGTCCCGGCAAGGTCCGCAACCGCGTCCTGTGGACCCTGCAGATCGTGCTCGGCCTCTTCTTCATCATCGCCTCCGGCGGCCCGAAGCTCGTCATGCCGACCACCCTGGCGGAGAACGCTTCCGCTAATCTGACCATCCCCCTCGGCCTGCTCATCTTCATCGGCGTCGCCGAGGTCGCCGGCGGTATCGGCCTGATGGTGCCCCGCCTCAGCGCCCTGGCCGCCGCGGGCCTGTCCGTCCTCACCGTCCTCGCCGCCGCCACCCAAGCCTTCCTCGCCGGCCAGCCCGCCATGGCCCTCTTCCCCCTCGCCCTCGCCGCGATCTTCGCCTGGATCGCCTATGAGCGGCGTGCCACCCTCACCGACCTGCGCAACACGCTCTCCCGTTGAGACCTGAAAACGATCGGCGATCGGTGGCCCGCCCACCGATCGCCGATCACGCGTTTGTCTCCGTCGCAAAGGAATTCGCATGCGCGTGCTCGTCGTGAACCACATAACCCTCGACGGTGTCCTGCAGGGTCCCGGCCGCCCCGACGAAGACACCCGAGACGGCTTCCGCCACGGCGGCTGGGCAACCCACGCCAACGACCCGGCAATGGGCCGCGTCATGAGCGAGCGAATGGGCCCCCAATTCTCCTGGCTGTTCGGCCGCCGCAGCTACGAAGACATGCTCACCCACTGGAACCGAGCAGGCGGCCCCTTCAAAGAAGGCCTGAACCAAACCCAAAAGTACGTCGCCTCGTCCGACCCCAATCTCGAACTGCCCTGGCCGAATTCGACCCTCCTCACCGGCGACATTCCGGCACAAATAACCGAACTCCGCGAACAACCAGGCGGCACCCTCGCCATCATGGGCAGCGGCCACCTGATCCGCTCCCTACTCCCACACGGCTTAATCGACGAACTCTTCCTGATGATCCACCCCATAGTCCTCGGCTCCGGACACCAACTATTCGGCCACACCGACGACGCACACAGCCTCCACCTGATCGACTGCACCCCAACCCCGACCGGGGTACTGATAGCAACCTATCGCCCGGCTCCCTCCGAATCCTGAGCACCAGCGACTCGATCGTCCAGCAAACCGCTCCGGACGCTCTACGCTTACAGTGCCTCGGAGCCGGGCGTGCCCAGCAAGCATCGGCGTCCAGCGTGGGAAGGCGAGCAGGATCGCAATGGTGGGTAAAGCGCAGCGGCAGCATCAGACGATTGCGTCGAGACGACTAAGGACCGTTCCGACGAAGGCGCAGGCTGGGAAGAACTTCCGCCGTAGCAGCCCCGTCACCGTCGACGTCGTTTGGTAGCCGTCAGAACCGCACGAGCGTCGGCACGGCGTTCTTTGGAGGGGTGGAAGACAGCTACGAACCCGGCACAGAGGCGGGTGGGGCCGTCGATGTGCAGCCACCACAGGATCGAGCCGACGACGGCGGCGATGGTACTGGTGCCCGTGATCAGGTTGATCACGATACGTCTCGGCGGATCACGCCGGGGTAGGACGGGTTCGAGTTGATCGGCACTCCGTTTCCTTTCTCGTTGTTCGCCGAAGGTTGTAGGCGGCCAGGGGTCCATGGCTCCCCGGCTTAGCTTGAAGGTAGGGATATTTCAGTTTCTCGGCGCCGAGTGGGGAACTGCCGGTGCCGAGGTGCCTATAAGGGAGGCGTCCGCGCGTGGCCGCCGCGGCGGGTCGAACACCTGGCATGGGTCAGGTGTGGTGTCGAGCGCGCGGCGAGGAGGAAGCCGATGGCATCGTCTGACGATGCGCCTACCTCGGGGTGCGGGTCATCGAACAGTGGCCCCTCGCAACCGTGTTCGGGCGAGCAATCCGATGATGTCGCTGACCTCGCCGATGCGCAGCAAGATCTCCAGCTTCAAGTGGCGGCGCAGGTGGACTACGTTCTCGATGCGACAACCGTGGTCGAGACGCGCGAGTGCTCGAGTGCCGACGGCGAGTTGTTCGCCGCGCTCGAAGAGTTCGGATTCACCGGCCCGACATGGGATCTGTTCGCGACCGCACTGATCCGTCAGGGTGCCGCGGCACTCATCGCCTGGTCATATACCGGCTGGATCTTCAAGGTCCTGCGAGATAACGATGTCCGATTGGCGCCACCACCCACACAGAAAGAACGGCACCGCCTCGCCACTGAGGACGCTCACCGCGCCGACCTTATACGCCCAGCGGTTGCCTCCGCATTGGTCAAGGTCCAGCGTGAGCTGCAGGAGGGCACCGGTTGGAAAACTGACGGCGGAATGAGTCTGACCACCTATTTCGTCGGGGCCTGCGTACTGGCCTTCGGCAATGAGTTCCGCAAGCATCGGCGGCGAGATCGGTTTTTCGCCGCCGGCCACGCGGATTGCAAACCCGACGAGCTGGCAGACGACGGCTTCGGCAAGTTCCTCTGCGTCACCCCGTTCCCGGATCCCGAGGCCACCGCGATCAATAACGCGGTCATCCGCGATGCTCTCCACGGGATGTCGACGCTGGAGCGCACGATCATCTGGGCCAAGGCCAGTGGCTACACCGCGGCTGAGATTGCTGAGCTGCATCCCGAGACCACTAAGAAGGCAATCGAACAACGATGGGCACGGCTGAAAGAAAAGCACGAATGGGTCGACCGGTTGACCGTGACGAGGAGGAAGTCATGAACCGATCCGACAACACTAACCCGGCCACGCCCGCTGATCTCGCCCGTATCCGTGACTTGATCGAGCAGTCATCGCTGGGCACGCCAGGGGCCCGCCAATTGCAACAGCGCATCAGCCACGAGGAAGTGGAGCACATCCGAAGTCTTACCGAACACGAGTCGCACAATGTGGGCGCGGTCGAGCATCTGTTGCCGTTCGCAACGCCCGCCCTACTGACACACGCGCCGGGCGGTGCGCCCGTTGCCGTTCTCGCGCAAACTGCGGGAACGGCCTTCCCGAGTAGGCCGATCATCGATGGCCATCATCGGATCGCCGCCACCCTTGTAGCAACAGAACTGGCGCACAATCGACCAAGGGGCACGCCCTTTGTCGACGCGAGTGTGGCGGAGCGTGGTCCAACCGCGGTCCGCATCGCGATCGGCGGTCAATTGCGCAGGTTGCGGGAGGCACGTGGCATCACCCGACAGACCGCAGGTGAGCATATTCGCGGCTCGGGCGCCACGATCAGCCGGCTCGAACTCGGACAGATCGGATTCAAGGAACGCGATCTCCGGGATCTGCTGACCTTATACGGGGTCGTCGACGCCGATGAGCGTATGTTCATTTTGGAGCTGGCGCGGAAGGCCAACCAGCCGGGTTGGTGGCATCGATTCAACGATTTGCTGCCATCCTGGTTTGGGACCTACCTCGGCCTGGAAGGTGCTGCGAAAACGATCAGAACGTATGAGGGTCAGCTGGTTCCAGGATTACTGCAAACCGAGGATTACGCCAACGCAGTAGGCATGGTGCTGTACGGAAACACCAAGGAGGCACAGCGCCCGGGGCAATGCTGTCAGGATCCGAGTAGCGATGTTCAGGCGGCGCGACGCATGGAATTACGCACCAGGCGTCGACAGATCTTGAATGCGACGGGCGGGCCGATGCTGTGGGCGGTGCTGGACGAGGCCGTGCTATATCGCCAGGTCGGTGGTCCGAAGGTATGGCGCGAGCAGCTAGAGCATCTCGTGGAGATGTCGAGCAAGCCGCAGGTGATCATCCAGGTGCTGTCGTTCCGGTCGGGCGGCAATGCTGCGGCAGGCAATTCGTTCACGATCCTGCGCTTCGCCGAGCAAGAACTGCCCGACATCGTCTACCTGGAACAACTGACCTCTGCGTTGTATTTGGATCGACGAGAGGACATCCACCTCTACCGTGAGGTGATGGACCGACTCGCTGTGCAGGCCGAGACACCGGAGAGGTCGCGTGCTCTGCTGATGGCTGCGGTCGCAGAGCTGTGATCACGCCCGGGGAAAGGACTCTGTCCAGCACTTCCTCAGCGTGCCGGCATGTCGGTGAGTCGGTGAGTCGGTGGATGATTTGTCGTCATATCCGTGCGGAAGAGGGATGTTGTGTCCGGGCCCGTGCCGCGCACAGCCATGATCGCCGCGCGGGCCAGCCTCACCGGTCTCCGCCGTGTAGGTCCGCGTCGTGGGCACGCGGGTAGGCGTCTCGGTCGTGATAGGAACGAGCCAGGTTGTCGCCGTATTCGACCAGTTTCGTGTGGGCGAGTCGCCGGGGTTCGTATCGCTGTTCGAGCAGATGCGCCAAGTCGTTCGGATCGCCGGCCTCGACGAGAATTTCGGCCAGCACGGCCGCGTCCTCCATGGTGTAGCTCATCCCTGGTCGGTCATCGGATGGCAGCCGAATGCGCTGCCGCCCAACGACACCGCGTCGCCGCGGTGATAGGGCGCGGTGGTGAACGCGGCGACGGGCACGCGTTCGAAGCTACCGATGTCGACTGCGTCGACGAATGCTTTTGCGGTCAACCGGGTTCCGTCCGACAGATGCGCCTCGGTGATGACCGATTCCTCGGTCCGGAGGTCCTCCAAAGTCGTATCGAACCGGATATCCACAGTGGGCAGTTCCGCGCACGCGGCGAGCACAATGCGCACTATCTCGGCGTAAGGGATCATGAGGTAGTACCCGAGTCAGGTGTGGGCGGCGAAATCGTAGGACAGCAGGGGCTCGCCGTCGTGGTAGAAAGCTGATCGTGGCCCGCCGCAGCGCACCCCGCACCCGCAGCGAATCGAGCGGCCCGTGCTCGGCGAGAATGCGCAGACCCCGCGGCTTGAGGAAATCGGCCTCCTTCGTGCCGACGACGGGCTTCGGCTCCACCACGGTGACCCGTAACCGGCTGCGCTCCAACAGTATAGCGAGAAGAGAGCCGCCGATCCCCGCGCCGAGGATGACGACATCGGCCTCGATCTTGGCGGCCGATGCCGGTACGCGGTCGTTCACCGAGGCGCCACCAAGTAGCGGTCGGGCGCGATAATGGCGTCCGGGTCGAACAGGTCCTTGAGGCCGTGCAGCGGCCTGTCCCGGAGACACTGGACGCTGTGGAGCGCGCCCACGCATTGCGCGAGGCCGCTCGGGAATCCTTTCTCCGCGTGCGGCTTCCGGCCTACCGATCGAATATCGATCAACAGGATTTGGAGCTGTCCGCTCGCGCGGACGACTACGCTCGAACGGCACCTGCGCGACCATGTTGGCGCTGTGTTGGGAGATCACATTGAACTCGAGCATGCTCGCGATGCCGCGCCGCTCGCATTCGACGCGCATCACGTCGACGGCGGTGGTCAGGCTCTCCTGCCGCCACGGCACGGTCGGCAGGAACATCAGCCAGCCGATGGGAGGCTCGTCGGCCTGGTCGCAGGCCCGCACGCGCAGGCCCGTCGGCAGCGCGTCACAGGTCGGCATGCCCCGGGCGAACTGGGTGCGAGCGTACAGCGGGTCGTCCGGGGCAGTCGTGGCCGTGTCGAGTACACCAGCGCCACCGGCGCGGCGGTATCCCGAAAGTCCGCTCGCACAACGTTTTCCGCTTCCCGTACTGCACCCGGTGAACCGAGCAGCGGCAGCTGGATCGTCACCGTGGCCGGGTCGGTGCCGGGGGGGATCGCGGCGGAGCCGCGGTCCGGGACGACGAACAGTTCCATGAGTCGCGCCATCCCGTGCTCGGCCATGCGTGACCTGCTGATCCGGACCAGCGCGTCCACGCCCGCGTCGAGCGCCTTGCGCGCGAAAGTGGCGTGGACCAACGCGACCGTCTCCGGCCGGGGAATCAGACCGATGGCCCGCCGCCGTGACGACGCCGAGGTTGGACTGCTGGAAGACCCGGGTCAGGTCGGGCCCCGCGATCCGACCGGTGCGTCGCCCGTGCCGATCGAGACCTCCGGTCGTCACCATCTCGCCGGTGCCCAGTACTACCTCCAGGCCCAGTAGGTCCTCGGTACGGCCTCAAATCGTGCCGTCACCGCGTTCGAGGATGTTGCCGATGATGCCGGCATCCGCGCAGCCGGCCGTCACGTTCAGCATCCACGGCGTGCCCTTCAGCAGGGCAGCGAGCCTGCGCTGTGTGACGCCGGGTTCGACACCGCGTGACCCGCGTCGAGATCCAGAGTCAGCACGGCCATCATCCCGCTCGGATCGAGCACCCGGCAGCCGTCCACCACCGGATACCGCGACCCCATACCCCAATTGCGCGCGATGCTGAGGGGATACAGCGGTGTCTTCTCAGCCCGCGCCGCCAGCACGGCCCTCCGGACCTCATCGGTCCCCGTAGGAAATTCGGTCGCCGAAATCACTCTGGGACGGTGCGCACCCTGTGTCCGATTCGTCCGAAGTGCGGCAGCATCGCAGCACGCGCCGCGAGTCAATGGCAGCAGAAACTTGCGATCCGTTCGGGCGCGTTTATCGAGGGTGCCTGTGTGCGATGCACATGCTCTCGGGTGCCGTGACCTAGCTCTCTACGAGATTTCCGCCATCAGCGCCTACCGGACCACACCAGCACGGTGGCACTAACCGGCGTGATCGGCGAACCGGGCGTGATGCCATTGACCTGGATGGTGTAGGCCCCGGGATATGGCGAGGTGAAGCTGGTAACGGCGTATTTATTACGGATTTTCGGAACACGACTAACCGTGGCAGACGCCAGTGGCGAGTCTGCGGCTGCGAGTTGAATGCGGACAGCGGGTAAGCGACCGGACGGGCCCGGTTCAAGAGTCACTTCGACGGTGATTGACTCGCCGGGCATCACCAGTTCCGGCGCTGTGACACGGATGGCGGTCGATTCCCCATTGCGGCGCCGCACATCCGACGACGTGATGATCGATTCTATCTCGTCGAGTGCGGCTCGGTTATGCTGCAGGTTGCCGTGTCGGTCGACTATGCGCCGAATCTATTGCTACTCATTGTCAAACCGTGGCCGACGGCACCGGCGAGCGGAACTGTCCCGTCGCCGTATTCATTGCTGCCGTCGATTGTGTCGAGCTCCTCGATCCCGTCGACCCCGAGCCGAAGTGATGTCGCCGTGGGCTGACGGGTGCCGACGATCGCATGGGTCATGTCGAGGGCAGCCGGGCGCCGCATTTCGGCGTCCGCGAGGTCGGTATGGAAATGCCGGGCGTCGGTGAGCATGGCTGTGTCGATGTTCGGTACGGCGATCTCATCGATTCGGTGCAAACCGTTGGCGTGCTCGATGCACGCGTAATCTGGGAGTAGTTGATGTAGCGCCGGGAGGCTGCGGGCAAACTCGGTGAGGTCAACTGATAGCCTGCCGAGTCCCTTATGAGCACCATTGGACAGTTGCTCGACGGCTCGGGCCGCGCCACGAAACGGAGTCCCGAGGGTTACTAGTTTTCTGCTGACCTCTGCGCCGCCGCACTTCTCCAGATACCAGCGGGCGACTAGTCCACCCATTGAATGGCAGACGAGCACGACGCGTGCCTCGGCCCGTGCCGGGTGGCTGTTTCGCCAGCGCGGCAGCTCATCGCCGATCACAGCGGCGAGGCGGCGAGCGTTGTATCTGTTGGACAGTCGCCAATCGTAGGGAAACGGCCTGATGACGCCGACCTCGCCCGCAAGTCGCAGGCGTTCCAGCCGTTTCAGCAAGCCATCGTATCCCCGCATCGGGGTCCATAGTCCCGGAATGACATGGAGATCTGGCATCAACGCGACAGCTTCAACGCCGTCGGTGGGATGTTCGTCACCGATGCCGACAGGCAGCCGGAGACGGTGGATGTTGTCGCCGAACGTGCGGATCGCCCGCAACGTCGCGCCTGCGGATGGCGACCAGACCAGCCGGCCGTTCTGCTGCAGTGTGCTACCCATGATGCCTGGGAGTACGACGACGAAATCAGTACTCGTCACCCCAGACATTCTGCGCGAGAAGTGAGGGGGCATACCTTGGTATTAGCGTTCCCGGTCGATTCCCGGCCCTCGGCCGCGATCCGTGCGGCGTCGGTTCCGTTCGGGCGGGCGACGTTCGAGAAACGGCAACGGCTCGGGCGTCTGCGGTCGTCGCCGCGATTCTTGTGTACGCGAAGCCCCGCCTTCCTGAGCACGTGAGTTTCCGCCGGCCGGGGAGCGGTCTCGCGTCTGTCTCGGGACTGAACGCGCGGCACGGTAAACGACCTGAGCGTCAAGCATCAGGAAGATGGCATGGGCGTCGGTCGCTCTGGCGAGGTCGTAGCGTCTAACCGGTTACCGGCGGCCAGATTTCGGTATATTTCCATGGCCCGAGCCACTGCGGTAGCAGCTTCTCCGCATCGATGCGCCGCAAGGTGGAGTGTTCCCAGCTCTTCCAGCGCCTGGGCGAGATTTAATTGGTGCATCTCGTTGTCCGCAGAGAGACTCGAGTACAGGTCAATCGCCGCCTGCATGGTGACTACGGCTTCTGCGTCCCGATCGAGGCGCTGGTAGTAGCCGCTCAGCACTCTGAGCGAGCGGGCGAGCCCAGCCCGTTCAAGGTGACCTGCCGGCGCGAGCCGACCGAAGAGCTGGACCGCTTCTTCGGCGACCGGAAGGGTCGCAGGCAAGTTTTTAGAATCGTGATCGACCCAGGCGACGTCCAGTGCGCTCTGGGCAAGGTCCGCAGTGAACCGATCATCCTCGTCCGCCATTCGACGCAGTCGCGCGAGACCCGGTACGCCTGCTGCGGCTGCGTGCCGTCGCGCATAGTTCCGCAGATACGGTGACGCTTCCGGCGGTAGGCCTCGCTGCCTGAGGTTCTTGTATCGGTCGTCAACGGCTGCCCAGACCGCGGCTGCAGCTTCGTCTGATCCGCGTTGGCTCGGTTCTTCCTGGATCATCAGGTAATCGGCGAGACTGGCGTGTGCCAGTCGATAGGTTGCTACGCCGTCTTCGCCGTCTTGGACTATATACCTGCCCATACTGTCCAAAAGCCAACCGATGTGTTCGCGATCCAGCTCACCACCTACCAACTTGCCTGCGGCATCCAGCCATACCTCCTCGGGGAAGCCAGCACCGAAGGCATGAGTCAGGGCAAATAGCATGATGCGTGCCAGTGCACGAGCTGGCACGCCGGGGGGTAGCCGAATACCGGGCGCGCTGATTCGCTCCAAGTCGAGATCGAACGCGGTCTGTACCGAATGTGCAACATGCCGTTGCCAATTCGGCGCATTGGTATCAACCGGGTTCGCGAGAAGCTGGTCGACGACGATTCGAGCTAGCAGGAACGAAGTTTCCGTGAATTGCGTCAGGTGGTCGGCGACCGCAGCCGGGTCCATGTTCAGCGCTGCGCCGGTCAGACGGCGCTGGATGTATCGCTGCACGATGCTGTGATCCGCTGACCGATCCAGGTCAAGTGTCGCGTTGGGATGCAAAGTTGCGAGCAGGGACTCGACTCGATCGCTGCCCTGGATATCTCTGGTAGCAACGACAACCGTGGCGTAACGTGCCAGGCTGAGCAGCAGATCTTGGGCGATCAACGAGGCGTGCTCACGCGCTTCGTCAAGCCCGTCCGCCACGATGACCGGCGGTGACTGTCGTTGGTTGGCGACGCGTTGCACCGCACCGATCAGCTCGGCGGCGTTGCGGCGGCCTTCCTCAGCTGGGCGCAATACACCAGAACTGACCAGCCTGCCGTCTATTTGTTCGGCGGCTCTCTCGGTATCCAGACCACGCAGATGCACGTGGGCATGCACCGATCCTGCGCCGGGTTCGGCATGGCGGTCCCACGGTTCCCAGTTGGCCATCAAACGTTGACGTTCTGCCTTATCCGCCAACGAAATAATACGACCGACGAGCGCGGACTTGCCCACTCCGGCCGCTCCGGTCACTGCGTAAACACCGGTCCGGCCTGAACGTACATAGTCGACGATCTCTCGCAGCTCGTGTTCCCGGCCGGTGAACCATGATCGTTCGCCCGGAAGGGCCCCGCCACGCGCGGCAGTTAAAAGATGTTCGACCACTCCTTGACCAGCGCCCGGGTCCCACAAAGGGTTCGGCAGCAACGGCTCCCGGAACCCGCGAGACAGAAAGTCCGGCTCGTGATCCGGCTCGGTCCATTCGCTTTTCAATGCGTCAGCCAGGTCATCGGCAACAATCAGCCGATTGTGCGCGGACCAGCGTCGCCGCAGTTCCGGCGAGTCCGGCCCTACAGTGAGCAGTTTCCGCAGCAAAGTGCCGAACACGCCGTCCCGGGCCGACCCAGTTGCGGTACTAGAGACCAGAATTCCGAACCACACCCGGTCCCCTTCAGGCGGGCACTCGGCCAAAAACTGCGACGCAATCGAGTGCACATCAGCGATGCTTGCTCCCGCGTGGCATGTGTCGATGATGAATAGAAGTTGGCGAGCACCGCTGCTGACACAGCTGTCGATCACGTCCTCCACGCTGATGACCCCACCCGCGTTCCGGGTCGCCAGCAGGAGGCGGCCACCCGACAATTTTCCGTGGCCGTTCCAGGACAGGACCAGTGAAGCTACCGTGTCGTCGGCAACTGTCGTCAGATAGTCGCGGACTTCGTTGGCTGTCGAATTGCAGGCAGGTGTGCCGACGAAGATGGGATGCAGTATGCGACCAAGCTCCCTGACGTCTGTCACCGCGCGCGTCAAGGGCTCGAAGTCCGCATACTCGTCTATGCCGACGCCGACATACCGCCAGCCCGAATTTGCCACGGGCATCCCCGATCGACCTAGTCCATCGAATGCCCACATCGTAGCGAAATGACCGCCGCCATCGCGTCGGTCTCGACGAGTAGTAGCAGCAGTCGACGCATGGGCACAAGGTCCTCGCCAAGGCATGACACTTCCATGACCCCGGGTGGGTCCTTCCCTCCTATCAGATCCCAGAGTGCAAGCGTCTTAACGAGTTTGGCGACTTCCTCAAGCCCTTCGCCAGTGTTGGTCGAGATGGGAACTGTATGTCGGCGGCGAGCCGCCGAGTAGCACACTTTGTCGGGGTCAAGGCTGAGGATTATCTCCGGCGTGTCGACCAGCGACACGCCGTTAGGTGATCGGTGAGGTTTGCCATCGAAAGCCTGCGGGTAGAGACGGAGATGTTGCAGTCAGTGCCGCGCCTGCGGCCGAATCCGACTGAGGTGATGCGGGTTTCCAGCTACAAATGAACCATAACCTGCCGTTACGGCTCTCCATCTACTCTCCACATTGGACGCCATAGGGCCTCAGAACGGGCCATATGGCGAGTTCCTCGTGGAGGAAGATGCCCTGGTAGGGCACCATATTTGCCATATGGCCCGTGCTGGGTTACGCGCCCCCGGCAGGAATCGAACCTGCGACCTAGGGATTAGAAGGCCCTTGCTCTATCCAACTGAGCTACGGAGGCAGTGGGTTCCACCATGGCCGACATTGGCCGTGCTGTCCAGCGGGCCAATTATAGCGACCGACCAGATGGCTAGGGGTCGAGTGTGACGGCGAGGACGAGCATCGCGGCCATGATCACCTCGAGCACCAGGTAGAACCAGACGGGGAAGAAGGCGGACGGGCTCTCGACGAAGCCGGACCAGATTCGGCCGAAGGCCATGCCGCCGAGCGCCGTGGCGACCGTCACGCACGCGCCGACTCGTACATCGCCGACGTCGGCGGCGGCCAATCCGAGGATCACCGCGATCGCGATGCCGAAGCCGCCGTAGACGGCCCGCACCTCGGCGCGGGCGTCCGCGCGGTCGGCGAGCAGGCCGAGCGGGTCGGTGAGCTGGCTGGGCCGCAACAGCCCGTAGACGCCCATGGCGGCGAAGAACAACGCCACCAAGGCAATCAAGACGATCGACACGATCGACATTGCACCTCCGTGATCCGCCGACCACCCTATCGGCCCAAACCCAGCGCGGCCACGCGATGGCAATCGAACTACGCTAAGTCGTATGTCGTCTGCGCAGGACCCGTCCGCTTCATCTGATCTGGAGGTCACTCGGTCGGCGGCGACATACGCTGTGGTGATCGCCCTGGCCGGTGCGGTCGCGGCGGTGGTCGCCGCGCTGGTGGTCGGGCTCTCGGCCGCGCAGGCGCTGAGCCTGCTGGGCATTCCGGATCCCGGGTCGCTCACGACCTACGGCCTGCCTGCGGTGCGCGCGCTCGCCGATCTCTCGGCGGCGCTGACGGTCGGTTCGCTGCTGTTCGCGGCGTTCCTGGTGCCGCCGCAGTCGAGCGGGTTGCTCGACGTGGGCGGGTACCGCGCGGTGCGCAGGGCCGCCAATTTCGCGCTCGTCTGGGCGGGCTGTGCGGCGCTGCTCATTCCGCTGACGGTGTCCGACACCACCGGGCAGCCGGTCGGTGACGTGCTGCGCCCGGAGGCGCTGTGGCGCGCCATCGATCAGATCGAGTTGGCGGGCGCCTGGCGCACGACGGTGCTGTTCGCGTTGATCGTCGCGGTCGGCGCCCGGCTCGCGCTGCGCTGGGGGTGGACGCCGGTGTTGTTCGCCGCGTCCATCGTGACGATGATGCCGCTGGCGCTGACGGGACATTCGTCCTCCGGCGGCGCGCACGACCTCGCGACGAACAGCCTGATCCTGCACCTGGTTTCGGCCGCGGTGTGGGTCGGCGGCCTCTTCGCGCTGCTGGCGCACGCACGCCGTGGCGGCGCGCACACCGACCTGGCCGCGCGGCGCTTCTCGCTGACCGCGACCATCGCGTTCGTCACCATCGGAGTCAGCGGAGTGATCAACTCCTGGATCCGGGTGCCGTGGGATGACTTGTTCACCACCACCTACGGCAGGCTCGTGCTGGCTAAAGCGGCGGCGCTGATCGTGCTCGGCCTGATCGGCTTCGCGCAGCGCCGCGCCGCGCTGCCCGCGCTCGCGGCGAATCCGCGCGACCGCGGCGCGCTGGTCAGGTTCGCGGGCGTGGAGGCGCTGGTCTTCGCGGCCACGATGGGTCTGGCGGTGGGCCTCGGCCGTACTCCGCCGCCCCCGCCGACCTCCGAGCCGACACCGGCCGAGGTCGAACTCGGCTACAACCTGGCCGGGCCGCCGACCGTGGCGCGGCTGCTGTTCGACTGGCGGTTCGACCTGATCTTCGGGACGCTGTCGATCGTGCTCGCGGTGCTGTATCTGCTCGGCGTGCGCCGGCTGCGGGCGCGCGGGGACGCGTGGCCGATCGGGCGGACGATCGCCTGGCTGTCCGGCTGCGCGGTGCTGTTGCTCGCCACCTCGTCGGGGGTCGGGCGGTACGCGCCCGCGATGTTCAGCGTGCACATGGGCGCGCACATGGCGCTGTCGATGCTCGCGCCGATCCTGTTCGCGCTGGGCGGCGCGGTGACGCTGGCCCTGCGCGCCCTGCCGCCCGCCGGCCGGGACAGCGCGCCAGGACCGCGCGAGTGGATCCTGGCCGCGGTGCACAATCCGGTCTCGCGATTCCTGACGCACCCGATCGTGGCGTCGGTCATCTTCGTCGGCGGCTTCTACGCGCTCTACCTCGGCGGGATCTTCGACACCTACGCCGACTCGCACGCCGCGCACTTGCTCATGAACGTGCACTTCCTGCTCAGCGGCTACCTGTTCTATTGGGTCGTCATCGGCATCGACCCGAAGCCGCGCCGGGTGGAGCCGCTGACCAAGCTCGGCATGGTGTTCGGCTCGCTGCCCTTCCACGCCTTCTTCGGCATCGCGCTGATGAGCATGACCACGGTGCTCGGCGGCTGGTTCTACCGCGGCCTCGGGCTCGGCTGGAACGGCGACCTGCTCGGCGACCAGCGCACCGGCGGCAGCCTGGCCTGGGCGAGCGGCGAGGTGCCGCTGGTGGTGGTGATGATGGCCCTGCTGATCCAGTGGTCGCGCAGCGACCGGCGACTCGCTCAGCGCACCGACCGGGCCGCCGACCGCGACCACGACGCCGCCCTCGCCGCGCACAACGCGATGTTCGCTGAGCTGGCCAAACGTGACCGAGGGGTACACAAGTAAGGAACGGTCGGTCGGCGCAATGCCTTTGGGCATGATGTCTGTAGGTCACGGTGGAGTCGAGTTGGTCAAGGTGTGGTTGTGAACGAGCGGTCCGTAGTCTTCTCCGAACACAGCCCGACCGATCGGATCCATCGATCCGATGTGCGAGCCGCGCGTAGGCGGCTGGCGGGTCGCACCCGCAAGACACCGGTCTTCCACACCTCCGTCGCCGGGCCGAACGGACCGGTTCCGGTCACGATGAAGCTCGAATACCTCCAGTACGGCGGCACTTTCAAGATTCGCGGCAGTTTCAACGCGCTGCTCTCGGCCGAGGACGGCAGCGACCAGGTGGTCATCGCCTCGGGCGGCAACGCGGGGATCGCGGCGGCGCTGGCGGCCGCGCAGCTCGGAAAGTCGTGCACCGTGGTCGTGCCGGAGTCCGCGCCGCACACCAAGGTCGCCGCGATGTGGTCGCACGGAGCCGAGGTGCTCTGGCACGGAACGACTTACGGCGAGGCGCTCGACCACGCGAACGAGCTCGCGGCCGAACGCAACGCGCTGCAGCTGCACGCCTACGACCTGCCCGCCATCGTCGCGGGCGCGGGGGTGGTCGGGCTGGAGATCGAGGAGCAGGTGCGCGGGCGGCCGTCGGTGCTGGCCGCGGTGGGCGGGGGCGGGCTCGTGTCCGGCATCGCGGCCGCGATCGGCCGCCGCCAGCAGGTGATCGGGGTCGAGCCGGAGGGCATTCCCACGCTGAACGCGGCGCTGTCGGCCGACAAGCCGGTCGAGGTCGAGGTGTCGAGCATCGCGGCGGAATCGTTGGGCGCCACCAGGATCGGGGACATCGCGATGGACGTCGCGCGCCGCTATCAGGTGCGCTCGCTGCTGGTGACCGACGACGCGATCGCGACGGCCCGCGACTATCTGTGGCGCGAGTTCCGTATCGTCGTGGAGTTCGCGGGCGCGGCCGCGCTGGCGGCGGTGCAGAGCGGCGCGTACGTGCCTGCGGCGGACGAGCGGCCGGTGATCGTGCTCTGCGGCGCCAATACCGATCTTTCGGCGCTGTAACCGTTTTCGGTTCCGCTGGCGGTCGGTCGACGCGAAAGAAGCGCCGGATATCCACATCCGAGAAAGTTGTCCACATTCTCGGACCGAGGCACCCGATCGCCGGTCGCATCGATGAGGCTTGAGGGGCACTCCCCGAGGGGAGGAAGTCCCCGGGCAACCGCCGCGGGCCGAATGCGAAGGGGCGACATCATGTACGAGGCGAACGCGACCGTGATCGGCACCATCGTCAACCACCCGGTGAAGCGGGACCTGCCCAACGGCGAGCGGGTGCTCAGCTTCCGGATGGCGAGCAACTCGCGCCGACTGGATCGCAGCACGGGCGAATGGGTCGACAACGGGACGTTATTCCTCACCGTGAACTGCTGGCGCAGGATGGCGGCCGGCGTGGACGCCTCGCTGCGCCGCGGCGATCCGGTCATCGCACACGGCCAGTTGCGCTCGCTCGAATATCGCACCAGGGACGGCATGGACCGGCGCGACCTGGAGATGCGGGCCAGCGCCGTCGGCCCCGACCTCGGACGCTGCACCGCGCACGTCACCAGGTCCTCGGAGATGCGGAATACTGGAGAACGCTTCGGCGCTGAATCTAAGGTGCCGGTAGGCGACGGGCTGGGGGAGAATGTCGCGACCGCCCCTGCGGCGCTCCCCGGAACGACCGACCCCGAGCACGCCGACGCCTGATTTCGGCGGCCGTTCCGCCCCCGCGCCGCGACGGGTATCCGCCGGTTCAACTCACCGTTTCCGACACCGATAGGCTTTCACCTTATGGCTGAGTTCATTTACCAAATGAAGAAGGTTCGCAAGGCGCACGGCGACAAAGTCGTGCTCGACGATGTCACCTTGAACTTCCTTCCCGGCGCCAAGATCGGTGTCGTCGGCCCCAACGGCGCCGGTAAATCCAGCGTGCTGAAGATCATGGCCGGACTGGATCAGCCGAACAACGGCGATGCCTTCCTCGCCACCGGCGCGACGGTCGGCATCCTCATGCAGGAGCCGCCGCTGAACGAGGAGAAGACGGTCCGCGGCAACGTCGAGGAGGGCCTCGGCGAGGTGAAGGTGAAGCTCGATCGCTTCAACGAGATCGCCGAGCTGATGGCCACCGACTACTCCGACGAGCTCATGGACGAGATGGGCAAGCTGCAGGAGTACCTCGACCACGCCGACGCATGGGACGTCGACTCCCAGCTCGAGCAGGCCATGGACGCGCTGCGCTGCCCGCCGCCGGACGCCCCGGTCACCAACCTCTCCGGTGGTGAGCGCCGCCGCGTCGCGCTGTGCAAGCTGCTGCTGAGCAAGCCCGACCTGCTGCTGCTCGACGAGCCGACCAACCACCTCGACGCCGAGAGCGTGCTGTGGCTCGAACAGCACCTGGCCGCATACGCGGGCGCCGTCCTCGCGGTCACCCACGACCGGTACTTCCTCGACAATGTCGCCGAGTGGATTCTCGAGCTCGACCGCGGCCGCGCCTACCCCTACG
>NZ_BAGH01000101.1 GCF_000308715.1 Nocardia tenerifensis NBRC 101015
GCCCTGTTCGACCAGGTGCTCGGTATGGACAAGATGGGCGCGCGCTCGGGCGACGGCGTCTTCGGCGCGCTGCAGTTGGGCCAGCGCACGATCGAGTGCCTCGCGCTCCAACCGCGCCATGGCCTCGGCAGTGGGCGGGTGCCCTCGGGTGTACTCGGCTTCGCGGGCGTCGGCGAAGGCCTCGCGGCGGTCGGCTGAGGCTTCGCGGCGGTCGGCTGAGGCTTCGCGGCGGTCGGCTGAGGCTTCGCGGCGACTGACGCCTGACGCCGACATCTCGACAGTCGTCTCACGCATCTCGAGCGCGATGTCGCGGGCGTCGGCGGCCGCCTCACGCACCGCGACCGCCGCCTCGCGGATCCGCACGTCTCGCTCACGGTGCACGGCTGCCCGCACCTCGCGCTCGTACCAATCGTCATCGCCGGAATCAGATGCCCGCATAACGTTCACTGTCCCCCTGAGGCGAGCAGTTGTCGATGACCGGCCGCGCGGCTACACTCCGCGCACCGGTCAGGGAATGGCCGATTCACGCACCGGCTGATAGACATCCGCCTTCCGCAAGCCGCCACGCGCGCCGCAGTGGATGCTGTCCTGCGCCTGCACGTCGAGTCGGCTTTGCGCCGCAGCGGGGAATGGCCTGCGCGGATCGAGCGGGGATACGCCTAGGAATGTTTCCCAGGTCACGTGCTGGTCGGTGATCTACAAAACCGGGACCGGAGTCCGCAATGGGGAGCGGGCGCCGCCGAGCAGGGAAATATCCCGTGCCTTGGGGTGGAAGAAATCTGTTGTGGCGGAGAGTTGGACGCCGGGGAGGCCGTGGACGATCACGACACTGTCTTCGCTATTGCTCGCCCGCGGAGGGGCATCGGGGTCCACACGGCGCTGTAGTGAGCGCAGCGTGCAGCGGCCCGACCCGAACAGCAGTACTCGCGACCCTCGCCCTCTAGTCTCCCTGCGTTCGCGGGCTGAGTGTTCTCCTCGCGCCGCGGGTCGCTCGGTCTTGCCGCCGGCTCTCGGCGGGGGACATCATTTTCCTATGTCGACCGACGAGCAGCGCCACACCGGCGCCGACGGATCAGACCTCGAGCAGCGCGAAAAGGCCTTGGCCGAGAGGGAAGCCGAGCTTGTGCGCCGGGAAGCCCTGCTGCGGGCACGAGAGAACGCGCTCGCGGTGCGCGAGCAGTCCGCCGATGAACGCGAGACCACAGCCGATGAGGGGCGGAGGGCCGCGGATGAGCGTGAGAGCGCCGCCGACGAGCGTGATGAACTCGCCGGTCGGCGCGAACGCAGTGTCGGCGCTCGTGAAGACGTCGCCGGTGAGCGAGAACGAGCAGCGGGCAGGCGCGAAGAACGTCTCCATACCCGGCAACGAGGACTGGATGGCCCAGACCACAGCATCGGGATGGCACGCCATTTGCTCACCCAGCAGACTTGGGAATTAGTTGATCGAAGCCGAGTGCTGTTGGAGGCGAGTTTGGAGCGTCTGGAACGCAGCAAGGCCGCGCTGGAGCGCTCGGAAGCCAGCGGCCGGCGTGAACAAACCGAGATCGACCATGGCTAGCCGAGAGTCAGCGTGAGTGCGGTGACCAGCGCAGTCCGTCGGACGTTGCCGACTCCCTCTCGGCACCCGGCCCGGATCGACACGGCCCCAGCCGCGAATAACGATCCATGGGGTCCGCCATGTGGGTGCTGTCAGTGGGTGTCAGGTGTCTGCTCGTGGAGAGTGAGCAGCAGCTGGTCGAGGGCTGTGACGTTGTTCGCCGGTGGGCGGGGTAGCTGCGGCAGGGCGGCGATGAATCGGCAGACTCATCCTCCACGGCCTTCGTTCTGTTCACGTGCATTCCTTGGTCGGAGCACATGATCAGGCGAAGGCCGCTTCCTAGTCCGGCGAATCCTCAAGCCAGCCAAACGGTTTGGAACTGAACCATGAAGAACAAGCTTAGGATCGGTTTAGGGGTTGTCTTGCTGGACGTCTTCGTTGTCGGCCGCGCCGTCGGGCCCGGGTCCGTGTACCGAACTCATTTCCCACCTCCTTCTCGTCGTGTAGTGCGCGGATCCAGCACGATGTGCTGGACTCAGGCGAGGGGCAGGCGGCTCGGGGCAGGCAGGTTTTCGGCCGCCCGGTCGAGCAGCACGCACACCTCCAGGTCGGTGACTGGTGTGAAGTCCACGTACCAGGGGCCGATCGAGCCGAACAGTTGCCGCGATTGCAGACAGATGACATGGTCAGCGACCCGGGACAGGGCACGCAGCGGCCGAGTTCCGCCGACAGGTACGGCGAACACCACCCGGTCCGCGCCCCGCATGCGGGCGTTTACGCAGGCCGCGTAGGCGCTGGCGCCGGTGGCGAGGGCGTCGTCGACGATCATCGCGGTGGCGCCGGCCAACGGCAGCCGCGCGTGATCTCGGCGGTAACGGGCGACGCGGTGACGCAGCTGGTGTTGCTGCTCGCGGGTCACCGCGAGTCGTTCGGGCTCGGAAACCGCTGCGCGCGTGACCATCTCGTTGTCGATGACGCGCTCCGCGCCCTCGCCGACGGCACCGAAGACCAGCCATGGCCGGTCCGGGACGGTGAGTTTGCCGATCACTACGACGTCGAGGGGGACACCGAGTGCGGTCGCGACCTCGTAGGCGACCGGCATTCCGCCGCGCGGTAGGCCCAAGACCACCACCTCGGGTCCGGACAGGGCCCGCAGGTGTTGGGTGAGTTGCCGTCCTGCGTCACAACGATCGAGAAAAACCATGCTCTGCTCCTGAGATGGGTGTCGCACACGGTGCGAGCCGCGCTGCGGGACCCGGAGAAAGCGACTCGAACTCTACGCCGTGAAACGCGCAAACTACACAGCAGCCACACAGTTGCTCGAAGAGTCGAATACCTACCAGCTGGTAGTTGGTCTCGTCGCCCGATGTGAGGTTCGGGCTGGTCACTTCAGTCGTCGACGCTGTCACCGACCAGCCCACTTCGAGGGATGTAGTCAAACTGGACGATTGCTCGAAACACTTTGGGGAGCACTGGCCCTGGTGAGAGGATCGGCGGGCACCGGTTCACCAGCCACCGTCTCGCGGCAACCGCAGCCACCGGCTCCCACGCCCGCGGCGCGGTTTGCTTGCCACCTCGGGCCGAGGAGATCCTCATCCAGCACCGGAAGTACCGTGCACCACCTGGCGCGACCCCCACGCCGCCCGTGTCACTGGTTCGTCCTCGAAGGTGAGCGAGCGGCGGCGAGGAACCTCAGGTGGCGAGCCATGTGCTGGTCAAGGTTGCCGTGGTGTTCCGGGATCGAGTGTCTGCGTCACCGGATCGACTGGGCAGGTGGGCTCCGTGGGTTAGCCCGGGGTTAGCCCCGGAGCCCGCCCCAGAGGGAAGGTGTCAGCGGTGACGTTTGCGGCGCTGGGGGGTCTGCCCGTCTCTGGTGTTCGGGGTGAGGGCGAGCACAGCCAGTCCGGTATCGCGGATGAGCAGGTCGAGGTCGTCGAGCACTGCGCCGACGGCGTCGCTGACCGCTCGCGCTGCGTCCACGGTGGTGTGGGGCTGGTCGAGTACCACCTTCAGGGTGTGCAGTTGCAGGCCGACGTCGAACAAGTGCCGCACCAGGTGGTCGCTGGTGTAGGCGAATGCTGCCGCGTCCGCTCCTGAGAGCCCCGTGCCGGGCTCATCGAACCGGGGCGGCGGCGGTATTGCGTCGGCGATCGAGTCGGTAGGCACGACAGACACCACAGCGTCGTCCATGCTGATCTCCTGAGTCTCGGGCGGGCGAGATCCGGAGCCGCGCTACAGGACTCAGGAAGACGGTACGTCAGTTGATGGTTTCCCTGAGTATATCCCCAGCTGATGGCCGGTAGAGGCGTTGGTCACCGCCGGTGACCATCACGGTGATCGCGGGGGCGGTGAGCGTGGCTGCCGGGAGGCTGGAGCTGTGGTGGCGAGGGGTCGGTGCCGGCGATGGCGCAGACCATGTCCGCCGCGACCGGCGGCGAGTTCGATGTTGCGCTGCTGGAAGGTGCTGCTCAGCACCTCGAACGTCTCCCGCTCCTGGCTCGCGTGGTGCGGCAACGGCATGCATATTCGTTGTCTCGTCCGCTCGCTCACGCCGCTGCGGCGAGTGGATGGGGCTCGCCGGTCAAGGTGGCCAGCGCCGAGGCGACTTCCTCGAGGCTGGCGAGGGTGTAGATGACGGTCGAACCTTCGGATTTGCCTGTGGTGTGTCCGGCGTAGGCGCGGGCGACGGCGAAGCCGAAGTTGCGTTCGACCCATTTCAGGGTGGTGTGGCGTAGCCAGTGGGTGGTGATCTGCTGTTTTCCACCCAAGGCAATTCATAACCGATGCGGGTCCAGAGGCCGTCGTAGCGGCGTCGGGTGATCGGTTTGCCGTTGCGGTAGCGCAGTAGTTGTTCACCGGGTTGGGTGCCGCGCTGGCTGGCGTGGTGGAGCAGGTTCGCCATCAGGGTGGGTGAGATCGGTTGCCAGCGAGGGGCTTTGCCTTTCTCGACGAGGTAGATCAGGTATTGCTGGGGTCGCTGGCCACGCTCATCGAGCAGCTGATCGCGCGCCGAGCAGGGCGGAGACGGAAGCGGTCCGGCAGCCGCGCAGCAACGACGGCAGCCGCGCATCAACGATTACGGCGCATTTGATCATGGTTGTGACAGCGACCATGTTGCGTGCAATTGCCGCCGGGAGGCTGATCGTTATCGGAGGTCACGCTGAGCGGTGGAGGAGATGATCGGGACCTGCATGTGCTGGGTGAGCAGGCCTGTGCGGAGGTCCGCGCCCAGAGTTGCGGGCATCGACACGATCTGTGTGCGGGCGTTGAGGCCGCCGAAGAGCACGATGTGGCCACGGCGTGGGTCGGGGAACGCGTTGAGTGCGAACGCGGTCCGGTACAGGGTGCGGCGCTGCCAAATGAGTTGAGCAGCTGATGTTTTGGTGGATGGAAGAGTGACTGTGGCCATGCCTGTGTGCACCGTCAGCAGTTGGTGGAGGTGGTGGGGTCCACGTCGCCGCCGTAAGTGCTCAGGACTCCGCGGGCTGCGGCGAAGGCGCTACTGCGGTGTATGGAGGCGGAGGCTGCGCAGACAAGAATGACGACGCCACAATGGGCCAAAAGTATTGCTGTAGATCGTTTTACGGACATCACGGGGCTCGCTTCTCATCGGGGGCGGATTCGGTAGTGTGGGTGGAATGGGAGAGGGGCGCCGGTGGGGCGGGTACGGGCGTCATGGGCAGGACGTGGGAAAGCCGGGTGAGGACGTCGTCGTAGTGGATGGCGGTTGAGACCTGCAGTGAGCGGCCGTCGGCGTCGCGGACGAGGCGGCCGTCGCGTTGGATGCGCACGGTCTCGGTGGTGAAGTCGACGAGGGAGTCGTCGAGAGCGGCCAGGAGGGTGACCGGGTCGCTCATCCAGCTGCTCGGTACGGCGTTGGGTGCGCGGCGGGTGCGGTGGGTGAACCATCGGGTGGCGTTGTGGGCGATCAATTCGAAGTCGAATGGTGCCTCGGGCATGGTCAGCCATTGGTTCAGCCATTGGTAGAGAGGCGAAGCGGGGGTGATGGCTAGTGCGTCGTGGTTGGTGTGGGTGCTCATCACCAGCCGTGGCCGGTGCGCGAGCCGCATGACCAGGCCGAACGCGTGCGGGTCCATCCTGACGTTGTGCGAGGCACGATCGGGACGCCGATAGCTGTCGAGCCAGCCGCCCATCATCGTGAGCTGGATCTGCTCGCACAGATCGGGGCGGTCGATCAAGATGTTGTCGAGGTCGGTGACCGGTCCCATCCCGACCCAGAGCACCGGCTGGGTCGAGGTTTCACACGCGTCGACGACGTAGTCCACGACATCGGTGCACACCGGCGCGGTCGTGCCGACGAGTCCATCCATGAGGAAGCGTTGCTCGGCTCCAGGCGGTCGGTGACCGGCGAGGACCTTCACGTCGCGGCGGCCGAGCCGGTCGAGCAGCTCGCGCGCCAAGTGCGCGCGCTGGTAGTCGCGGGTTTCGTCGGTGGTGATCACCGTCAGGTGGCCGACGGTGCGTGCGGCGATCCACAGGGCCAGCGCGTCATCGAGGTCGTAGCCGATGTCGGTTTGCACCAGCACGTGCGGTGCGTTCGTCTCCCGGAAGGGACAAGGGAACATAGAAATACCTTTCGAGTCAGACTTACTGGCGGACAACAGCGTTGATGCTCCGAGAGGAGAGCTGTCTCCTCGCGCGCGCCGGGGAGGTGATGTGCCCGATGCGTAGAAATGTGGCGAGGCCCCAGCGCTGGAGATACCAACCACTGAGCTCTATCCAGCACTCGGCCAGCCGCAGGGCGATAACGCAGCAAATCAGGATGCACGCGCTGAGGTAGAACGTTCGCAATACGACGGCCGTCACACCGGCGACCGCGGTGAGCAGGATTCCGACGATCGCGAGCGCCACGATGAGCGGGCTCGCGATGGTCAACCGGGGCGATCGTCCTGACCGTGTTCATCGCAGACTCCTATGCAGTAGCGGCAATTGTTGGACCGCGATGTCGTAGTCGCGCTGGGCCTTTAGCAACGCGGCGATGGTGCGGTCGGTGTCAGGGCATGCTCGATAGCTCAGCCAGCAAGCGGTGATCTGTGAGACCAGCTCGCCGATCGCGACGGCATCGGCGGGCATATCGAGCAGGACGGCGATCGTCTCGTTGACGGCCCGAATCACCTGGGCGAGTTCAGCATCGGAGCCGCGACTCGGGGTGGGCTCTGTTTGTGTGTGCCGCTGGTGTGCGCGAAGCAGCCCGGCGGCGAAGCCAGACCAAGCAGGACTCACCTGAACCAGGTTCACAGCTCGGTGCCGCGCGCCGGGCCGCCCCATCGGAGAGCAACGGCGTGTGAGCAACCGCCGGGCACGCGCCCAACTGTGCGGGGCAGGCGAGGGAAGCGGGCGCACCACGGCGAAATGGCCGACCCAGTCCGCAGCGTGGGGAAGCCCCACCCCAGGCACAGTGGTGTGCAGAGGTATCGACACCCGGCTCACCTCGCGCTCTCAGGATCGAGCCCACGCCCCTCACACCAGCCGAACGGCAGCCGCACCCGACCAGCGGTGACGTCCTCGATGAGTTCGGCGTAAGCGCCGACGACCTGGGCGAGATGGAACCAGGCGTCGTGGGCGTGCAGCTCGTCATCGGTATGGCGCAGCAACCACGACGTCCACGCATACACCCGGGCGACATGGCCGAACACTTCCCCCAGGGACTGGATATGCTGGCGCACAACAGGATTGCGGCGAAGATGGACCAGCGCCCACGAAAATTGATCTCGGATTCACGGGCCTCGATCTCGACCAGCACCGCATACACATCCACGTCACCGCGCCGGCCCGGGTCCACCCGTCCCGGAATGAGAGAGGCATGAAGATCGGCCAGCTCGCGTACTGACCCCAACAGTCCTGGTGCACTCGGGAGCCGACCTGCCAGGGCGGGTACCAACTGATCCGGGGGAGGCAGTGGCTCGCCACCCAAGGCCGGATAGCTGAACCCGTGCGAGCCTGACCCGCCGACCAGCAGCGAAATGGCCTCAGCCGTACCCATCACAGCGCTTCGACCGCGGTGAACGGCCGGGCATGCTCCGGGCCGAGAGTGCAGCGCGTGATCGTGCGGCCGTGTTGGACGTATCGAACCACATTCGCGCACAGTGCCTTCAGAGTGTCGCTAGGCGCGTCGAAACGAGTGCGCGCTTCTTCGAGTTCCACGACGAGTGAGCAGTCGACGCGGTGCAACAGCCGTAGGTAACCATCATTGCCGCCGGGGCCGAATACGCGGTCACCGGCAGCCAGCGCGGCACGCCCCGATCCTCCAACGAGGATCGGGGCGTTTCGTCATGTCTGGGCGGGCAACAGTCGGTGCGTGGTCGTCGTCTCGCCGCCGTCCCGCACCACTCGCACCGAGACCTCGCCGGGCCCGATGTCGGCGACGGTCACCCGGTCGCGGTCGCGGATCAGCGGGGGACGATCGAGCATCCAGGCCGCTCCGTCGTGGGCTTCGAGGCGCATCGTCCACATCCCGGTCTCCTCGCGGATCATCCTCGGGTAGCTGGAGGTCAACGGTGTGACGAGCACCTCGGGGGCGTCCTCGATCATTCTTCGGTCGGCGGGCCGCCGGGACGCAGCCGCTCCCAGGCCATCTCGCCGTAGTCGATCAAACGCTGGACGGCTTCGCGCAGACTCACACCCTCGGCTGCCATGTAGGACTCCAGGGCGGCTTCGTTGTTGTCGCTGATGCCGACGAACAGCATCGCGTGGTCTTCGCCGTCGGGGTGGTAGATGCCGGTCATGCGGCATCGCTGGGGTTCACGCGGGCACTCCGTTCGGGGTGGGTGGTTTGAAGGGCGGGAGCCAACCGGGTACGTCGTCGAGCCATATGGAGGGCTCAGGGATTGCGCCGCGCTCGATGCGCGCCCACAGGGTGTCCGGCGTGGGGTGGTGGCGTTGGCACATCTGCGTGGTGTCGAGGTACTCGATCGCGGCCGGGCACACGTAGCGGTCCATGCCCTGCCACCACTCACGAGCGGTGCGGGTGCTCCATCCGGGACGCCGCTGCGCGCCCAGGCAGACGGCGGGGCTCGGTATCCACACCAAGCCCTTGTTGTACCAGCGGCCGAAAGTCGCCACGGGCACGTTCGCGATCTCGGCGAACGCCGTGACGCCGATGTAGCGGGGCGCTTTGGAGCGGCGTTCAACAGTGGCCCGCCGCAAGGCCATAGGCCTCACTCGGTGACCTCGCGGTCGGTGACCTCTGTGGCGACGACGTCGATGAACGGGCTCGGCAGCTCGTCGGCGGAGCGGCCGGTCAGCACCATCATCTCCGCGGCGCTGATCGGGTCGGACTGGAAGCCGTTCTTATCGACAGCGCACCACGACCCGTCGCTGTGCTGGACCCAGCCCGTAGGTTGGTCGTCGTCATCCAGGACGGGGCGGGTTCATTCCATCACCACCGAGGCGTAGCCGAGCGCGGCAACGTAGACCATGCAGGTGTGGCCGTGCTCCTGGTGCATGTCGAGCAGAAGGCTGGCGTGTTCGACGTTCTCGATCTGCGGGACAGAGGCGCAGTTGCGGCCGAAGTACCGCCATCGGCCGATCACTCCGAGCGGAGCGACGGCGCTCACTGCCCGCTTCGCCTGCTACGCGGCAGTGGCTCTCTACGCAGGTACGCGCGGAGGTAGAAACCGATCATCGACAAGGCCAGTACGGCGATGAGAAGGATCTGATAGGCGGGCATTGGGCGATACCCCTCGAGTGCGTGTGTTGCGTGTCAGTGTGGGAGTGCAACCAGCGCCGAGGCGAAGCTCCGACCTCGCAGTTGTCGGGGCTTCCAAGGATCGGAGCTCGCTCGGACACTGGGTGCAATCTCAGATTCGCACTGGCAACGAGCCTGGAGTCCTACCCGAGTCGTACCGTGTAGTACCAAGGTGGTAATGGCATTGACTATCGGCCGCCGCTACGCTTGATGGGGCGAGGGGGCCACTTCCGACTGAGGGATTTCACCATGGCAGCGGTTGGCATCGGCGAGCGTATCGCCATCGAGCGCCACAAGGCAGGTAAGAAGCAGGCGCAGCTGGCGAAGCTGATGGACTACAGCATCTACATGGTCCAGGCTGTTGAGCAGGGCAAGAAGAGGCCGTCACCAGGGTTTATTGCCGCTGCCGCGAAGGCGCTCGGGATCGACCAAGAAGTTCTACGCGGCACACCCTACCGAGACACGCTCGAAGAGGACGGCACGCTGGAGGGGATCACGGAACTGCGTGCGATCCTGTGCGAAGGCGAATATGTGCAGGGCGTGGAGCCGCCACCCGTCGCCGAACTTCAGGCGACCATGCAGCGCGTCAATGATGAGGATCGGAAAGGCAACAGCCGCAAGGCGTTGGCGCAACTGCCTATGCTGATCCGGCAACTGTACGGTGCGCTGCACAACGATCCCGACGATCCTGTGGTGTACGAGCTGCTGTGCAGCGCCTACAACGCGGCGGACCGGATGTGCCGACGGTTCGGGTTCATGTCGCTCACCATCCCCGCGGTAGACCGTTACGACTGGGCCGCCGCGCATTCCGGAGATCCGCTGGCATCGGCTGTCGGCAAGGTTATGCGTACCCGCTTGCTTGTGTACCAGCACAGCATCGACCTGGCACTGACGCTTGTAGACAGGGCGCTGGAAGAAGCTCGCGGCGACAGCGAGGATGCACTGTCCGTACTGGGTGCTGCTCACCTCGCCGGCGCGGTTGCTGCTGCGCGGGGGTTGCGACTGGATGTCGCGCGCGCCCACATCACGGAAGCGCGAGCGATCGGTGCGCGCCTCGGCTTCGAAACCAGGTCTTACGAAACCCTTTTCGGCCCCGCGAACACCGAAATCCATGCAGTCGGTGTCGAGCTTGAGGCTGGAGATCCAGGCAAGGCCGCACGCCAGGGCTCGGAACTCATTTTGCCCGCCTCGATCGCGAAGACCCGAGCGGGGCATTTGTGGCAAGACATCGCGGCTGGGTTCGTGATGACAGGCCAGCGTGAGAAGGCGATAAAGGCATTGAACGTCGCGCGCAAGATCGCACCGCAGCAGACAAAGCTGCATCCGAGTGTGCGAGAAACGCTTCAGGCAATCGCGGCCAGCGAGAAGCGCAGCACGGGCAGTACGGCCGAGTTCGCTCGTTGGCTGGGCGTCTCGGTCTAGGTCGCGGCCTCCGTGCCGAGCACGAGGGGTGGCTCCTGCGCGTGGGGCACGCGGATGCTCGTAAGCTACAGCTGGAGCTACAGTTCGCCATTGGTGGACCGATGCGGTCCTGAATCTTGCCTGGTAAACCAGGGTTTCTACTGTGCGCCATCAGGGACTTCGACACACTTTGTCCATCCGCAGCCATAGCTGCGGTGTTCATGCGGTAGAGATTAGCGCTCGGTCCGGCTTAGGTTCAAGATTGTTCGTTCGTGGGTGTCTTCGGCCTATTGTTTGATTCAGTAGTCCGGGTGGCCCAACATGCACGGGCCTGGTCTATCGGCCCGTGGTAGTCGAGCTTGGCGGCCATGCATACTCACGTCTTGCCGGAGCTATTGCGCTGTGATTGTTTGCGTAGGAATAGAGCTGCTGCAATGGCCGACCCTGCGCTGCCGACGGCCCCGGGTCGGGCGCGGTTCGAGTTTGGATAGGTAAGGCAGCCGCATCTCGATGCGCAGGACATTCCGACCGAAGCCGCCGTATCCTGCTGCCCGACGCCTGAGTGATCCTCGAATCCCCTACCTACCCAACGGCGTTCAGCCCGTGCGGTCGGGTACACCGACGGTGCACCCGACCGCGGTCGCAACGCTACATCTTCGTGTTTACGTGATCCTTGTCGGTGGTCCGGCGGTAGGTCTCCCAGAATGTGGCGCCGGGAATGTCGAGTGCGTGGGGGTCGAAGACCGGGTCCAGACCCGCCTTCTTCTGGCGTTCGTAGTCGCGCAGTGCTTTGTAGGCGGGCTGCTGAAGGACGATGATGCCGATGATGTTGAGCCAGGCCATCAAGCCGACGCCGATATCGCCGAGGGTCCAGGCGTCGGTTGCGGTCGAGACGGCCCCCACGGCGACGGAGACCAGGATCAGGGCCTGAAGCAGGAGGGTGATGTTCGAGCCGATCGTGCCGCGGATCAGTGGCACCGGAATGGGCGCGTACTTGCCTAGCAGGAACCGCAGGTTCGTTTCTGCCATGTAGTAGTAGGCGATGATCGTGGTCAGGCAGAAGAAGGCCAGCGATACGGCGACGAATGTTGCTCCGGTGCCGCTCCACAGTGTGTCGAAGCCGACCTGGGCGAAGGCGGGCCCGACCGCGGCGTCCTTGGGTAGCGCGCCACCTTCGGCGAGCACTGGACCGGTCGCGGATTCGCCGTCGAACACGCGGTAGGCACCGGTGGACAGGATGAGGAAACCGGTTGCGGTGCAGATGAAAAGAGTGTCGACGTAGACGGCGAAAGCCTGCACCAATCCCTGTTTGGCGGGGTGGGAGACTTCGGCCGCCGCCGCGGAGTGCGGCCCGGTTCCCTGGCCTGCTTCGTTGGAGTAGACGCCGCGTTTGACACCCCACATGACCGCTGAGCCGATGATCGCACCGAACGCCGCGTCGGCGCCGAACGCGCTGGCGAAGATCAAGCGGATGACCGAGGGGAGTTCTGTGGCATTGGCGATGACGATGACGAGGGCGACCGCGATGTAGACGATGGCCATGAACGGCACCACGATCGAGGCGAACGCGGCGATGCGTTTGACGCCGCCGATGATCACAAAGGCCAGCACGATGACCGTGCCGACGGCCACGGTCCATTCCGAGATGTCCCAGGCCTGGTGCATGGCCGAGGCCATCGAATTCGATTGCACGCTGGGCAGCAGCAGGCCGCAGGCCAGCACGGTGACCGCTGCGAAGATGAACCCGTAGATCTTGAAGGCCGACGCTGCCGGGGTGTGTGCCATCGCTTTGCTGAAGTAGTAGGCGGGACCGCCGCGGTATTCGCCGGTGAGGCGATCGCGGGTCTTGTAGATCTGACCGAGGGTCGACTCGACGAAGGAGGTCGAGGCGCCCAGGAAGGCCACGGCCCACATCCAGAACAACGCACCGGGCCCGCCGAAGGCGATGGCCGTAGCCACACCTGCGATGTTGCCGGTGCCGACCCGGCCGGACAGCGACATGGTCAGGGCTTGGAACGACGAGACGCCCGACGGCGACTTCTCGCCCGACATCATCAGCCGGATCATCTCCGGGAACTGGCGTACTTGAACGAATCTGGAGCGAATCGAGAAGTACACGCCCGCCGCTAGGCACAGGTAGATCAGTGCGTTGCTCCAGATGTACTCGTTGATCGTGGCGAGAAATTCGGTCAAGGCGTGCTCCTATCGAACTATCGACATCGACGGAGATCCTCGCAGGATCGAAGCCGTCATTTGTTACAAATCGGTCACTACGGCGTTAGGTGGGGCCGATGCCGATCGGACGGTTGCAGGCCCGAAGTCCATCCCACCCCTGCGGGTAGCGCAGCCCTTGACGGGCCGGTTTGGGTTTGCCGGTGGGATGGGGTGCTCGAATAGCGGCAGACCCGCACGATGGCCGGTCCATCGCGGATGACACAGTCGCGGCGGCCGACAGCCCCGATTTTCGTGGATGACGTGCTGGGCCGTTACGGGTGCTCGGCGTCGTAGTGCTCACGCCATCGGTCGATGAGCGGAACCAGTTCGTTGGTCATGTAGGTGTAGAAGTCCTGCATCTCGTGCATTCGGCGGGCGGTGACGGTATCCGTGCTGGTGGCGTCGATGCCCTCTTGGGCGGCGTCGCGCATGGTGGCCAGCATCGTGTTCTGTTGGGACATCAATGCCGCCCACGCGCCCGCGCGGAAACGGTAGTGATCGCGGCGGCTGCCTGGGGCGGGTACGCGTTCGATCAGCCCCACCGGGATCAGGTGCTTGATGGCAGCGGATACCGCGCCGGAGCTGATCGCCAGTTCCTCGCACAGATCGGCCGCGGTCATCGTGTCCTGTTCGGTGTAGAGCAACGCCGTCATCACCCGTGCGGTGGAACGCTGCATGCCGCCGCCGTCGGACAAGATCAGGGCCAGCTTCTCCGCAGCTGCCCGCAAGCGCTCGTTGGTTGTCACCCCGAAACTCTAGCAAAGCTCCATACGTTCTGAATATTTACAGATCTCTGAAAGTTGGATACCGTCATCGCATGGTGAAAGCTATTGAGCTGCATGAGCTCAGCAAGTCCTACGGCGAATCCAGAGGCCTAGCTGAGCTTTCTCTCGAGGTGTACCGCGGGGAGGTGTTCGGCTATCTCGGTCCGAATGGAGCGGGAAAGTCCACGACCATCCGTCTGCTGCTGGATCTGATCCGGCCGACGAGTGGCTCCGCGCGGGTACTCGGTCTGGATCCGCGGGCTGATGCGGTCGAGTTGCACGCGCGAATCGGTTACCTGGCCGGCGATGTCGTGGTACCGGGACGTCAGCGGGTAGGTGTGATGCTGCGGTTCTTGGCGCGCCTGCGTGGCGGCGTGGACACCGCGCGTATCGATGGACTGTGTGAGCGGCTCGAGTTGGACCAGTCCGCGCAGGTGAGGAGTTTGTCGAAAGGGAATCGGCAGAAGCTGGGCCTGGTTCAGGCGTTCATGCACACCCCGGAGTTGCTGATTCTGGACGAGCCCACCTCGGGATTGGACCCGCTCGGTCAGCAAACGTTCCTGGACATGGTGACCGAGGCGGCGGGCAACGGGCAGACGGTGTTCATGTCCAGTCACATCATGAGCGAAGTCGAGGCGGTGGCCGACCGGGTCGCCATCATCCGTGCGGGTCGGCTCGTGGCGTTGAACACGGTGGCGGGATTGCGCAGCAACACTGTTCGCGATGTCGAGATCGTCTTCACGGCACCGGTACGGGCCGCGGAGTTCGCCGCGATATCGAACGTGAGTGCCGTCGAGGTCGCCGACGCGGTCTTGCGGTGCAAGGTGGCCGGTAGCCCTGATGCCCTGTTGCGGGCCGTGGTCGGGCATTCCGTGGTGGCGATGACGGTCACCGAGCCGGCGCTGGAGGATCTGTTCCACGACTACTACACCGGAGCGTTCGATGCTGCCTGAAATCTACACCCGTACTGTCCTCGATCATCGCCGCGCGACGGTGGCCTGGGCGGTCGGTATCGCAGTGGTTGGCTTGATGTATGCGAGCTTTTACCCGCAGGTCTCTGAGGGCGGTATGGCCGACTCGGTGGCGAACTATCCCGAAGCCATGCGTGAGGCGCTTCGGTTGAACGATATGTCCTCAGCCGCAGGCTATCTCGGTTCGAGCGTGTTCGGGCTGCTGCTGCCGCTGCTGGCGATGGTCTACGGCGTCAGCTTCGGTGCCCGCGCGATCGCGGGGGACGAGGAAGCCGGCTACCTGGACCTGTTGCTGGCCTACCCGGTCAGCCGTGTCGGGCTCGCATTGCAACGTTTCGCGGCGCTTGTCACTGGGGCGGTGGCGATCGGGCTGGTGGTGTTCCTCGGCATGCTGGCTATCCGCTCCAACGCCGAGCTCGATTCGATCAGTGTCGGCGAGTTCGCCGCGCAGTGTGTGAATCTGGTTTTGCTAGGGATCACCTTCGGTGCCTTGGCGATCGGCCTGGGTGCCGCGACCGGGCGGCGAGGTCCGGTACTCGCCGGTGCCGCCGGGCTCGGGGTACTCACCTACGCCGCACACAGCCTCGCCGGAATCATCGGCGTGAGTTGGTTGCGATACCTGTCGCCGTTCCACTACTACATCGGCGGCGAACCCCTGCGCAACGGTATGCAATGGGGGGACGCCGCAATGCTTGCGGCGATTTCGGCGGCTCTGGTCATCGCCGGAGTGACCCGGTTCGGTCGACGCGATCTCAACGTCTGACCGAGACAGCATGAGTTGGGTGATGCGTGCGCGTAGGAAGGAGTCCGAGGTCAGCGCAGTGTGGTGGCGTGGTCGAGGATGACATATTGGGCGGCGGCCCAGGCGAGTGAGGTGATATCGGTGAATTCGGCGTGGCCGATTCCGGCGAGCACCCGCAGATCGGTGTTGTTGCTGGCTCGTCTGGCTGCGTTGATGTAGCGGCGGCTCTGTTCGACGGAGACGACATGGTCGGCATCACCGTGGATGGCGGTGATGTGTGTACTGCCCTGAGAGGTTGGTGACGCGGCTGGCTGGTGGGTGTCCGCCGAGTGCGGTGTGGCCGCGGTGGTGATTGTAGGTGTGCAGCCAGGCAGGCAGGGCAGCGCGGCGTTCGGCCTCGGTGCGGTAGGGGCGGGCGTAGGCCCATTCGGCGAGCAGGGTGCGGTTGAAGCGTTCGACCTTGCCGTTGGTCTGGGGCCGGTAAGGCCGGGTTCGTTTGTGGGTGATCCCGGCCTGGGTGAGGATGTCGCGCCAGAGGAACGACTTGTAGCAGGCTCCGTTATCGGTGAGTACCCGTTTGACGTGTATTCCGTTGGTGTGGAAGAAGTTCTGTGCACGGTTCCAGAACGCGACGGCGGTTTCCTTCTTCTCGTCGGGCAGGATTTCACTGTAGGCCAGGCGGGAGTGGTCATCGACAGCGTTGTGCAGATAGCTGGAGCCGACATGACTGTTTCCATAGCGGTCCAACCTCTTTCCGGGTGTGCGGGTGCGGTTGTTCTTCCCGGCCTGACGCCCCAGGACACGGTGGCCACCGCCATCAGGGATGTTGCCCAGTTTCTTGATATCGACATGGACCAGATCACCGGGCTTGTCGTGTTCGTAGCGTCGGATCACCTGCCCGGTAGCGCGGTCCAGGTGCCGCAGCCGGGCCATCTTGTAACGGCGCAGAACCTGGTGCACCGTCGAGGGATTCAACCCCAGCAGGTATCCGATCCTGGCGGGTCCCCACCGTCGCAGCAGCCGGACCTTGATGATGCGCCGCTCGGTTACATCTGGCTCGGACCCGACTACCCCGACACAACTACTGCTATCACCGACCTACTCGATGGCCGCGCAACACGGCCGTAGCGCCGACCGAGGGAAAAGTGCTCAGTTCGGGGTCGGCGGACCGGGATCGCACCCCGTCGTTTCATGTGCTCTGCCGAGGAAATACAGGCCGGTGCGGGCAGTTTCGCGGGCCGCCCGAACTTGGCCGAGGGTTGTGGCGGAGGCCAGTTGGTTGCGTGCGGTATTCAGCCGGTCCGCGGCCTCGGCAAGCAAGCCGAGCGCGGCGTCGTCCTGGGCAGCGAGCGTGGTGAGTTCGCGGCCCAACCGGTCGACGTATCCGCGAACCTCATGCTTTGCCTCTTCGACCCGCTCGGCATCGCCGGACCATTCCCTCGAGATCCACCACGCGATGAATGCCAGCACCGCTATGACCAGAACCAGGAACAGCAGCCGACCCACACCGTCAGCTTACGACCGGCGCGCAGGCTGTCGCAGCGGCGGCTCGCGCGTGTTCGTACTCGGTGTCGGATTTGCCACCACACAGCATTTACGGCATCTTTACGGGTGGTGTGCCGGGAAGTCTGGTCGGCGACCCGGCTCGTGATCACGGGGCGGGCGGTCCGGCGATGGGGAGTGCGGGGTGTGCACATCTGCGAGTTACGCGGCGGTATTCGCGACTGATGACGGCTGTCGCGGCGAATGCGTGACTTATCTGGTTGCCGAGGTCGTATCGTGCTTGTGTGCAAGCACGCCAGATCGCCGAGGAGTATCCGTCGGTGACCAAGGATTCCGATGCGCTCGCTGCGGCGAAACTGCTGGCCGAGTATCGGTTGCCGGGCATTGTGGTGACCGACGGCGAGCGGGTGCCGCGTGCGGTGCTGCCGGCATCGCAGGTCGTGCGGTTCCTGGTGCCCGGATATGTGCAGGACGACCCGTCGCTGGCAGGGGTGCTGTCGGAATCGGTGGCAGACCGGACCGCAGATGCCTTGCGCGGCAAAACGGTTGGCGAGATGCTGCCCGACCCGAAGGCCAAGCCGGTGCTACCGGTGGTCCGTGCCGACGACACGGTCATCGAGGTGGCCGCGTTGATGGCTCGTGCGCGTTGTCCTTTGGTCGCAGTGGTCGAGGGCAAGCAGATGATCGGGGTGATCACCGCGTCGCGTCTGCTGCAGGTGGCGTTGACTCGAACCTGAGCGGGTTTGTGGTGGCGGAGGCCAGCCGGTGACGGCGGTCGCGTTGGTGACCTTCGTGGTGGCGTACACGCTGATCGCCACCGAACGCATCCACAAGACCAAGGCCGCTCTCGGCGGCGCGGCGGTGGTGCTGGGGCTGGGTGTCCTCGATTCCGGTGAAGCGTTCTTCTCCCACGACACCGGCGTCGACTGGGATGTCGTGCTGCTGTTGTTCGGGATGATGATCATCGTCGGCGTGCTGCGGCAGACGGGAGTGTTCGAATACACCGCGATCTGGGCGGCCAAGCGCGCCAAGGGTTCTCCGGTGCGGGTGATGATCCTGCTGACGGTGATCACCGCTGTCGCGTCGGCGCTGCTGGACAACGTCACGACCGTGTTGCTGATCGCACCGGTCACGGTGCTGGTCTGCGATCGCCTCGGTATCCGGGCGGCGCCGTTCTTGATCGCGGAGGTACTGGCTTCCAATATCGGTGGTGCTGCCACGTTGATCGGTGACCCGCCCAACATCATCGTCGGCAGCCGAAGTGGGTTGTCGTTCAACGACTTCCTGGCGCACATGACACCGATCGTGGTGCTCGAACTGGCGGTGTTCACGCTGGTGTTGCCCCGGCTGTTCCGTGGATCGTTCGACGTGCGACCGGATCGGATTGCCGAGGTGATGGCCTTGAACGAGGGGGAGGCCATTCGGGATCGGACGCTGCTGATCAAATGCGGTGTCGTGCTGGCGGCGGTGTTCACCGGGTTCGTGGCGCATTCGCTGATCCATGTCGATCCGGCGGTGGTCGCGCTGCTCGGTGCGGGTGTGCTGGTGGTGATCTCGGGAACCGAGCCCGGCGACTACTTGTCAGGGGTCGAATGGGAGACGCTGCTGTTCTTCGCCGGCTTGTTCATCATGGTCGGCGCACTGGTCAAGACCGGGGTGGTGGCGACGATGGCGCGCTGGGCCGCCGATGCGACCGGCGGCCGTGCGCTGGTGGCAGTGCTGCTGATCCTGGTGGTGTCGGCGGTGTTGTCCGGCGTCATCGACAACATCCCCTATGTGGCCACCATGAGCCCGTTGGTGGCCGACTTGGCGGGCACGATCGACAACCCGGTGCACGCTGACGCGCTGTGGTGGTCGCTGACCCTCGGATCCGATTTCGGCGGCAACCTGACCGCGGTTGGCGCCAGCGCGAACGTGGTGATGCTCGGCATCGCCGCCCGCGCAGGCACCCCGATCTCGTTCTGGGAATTCACTCGCAAGGGCGCGGTGATCACGGCCATCACGATCGCCGTCGCGGCGCCCTATCTCTGGTTGCGCTACTTCGCCTTCGGATGAAGCAGCCAGAGCAAACGAAGGAAGCAATGTTCATCAACCTATGCGATACCACCGGCGCCGCCCTCGAGCACCTCGGGATGGCGTTGGGCTGGGATCCGGTGCAGCCCCGACGGTTCGGCGGCCGCACCCGCGATATCGACCTGAACGCCGCAGCGTTGCTGTTCGCCGGTACGCAAATCATCGATGTCGTCTATCACGAGCAACTCAGCTCCCGAGACGGCTCGGTCCGCCACCTCGGCGACAGCATGACCGGTGAAGGAAAAGGCGACAACGAAGTGGTCACCGTCGACCTGACCCGGATACCGCCGCAGGTAGACACCATCCTCTTCCTCGTCACCTCGTACACAGGCCAAAGCTTCGACCAGATCGACAACGCCTTCTGCCGGGTGATCGACAGCACCTCTGGCACCGAGATCGCTCACTACAACCTCAGCGGCGGCGCACACACCGGCCTGGTGATGGGCAAAGTCGTTCGCGCCGCGAACTTTTGGCGATTCGAGCCCCTCGGTGCGACGATCCACGCCCAACATCCCGTCGAAGCCGTCCCGCACATGGCACCGTTCCTGACGACACCACAAACATCGTCCGATACCTGAGTCCCACTGTCACTGTCGGCTCAGTGGTCGTCGCTCGAAGGTGTCGAGTCTGGTTTCGGGCGAACTCCGACCCACCCGCGACGATCCGCCTACGACCGCTTGTTCGACCTCGACAGCGAAGGGATCGCCTGATGGCCACCAAACCCTCGACCAACGGGCCACGCAACATCGGATCCGAAATCGCATATCTGGCATGAGATCTCAAAGCCCCCACCCTGCTGACGCCGTTGGCCGGCTTGCCGAGCGCGCCCGGAGCGAGGGCTGGAGCCATGAGAAATTCCTGGCCGCCTGTCTGCAGCGCGAAGTCGCCGCTCGCGAAGCCCACGGCGGCGAGGGGCGCATCCGTGCTGCGAGGTTCCCGTCCCGGAAGTCGTTGGAAGAGTTCGACTAGACCACCAACGCTCCCTCAAACGCGACACCATCACCCACCTGGGCACGCTGGATTTCATCACTGCCCACGAGAATTCGTGTTCCTCGGCCGCTGCTGAACGCGCGCACCGGGCGATTGAGGACTTTTCGCCGGGTTCGTGCGGGCTTCGCCGCGAAGATGACCAGATGCTCGACATTTACGCCCGCCCGCCGATGGGCGGATGATCTGTGTCGATGAGTTCGGGCCGTTGAATCTGTAGCCCTGAGCTGGGCGGGGCCTGTTTCGGCCGGTGCCGATTCACCCGTCGGCTTCCGGATCGGAAGAAAATTTTCGAGATTGATGGAACCGATCCGGAACGAGCGGCGTCCAACTCAGTGACACAACAAATCTCGAACCCGAAAGGCCAGATGAAGACCATCCGAATCGCCGTGACACGGTCGCCAGCGGTTATGCGTCACTGTGCACGCAGCCGCGGAGCGCGGACAGGTTGTGCTGCAACGACGTTGCGGGTGGACTCAATCAGGACATGAGCGCGGGACTGACGATGGACACGGACACTGAGGGCCTTCTGCTTACCGGACTCCCGGTGGTCGCAGGTCGCCGTAGCGCGGCGAGGCGAACACCTTTTCAATACCGGAACCTGCTGGGCTACTGCAACATCCGGAGCTTCTCGTGTGGCGTTGCAAGCAAGAACGGCCGCTGAGTACCGCCCGGAAGAACTGGGAAAGCTCCGTGATTGATGGAACCGATCTCGGTCATGAAGCGTCTAACCATATAGAACAGAACACAACTCGGGCGTGACCATTCACGACGTGAAACCCTAGCTAGTGTCCTGCGCCTGAAATTCGTTGAAGATATTTCGCCAGGGAGTTGAGAATCTCCTCGGCGGTCTTCTTCCATACGAACGGTTTCGGGTTGTCGTTCCATGTCGTGATCCATGCGTTTACCTGGCGTTCGAGTGATTGGACGCTGGTGTGCACGCCTCGCCGCAGGAGTTGGTCGGTGAGGTATGCGAACCAGCGTTCCACCTGGTTGAGCCAGGAGGAGCCGGTCGGTGTGAAGTGCACGTGGAAGCGAGGGTGCCGTGCCAGCCACTCGTAGACGGCGGGGGTTTTATGGGTGGAGAGGTTGTCGCACACGATATGCACGTCCAACTCGGCCGGCACCGCCTTGTCGATGGCGACCAGAAACTTCTTGTACTCGGCTGCGCGGTGGCGTCGGCGCAGCTCGCTGATCACGGTGCCGTCGGCGATGTTGAATGCGGCGAACAGTGTTGTGGTTCCGTGGCGTTGGTAGTCGTGGGTGCGTCTTTCGGGCATGCCCGGCATCATCGGCAATACCGGCTGGGATCGGTCCAGTGCCTGGATCTGACTCTTCTCGTCCACGCACAGCACCACGGCCCGCTCGGGCGGATTGTGGTACAGGCCAACAACATCGACGACTTTCTCCACGAACAGTGGGTCGGTCGACAGCTTGAATCCGTCCTGAATATGTGGTTTGAGGTCGAACTTGCGCCAAATCCGCCCGATCGTCGATTTCGACAGCCCGCTGTGGGCCGCCATCGAGGCCCGCGACCAGTGCGTCGCGTTCACCGGGCTCGACGCCAACGTGTCGGTGAGGACCTCTTCGACTTGGTCGAGCAGAATCGAGGACGGTCGGCCGGGTCGCTGCTCGTCGGCCAACCCTGCCAGGCGGGAGGCTATGAACCGCGACCGCCACTTGCCCACCGTTGGCGCCGAAACACCCAGCCTTGCAGCAACTTCAGTATTAGGGGAAGGCTCGGCGCAGGCAAGCACGATCCGGCACCGTAGCGCATACGCCTGCGACGAACTCGCCGCACGCGCACCACGGATCAACGCCGCCCGCTCCTCATCACTGAGCACCAATTCGGCCTTCGGTCGCCCCATCGCCACGCACCGAACCTACGCTCCACCAACACATCCCGGAACTAATTGAACGAATTTCAGGCGCAGGACACTAGTCGGGGTCTATACAAGCCTGGTGTTGGGGAGCTGCAACTCCCCAACACCCGGAGCTGCGCGCATGCGCAGCCGTTCGCAGTAACAACCAACTGATAGGAACTCGCAATGAACCGCATCCGCAAGGCTGTCGCCGCAAGCTCAATCGTACTCGCCGGAGCGGCGCTCGGCTCGGTCTCGACCACCTCTGTCGCTCAGGCGACCCCTCTGGGTTGCACCGCAGGATACCTTGCCTTGGGGGCGTCAGCCTTGAGTGCGCCTGCTGCGACCACGGGCGTCGGCGCGGGAGCTGTCCTCTTGGGCGCGAGCTCCGCGACCGCAGTGATATTCGACCAGTGTGAAATGTTCGAAGAAGGTCAGGTCATCGATATTCCAGCAGGAGCCACTTGCTACGCGATAGATACCAGGGCCGTGGTTCCATGCCCGACGCGTGCCCCTGTGTACACGGGTATGGTCTGAAGTATATAATCCCGGAACCGGAACTGTAGCAGAGAGCGAGCGTGACTTCGATGGGCTTGGCAAGGCGATTAGCATTCTGGCTCAACGTAATCGCGCTCGTTTCTCTCATTGTTGCTGGCGTTGAAATACTGCGTAGTACGAAGTCTCCTTTCGTTCTGGTTCTCGTGTTCGGCGCAGCTGCTTTGATGGGTCTGCACGTAGTCCAGCAGGTGCTCAGGGTCAATTCGGATAAGCAGGATTAAGAAACTAACACTATTGTCCTAGCGCGCCCGATGCTCGGTTGCCTCAACCAGGAGGCACCTGTTCGGGCGGTGACGCGCTGACCGAATCGCATGGCACCACACGGCCTGCACTGATTGCGGGATGCTATTCGCCGAGGACATTGCGTGACTGCACGCCAGAATTAGCGCAGCCACTCACCGTAGCCGCAGGCCCGGTCGACGACACTGCCGCCTTCGAAGTCGCCTTGCGGCTCAAGGCTATCGGCGACCCAGTTCGGGTATCGGAGTCGGCGGTCAGCCACCACCTGACCCAGCTCCGCAACGCGGGCCTCGTCGAGCCCGAACGCCGGGAAATGAACACCGTCCACCGCGCCCGCCGCGATGCCTCACCGCCCTGTGCGTCGTCCTCGACCCCAACTGCTGCCCCTGATTCGACTGCCTCGCGCCTCATAGCAGGGTAGTGGTGACAGTTCTGCCGATCTGAAACCGAATTTCGCAGCGTGGCTGGCAGTTCGGGCGAGTACTATCGCGGCACTGCCCGCTCGACGAAGAGCGTCGAGACCGCTAGGCGCCGTCGAGGAGTTGTCTGCGATGACCGGAGCTGTCGCGTTGATTGCTGTCGCCGCGTTCGTCGGCATCGCTGTCCTTCTGCGCTTTCAGAATCGTCGAAATGCCGCTCTGGATCAAGACGATCCGGGAGGGGACGGCAGAGAAGCTGAACAGGCCCATACTTAGTTCTGCCTAGTCCAGTGGGGGCCTCGAGGCTTGATCAGGGTCGGTCGTTCGTCCTGGCGGTGGCCATGCCGCGCGGATCACCAACAGTCGATCCGAGGCGCTCAACAGCGAGGTGTCGAGGTCGACGCGCCAGCGCAGCCGGTCCCCGCGGCGCACAGCCAGCACAAGCGATCCGCAATCGCTCGGATAGTGCCCGATTTCGTTGGCGCGCACCGGGCGTTCTGCGACAACCCATTGCGGGGAGGTCCACATGGCCCGCCGGAACTCGGTGAGCAGGCCGGGACGACGGATGCTCAATCCGACCAGCCGTCCGATGAGTTTGCTGGTCACGACGACTTGGTCGGCGCCCAGGTGTTCGGCCACGCCTTTCCAGCCGCCCGCGCGTAAGGATGTGCAGATAGTGGCGTAGTTGTTGAGCCCACGTACCGCGGAGGTGATGCGCACAGCTTCGCTGTCCGCACCGACCGCGATGGTGACAGCGAGGGCGTGACCTGCTCCGGCGCAGCGCAGGACGTCGAGGTCGCGAGCGTCGCCGAGGATGGAGTGCGCGCCATCGTTTCGGGCCAGGGCGGTGCGCGCGGGATCGGTGTCGATGACGGTCAATGGGGACCCAGGGCTGGCCTCAGCGATCGCGTGCGCGGCGTTGCGGCCGGTACCGCCGTATCCGATGACAATCGAGTGTGCGGTCAACGCAGGGCTCCTGGTGTTTGGGCAACGTGTGATCACCTCGCCGACCAGTCTTCCCGGCACTCCGGGCGCTCACGGTAGCAGCTCGGCCCGGCGAGGACTGGCAGTCCGCGAGGTGTGTTGGCGGGGGAACGACGGCACGGCTGGTAGTCAAGGCGCCAGCAGCAGTCCGACTCCGACGAGCAGAAGCGGAATCAGCACGGCCGCAATGACGATGGCGAGCAGTGCACCGCGACCGGGGCGTTGCTGAGGCCAGAACCCGGCCGCGCCCGCAGAGTAGATGGTGTATGGCGGGGTGTAGTAGAGCTGTACCGGTCCACGAGTGGTGTCGATGTCGAGCAGGGCTTTGCCGACCTGCCACCAGGTGTACTGCGAGTACAGCTGAACGCGGTAGTGCCCTGGCGGCACCATCACGTGGTTTCTTCCCGGCGCCAGGGAATACCGCAAGCCATAGCCGAAATCGGCCACCATGGTCAGGTGCCGATACCGGGATTTGATCGGCGTGCTCGCCTCGATGAAGACCGCCACGGCTGAGGTGGGTGCAGGGCGCTGGAAGGGAGGCTGTGTCCCCGGGGTAAACATCATGAGCCCCCGCGAATGTCGGGCAGCCGACAAACCAACGCCATGGTGCGCCCGCCGTTCCCATCGAGGCCGACCCGCTTCCCCGGGCCTTGCCGCCGACCAGACTGCCCGGCACACCACTGGTACCGATGCCGCACCGATTGTCGTCGACGCATGCGGGGGCGCGATATGTCCATTCGACACGATCGGGAAAACTCGTAGAGCTCGGCCCATTCGGGCGATTCAGGCAGAGTCACCGGCGGTACTCCACTTGCGCTGCTGTTCGTCGCTGGCCAAGGCTGTGAGTCTGGTCTCGATATGTGCTGGCACATCGGTGATATCGAGTTGGACGCCGTCTTTGCCGGAATGGTCGATGAAGGTGAGCAACGCGTTGGCGCCGGACATGTCCATGTAGCCCACACCTGCCAGCGACAGTGACACTTCGGGTTTGTCGTCACGCAGGGTAGTGAACACGTGATCGGCGGACAAGAACGACAACGGCCCGTGGATCTGGTAGGTGGTGCCGTCGGCGATGAGGGAGGCCTTGCGCTGGCGTGACTTGCCCGCGTGGATGATCAGCGCCAGCACCACCCCGGCGGCGACGGCTGCGGTGAGGTCGACCACGACGGTGATGATCATCGTCGTGAACAGCACCATGACATCGCCTTTCGGGGAGACGTGGGCCTTTTTCATCGTCTTCCAGTCGAACATGCCGAAGGCGGTCATGATCAGGATGCCCGACAGCACGGCCAGCGGGATGTATTGGACGACGGCGCCGAGCCCGGCGACGAAGATGAGCAGGATGACGCTGTGGGTCGCGGCCGAGATCGCTGTGCGGCCACCGCTTCTGTTGTTGACCACCGAGCGCACTGTGGCGCCAGCGCTGGCCAGTCCGCCGAACAGGCCGCTGGCGATATTGCCTATTCCCTGGCCGATGAGTTCTTTGTTGCTGCGGTGACGAGTGCCGGTGATGTTGTCCATCACCACTGAGGTCAGCAGGGAGTCGATCGATCCGAGTAATGCGATGCTCAGCGCGGGCAACAGCAGCGTCAGCAGTAGCGAGCCGCTCAGGTCGGGGGTGTTGAGGGTGGGGATTGCCTCGGGGATCTTGCCGATGTAGTCGACCGCGGTGTTGAGCGGAAGCGGGCCGAGGCGGACGTTGTCCAACATGTTCGCGGTGAACGGCAGTATCGCGGTGATGGCCACCAGGGTGATCAAGCTGGCCGGGATCGCTTTGATCAGCCGTGCCGAGATGAGCATCAGCGCGATGGTGAGCGCGACCAGCAGGAAACTTTTCTGCACCTGATCCAACTCGCCGAGAATGATGATCAACGCGATGCCGCCCATGAAACCGGAGACCACCGGATGCGGGATGAACCGGATGAAGGAGCCGAGCCTGCACAGCCCGAACACGATCTGGAACCCGCCGGCCATGACGAATGCGAGGAACGCGCCCTCGAGGCCGTGTGCGGCGATGACGCCGGTAGCGACGACGGTGATCGGCCCGGTCGGGCCCGTGACTTGGCCCGGCGTGCCACCGAAGACCGCGGCGAAGAACCGGCGAAGATCGCGCCGTACAGCCCGACCAGCGCACCCTCGGGCGTTCCCGTCGCGGTGATGCCGAACGCGATGGCCAGCGGCAACGCGACGATTGCCACGGTCAATCCGGATAACGCCTCCGTGGCGATACGTTGCAACACGAGTCGAGCACCTCGAATCCAGCAGTCCAACCAGAGTTCGGCTCGCGATGAACCGAACTGCCGACCAGACTTCCCGGCGCTCCTGACGTAAAGATGCCGTAAAGAACCCCCAAAGAGCAAGTCCGACCGGTCGGTAGCACGCCCGACACATGACCTGATCTCTGCCCGATCGAGGCCCCCGACGGACGGTGACTGTGGGCGCGTATCAGAACAATCCGGCGGTGAAGCCCTCATCGGACACGCCCTGATAGCGCGGGCCGGCGAACATCCGCAGGCTTTCGTCGAGTCGGGGGACGAGGTCGTGCGAGTCAGGGACGTCGCCGAAGGGCACCCGGTATCCCTGTCGAACCCGGTGCAATTCCCACAGTCGCTCCATCTCTGGATGACGCTGCCGGAAGCCGGGGTCGGCAGGGAACAGGTCCAGCCGCACCATCGCCGAAGGAACGATCTTCCTCGGATTGCGATTCACCGTGCGCGACACCGAGATCGCCGCCAACTCGGGCCACGCGATCGACCACGAGCTCCCGCGCGGATCGGTCCAACGCACACCGGCCTGCTCGATCACCAGCGAGCGAGGGCGGGTGAGCACCCGCCACAACAACGCGGCGATCACCGCGATCAGCAACAGCAGCCCGCCGACAACCCCGGCGGCCACCGCCACGCCGGTCCCTCCGGACACCTGCCCGGTCGACCCGGCCGATACACCGAGCGCACCCAGCCCACCGCAGACCGCTATCGCGGCCGCGGACTTCGCCTTGACGCCGTGTGCCGGGTCGATCACTACCGGCGGTGGTTGCTCGCAGTACATCCCAGCAGCGTATGCGCCGGTATTGCGGTATTGCGGTCGCTGCTCCCCGAGGGAGACGACGGCTGCCGGTCGACGCGACGGTGGAGCCACCATTGTCGTATGGTCTGCACGTCTCGGACAAACGCCGGATCCGGCACCGACGACCGGCCAACGAAGAATGCGGACAAGATTGTGCGATAGGGTATTTCAACTGACTCGAATCGGATTACCCTGTTACACAGCCGGATTCGCTCATCCTGTGGCGTGGAGGTTTCGGCGCCGGGGGCAGGTCACCGCCATTGAACGCGCACGAGGCGCTGGTCGCGTCCAACGTATGAAAGCGCGCGACGACTGCCGAGCGGTTGCGATCGTCGGCTGCCACGCCACACGTAAGACTCGACCGATGCCGAAGCCGGGCGAGTGACCAGCAGGGATGTACTGACTGCCGATCATCGCTATAGTCTGCGTGTCCGCAAGATCGACGCGGCCAAACGAAACTGGGGCGGGATGGTTATCATCGGCAATGCGAAACAACGTGCGGTAGCGGCGAATACCGGGGCGGGGAGTCGATAGTGGCGGTTCAGGGTCACTACAACCACTTCGACGACCCCGATGAGTTCTGGGACGAGGAACCCCTCGACATTCGTCGCCCAGCTTTGCCCGCTCCTGCTGTGCCCTCATCGCAATCTTCGGCCGTGATCCGGTCTTTCATCGAGCCTGCTCCCACTCGTCCATACGGTGCGCGGCCCGACCAAGGAACATCCGTCGAACCCGATCGGGGTGGGGCGGTCGAGGACGTGGACCTGCAGCAGGAACAGTTCGAGCGCTTGCGCGCGGTCGCCCAGCACCGGATCGAGGCAGTGATGGCCGAGGTTCGTAGGCAACAATTCACCGGGACATCCTCGGACCGGACTGCGACCGCACGCGTTTCGAGCAGCGGCATCGTGCTCGACATCGAGTTGTCGAACGGATTCGGCGATCCGCGACAGCCGCAGTGGGCGGCCGCGGCAGGGGTCAACTCAACCGCCTGCGCCATCGTGGAGGCCGTCAACGCCGCGCGGGTCGCCGCGGCGCAGGCCCTCGCCGGAGGCTTTTCCGACGAATTTCGTCATCGATGAAAATCGGCCGAGAGGATGTGGGGAAGGGCAGCTGTGATGGACTTCGACAATCTGTACCATTTTGCGCAGGAAATGAATAAGAGCTGGCGCGAGTTGATGGCAGACATCGATTCCGGGCGATATCACGAGAAGCGCGCCGCCCTAAGTCGCCAAATTCCTGTCGCCGACGCGGATTTGGGGCATTCCTACGGGTTTCTGTCTGTCGACGGAAACGGGATCTTGCAAACGATCAGTCTGAACATCGACGATGTTATCCGGTCCAACGAGGTCGACGTCCTGCGGGCGATCTGCGCGGCGATCAACTCACCTGCGGCCCGGCCGGTGCCGGTGCTGTCCGATGAAGGGGGCAATATTCATGGCTGATCAGGACTTCCACGTGGTCCCCGAGGCATTGAAGCTGGAGGCCGAAGAGATCAGGCAGACCTCCGGACATTGGGACGCTGCCAAGGACAAGATTCAGGGCACTCCGATGGACCTGAACGCACTCGGGTCCTTCGGCAAGGACAACGCCGCGAAGTTCAATCTCGCCACCGCGCGGCTCGCCACTAAGCTGCGCGAAGGTTCGGCCTCGATCCAATCCGCAGCAGACGGCCTGAAAACCTGTGCGAACCATTTCGAAGGCTTGGATGCCGACTACTACCGCAAGTTCGGCTACATCGATGCGCAGCTGGGGTACTGATCATGGGAGACAAGAAAGGTTTCGCAATCCCGGCGGACAGGAATCCCAACGGCCTGCCCGCCGAATTGGTGTTCCCGTGGGAACAGGCAGCCTATGTAGTCAACTGGGCAGAAGACCTTGGTGTCGACGGACCGGTGCGTGACCGTATGAGTACGATTCAGAAGATGCTTGGCGATCCGAGCAAGGTTTCCACCGTCCTGGCGGCCTGGCAGGACTCGGTGTCGGAGCTGACCAAGGCGGTCGACGGCAGCAATGACGGTATCGGGTTGGCAACTGCTAACGAGAATCTCAAAGCACGATGGGCCGGTTCGGCCCGAGATGCCGCCGTGGACTACGTCGATCGGCTCGCCACCTCGACGCGGTCGAACAATACGTTTATCTCCCAGATCGCGGGCTATCTCAATGACCTCGGCGCCTACTGTGCGACCGCATATACCAACGCCACGACGGCCGTTCACTCGACGGCGGCCAGCCTCGCACAGTACGAGTCGGCACGTAAGAAAGCGCAAACCAACGCACTGGTGGTCATTCTCACCGGCGGAGCCGCAGGCACCGACAGCTACCAAAGCGCCGCGTTGGACTTCGTCTCCACGTTCATGACCGACACCAAAACACTGATCGACGACCTGAGCAAATACATGAGCAACATCGGCGGGAAAATCGACGACGTCATCACCAAGATCAACCTGGTCGAAGTTCCTGCCGCCATTGCACCCGCGGCATTGACCGTCTCCGGATGGCAGCCCCGGAATCCAACGGGCCCCGGTTGGGGGACGCCCTCGTGAGGCGCGCCATGGTGTGGTCACAGGTTGTCGTCATGGCCGCGACGTGCTGTCTGGCTGTCGTGGGTTGTGGGACAACGACATCGGACAAAGACAAGTCGGCGCCGCCTTACGACAGCCCACCTGCGGACTGTGCTCCTGTCCAAGGTGTCAGCAAGGGGGTGGTGTCGAATTTCGCCGGCGACCTCTACGACCCGAAAGTCGAGTTTCGGAGTGAGCGGCCTGCACACGAGTCCGCGAAGGCGCTGACCTGTTTCGGCGCGTACACCACCGAACAAGGTCAGCAGACTGCTGGCGGCACCGGTCCGCGGACCAGCACCGTATTCATCACGATCACGGTGCGGCAGGCAGATGACTGGGGTAACAGCGACGCCGTGGAATACACCAAGCGAATCTTCACGAGCTACCGCGATGAGCATGCCCGATCCGCCAAGATCATCAAGGGCCTCGGCGACGACGCGTACACCTCGAAGGAGGCCACGGACACCGATACCAGTGCTGAAGTGGACTTCCGTGTCGGCAACGCGGAATTCCACGTCCGGCTGAACCGTAGCTACGCACAACATCCGACACCGCAACAGGAGTCCGACGTCGAATCCAACGCCCTGGCACTGGCGCGCGCGCTCGCCGATGGCATGGACACCTTCATGTGACCGACTCGAACATCTGCCTGCGCAACGGGATTGCGGCTGCTGTCGAGCAAGGCATGCAGCCGCGGAGCTCGGAGCCGCCTCGTCACTGATGAGGGTCGGTTGAATCCTTATACCGGACTCGAGGTGCTGGGGTGGACTCGCGCGGGTTGAGTTGAGTCCGGTTTGCGTTGTGCTCGCCTTTACGGCATCTTTACGAGCGGTGCGCCGGGAAGTCTGGTCGGCAGCGTGATCTGGCAGGCAGGTCGTGTTCGGTCGTGGACGGGGTGGATGTCGTGGCGCTGGTGCTCGCTTTCGGTGTGGTGCTGTTGATCAGTGTGTCGCTCTCGGGTGTCGCGGCGCGGACTGTGTTGTCGACGGCGTTGCTGTTCCTGCTCGCGGGCGCGTTGATCGGTGATGGGGTGTTCGGCTTCGTCACGGTCGCGCCGTCGGACTCGCTGGTGGTGACATTGGCCGATATCGTGCTGTTCACCGATGGCCAGCGAGCCAATGTGCCCGCGCTGCGTGAGGGGTGGCGGCTGTCGGGTCGTGCGTTGGGCTTGGCGATGCCGTTGACGATGGCGTTGATCGCGGTTCCAGCGCACTGGCTGGTCGGATTGGATTGGCCCACAGCGTTTTTGGTTGGCGCGATCCTGTCACCGACCGATCCGGTGTTCGCGGCGGCGATCGTGGGACGTCAGGATGTCCCGCTGCGGCTGCGGCGCTTGCTCAATGTCGAGTCCGGTCTCAACGACGGCCTGGCCCTGCCGTTCGTGTTGATTTTCTTGGCGACCGCACAGCACAAGGACTCCGGCCTGGCCGACATCGCGGTCGAGCTGGTCCTGGGTTTGGTGCTGGGCATCGTGCTACCCGCTGCGGTCGCGTTGGCGTGGCGGTGGTCGAAGATTCTTACCATCGAGCCACGCCTGCAGGCGCTGGGACCGCTCGCCATCGCGGTGACGCTCTACGGGGCCTGCCATCTGACGCACGCGAACCCGTATCTGGCGGCCTTCGCCGCCGGGTCGACCCTGGCCACACTGGATCGGGTCGCGTCCGAACACTACGAGCCGTTCGGGGAATTGCTCTCCGAGACAACGAAGTTCGCAGCGTTGCTGGTGTTCGGTGCGTTGATCACCCCGGAGCGGATCGGTCACCTCGGGGTGGGCGCGTGGGTGATCGCGATCGTCGCGATCGTGCTCGTGCGCCCGGCAGCGATGTTGGTGTCGTTGATCCGGACCCCGCTCAGCCGCGGCGAGCGGGCGGCCGCGGCATGGTTCGGGCCGAAAGGTTTTGCCTCGGTGGTGTACGGGTTGTTGGCGTTGCAATCCGGAATCACCGACAGTGAGATGGTTTTCGATCTAGTCGCGGTGACGATCGCGTTGTCGATCGTGCTGCACTCCTCGACCGATGTTCCCGTGGCGCGGATGCTGCGGGTGGAACCGCCCGACAACCTGCCCACCGGCAAACATGCTCCGGTACACCCCGAGGCGACCGCGCAATAGTGGACGGTCTGGTCCGGGCTGGTTCATCGCGTGGCTGAGGCAGCGGTTCGCTGGAACGGATCGGGTGTAGTTGTGGCGCTTCGGGAAAGCCCGCGCTGCCTGCCGCGGCCGGGTAGCCTGTATTTCAGGAGCGCCGGGAAGTCTGGTCGGCATGTCGTATCCGCCGACTTGAAAGGGGCTCCCGTGTCTACTGTCGCGGCCTCCTCGCCTGTGCCTGCAATCGAAACCTGTCCTGCGGTCATGATCGAGCATCTGTCCAAACGATTCGGTCGCACCGTCGCGGTCGATGATCTCAGTCTCACGGTTGGTGCCGGCGAGGTGTTCGGGTTCCTCGGTCCCAACGGGGCCGGCAAATCGACCACTATCCGGCTTCTCCTCGGTTTGATTCGTCCCTCGGCCGGGCTGGCGCGGGTGTGCGGCGATGATGCCGCCGATGTCCGGCGTGCGCACCGCCACCTGGCGTATGTGCCTGCTGATGTGGCCTTGTGGCCGTCGCTGACAGGTGCTGAGACCTTGGAGCTGCTTGCTCAGGTCGGTGCGGGCACTGATCTGGAGTACCGCGGCGAGTTGATCGAGCGGTTCGCCCTCGATGTGGACAAGCCTGGCAAAACCTATTCGACCGGCAACAGGCAGAAGGTCGCTTTGATCGCCGCGTTCGCTTCCCGAGCGTCACTGCTGGTTCTCGATGAGCCGACCAGCGGGCTGGATCCGTTGATGGAGCACGAGTTTCGGCGGTGTGTCGGTGAGGCTCAAGACCGGGGGCAGACCGTATTTCTGAGTTCGCATCAACTCGGCGAGGTCGAGGCGCTGTGTGATCGGGTGGCGATCCTGCGTGCCGGCCGGCTTGTGCAGACCGCGACTATGACGGAGCTGCGCCGGTTACACCGCACCATTATCGAGATCACTTACGAGGGCCAAGCGCCGTCGCTGGAGGCGGCCGGTGTCGAGGGTGTCGAAGCGCCCGAACAGGGCCGACTCCGGTTCACGCTGTCCGGGCCTGCGGCACCGGCACTGCGCGCACTGGCCGCCGCCCAGGTGACGACCTTGTCCTCGCGCGAACCCAGCCTCGAGGAGATCTTCCTCGCCTACTACGGGCAGAAGTAGCGATGAGCGCCTCGACAGCCGCATCAATCCTCGCGCCGGGGCGCGCGGCGGCTCGGCTCGCCCGTCGTCAAGCACAGCGTGGGGTGCTGTTCGTGACGGCCATCGCCGCGGGGATGTCGGCGCTGGTCGCGTTTCAATACCGCACCGTCTTCGCCGGCACCATCGACACCGAGGCGATCCGTGCCCTCGCTGAAAACCCCGCCATCCGAGTACTTTTCGGTGCTCCGCTAGCTCTGTCCGACCCTGGCGGATTCACCGTGTGGCGCACCGGAACCCCGGTGCTGGTGCTATGCGGGGTGTGGGCGCTGCTGGCCGCTACTCGCCTGACTCGTGGTGAGGAGGACGCAGGACGCTGGGAGCTGCTCCTCAGCGGCAGACTGCGCTCGCTCGACGTGCTCGCGCGAGTGACCGCCACACTGTGGCTGGCCGCGGCGGTGATCGGGGCCGCGGTCGGTACCGCGCTTGTCCTCACCGGTACCGACCCGCTCGGTGCGTTCCTGCACGCGGCCTGCGTATTCGGCACCACCGCCGCCTTCGCAGGCATGGGATTGCTTGCCGCGCAACTGATGCCGTCACGAGCCGCAGCCACCTGGCTGGCCTCGGCCGCAGTCGGGCTGAGTCTGCTGCTGCGGATGCTCGCCGACGGTGTCGCCGGGTTCGCGTGGGTGGCGTGGCTTACTCCCTTCGGCCTGGGCGCCCGCACCGCGCCCTACGCCGAGAACCGTGTCGCACCAGTGCTCGTGCTGCTGTTGTTCGTCGTCGTGCCCGCAGCGTGCGCGCTCGCCCTCGCCCAGCGGCGCGACATCGGCGGTGCGGTGATCGCCTTGTCCAGCACACGCGCACCGCGTACTCGCCTGCTCGGATCAGTGCCCGGTTTCGCAATTCGGCGTGCCGTGTGGCCCACCGCCGGGTGGGCACTGGGCATCGGTGCCTACTGCCTGCTGATCGGGGCGTTGATCTCCTCGATCCTTGAATTCATGAAGGAGAACCCGCGTTTCGCCGAGCTCGCCGCGACAGCCGGATTCGGCGGTCTCGGGTCGGCTACCGGGTTCGCCGCTGCGATATTTGCCATCTTGGCCCTTCCGGCCGGCGGGTACGCCGCCAGTCGCATCGCCACCGCTGTCGCCGATGAGAAGGCACGCCGCTGGACCGCCCTGCATGCCCTGCCGCTATCACGCTACCGACTGGCGGGAGTCGAAATCGCCATCACCGCAGGCGGTTTGTTGATCCTGCTGATCACAGCGGCCGTCGCGATGTGGGCAGGCGCGGTACTCACCGGCGCCCCGCTGACCCTGGGCGATGCCCTCGCAGGTGCGCTCAACATCGCCCCCGTAGCCCTGCTCGCACTCGGCGCCGCAGTACTGGCCTCGGGCTGGTACCCCGCCGCGGTCAGCGCGATCGGCGCCATCCCCGTTGTCGGCGGATTCCTCCTCGACGTCACGGCCCAGAGCACCGGCGCACCAAGATGGATCCAGCAGATCTCCCCATTCGCACACCTCGCCGCCGTACCCGACACCGCACCGGACTGGGGCGCTAGCGCCACGCTGGTGGTCGTCATCATCGCGGCGATCGCGCTCGGAATGTACGGCTACGCCAGACGCGACCTGGAAGGATAACGAAACCTCCACGCTGTCACAGCAATCCGGATCCGCCAGGTTCCGGACATAGCCGCGGGTTACCGTTCGACCCGCGCGGTAACGGACAATCGTTGCCGTGGCGGTTCACCGGCAACCCGCCTGCAGTGGCAGCCAAACATTCGCTCACAACTGGAAAGTCATTGGTCGCTATCGAGGCGAGCCGAAAACCCGTCTCCTGCAGGCCGAACCGTGTTCGTTGGACAACAGCAACAGCGTCGGCAGGCCCGGTGAGTTCGATCCGTGCGGCGTCTTGACGACCGAGAAGGTAGAGCAGCAACTCCCTGGGTGACTGGCGATACGGTCTGGGGGGTTGCCCGCGTCGAGTCCTGACACAAGTCGACACCGGATCGGTTGCCGCCCATACGGCCGGATGCTCGACGCCTTGAGGAAAAGCTGCGAAAGTGGCCGATCACATCTCGATTCGGCACGCGCGGATCCGTTGTCTTCACCGCCCTACCCAACAAATCTGGCGGTTAGATCTGGTCGGACAATCCAAGGAACCGGCTGAACAAGGAGATCCGCCGCCACACCGACGTCGTTGGCATCTTCACCGACCTCGTCTCGATCATCCGCCTGGTCGGCGCGGTCCTGGCCGAACAACACGATGATGATCAAAGGCCGCCGCTACCTCGGCCTCGACGTCCTGGCTCGCTCCCGCGAGATCAACCACCACCGACGACCAAGACGAAACCGCCCCCGCACAACTCACCGGCTGACCAGAATCCGGATAACTCGGTGACCACCCGGCTGACACCACGCACCAGGACTTGACCTGCTTCTCCCGCCGCGCAAAGTGGCGTCGGTCCGGCTCTTTTGTGGTGGAGTTGTGACCGCGACTGCGGGCTTTTGGGTCAGGATGGGTCTATGACCGAACCACGCGCTGAGCAGCTGAACGTCTTCCTTCCGAAGGCGATGACACCAGCCGCACTCGATGCGGTGATCCGTTTGAATGTCGAGTCGACCCTTGCCCGCACCGGGCAGCGGCCGATCACCATCGAACGCGGTGTCGGTTATGAGCATTCACCCGGTGTCTGGTGCTGGCCGGTGACCTATACCACCGACTCGAATTAGCGCCTGGACTGACTACTGCTTTAGTCCGGGATGTCACTAGCGGGCCGGGGTTGCTTGCTTGGCCACCAAATGACTCCAGACGAATTTCGACGGCACTTGGACTGTGTCGGCGTACTGCTGAGCGGTCAGGGCCGACGTGCGGACATTTTCCGGTCGTAGCCGCGACGTGCACGATTTCGGCGAGTTTGTTGTGGGAGATCGCTCGTCTGGTGCTGGCCAGGCGGCGCGGTTTGGCTACTCGGCGCGCTGGGTTGTTGTCGGGGCGGATGTAGCGGTCTTCTTCGGCACGGCGGTAGAGGTAGCGCGCGGCTGCGATGAGGCTTTCGGCTGCGCTTCGGCCGCCGCGTGAGTTGCGGCGGATTACGGCGTTGTGTTTCGCCTGCTCGGCGAGTTGCCTGAGTTCGGCAGCCGTGGGTTCGGTGAGGACGCGCTCACCCCAGGCGTCTTCGATGCGTCGCAAGTAGGTGCCGTAGACGCGAAGAGTGCTCTGCGGCATCGAGGCCGTGATGGCGGCGATGTACTGACCGACGGTAGGCGCGGTCGCCGCTGCGGCTTGGAGAAGCTGTTCGGGGGTGAACCCCAGACGTTCAAGGAGCAATCGCGCCGCTTCGATTTCGGCTGCCGCTGTCATGACGCGCTACGCGACATCTGTTGATGGAGAGTGGCGAGATTGTCGTCGACTACCGAAAATGGATAGACTAAGATCGCTTGTCGTTCGAGGGATACGGCGATGAGCAGCCGGTCTCCCGGGGTGATGCAACATTGATGGCGGATAGGCGCTGGGAGGCGGATATGGCCTTCCCGCCCGATATGAGCATTACCGTTCGCGTCGTCGACGGCTACGATGGCATGCCCGCTGACTGCCAGGCGAATTCGCCGGCCAGGTCGCCACTGCAGGTGTTTGGCGGGTGCACGGTCACTGAGTTGGCCGTGGCAGCAGATCGTGGTGACGCTGTACAGATAGTTTTCGGTGGTTCGGGTGAGCACCCTCAATGCGGGGATAGGGAGGGGATTCACCTCGTTAGGTGGAGCGGGGGTCGAAGACTGGGGGAGTGGGACCGGAGGATGCATTGCGTACCTCCTGATTTGCAGGAGCCAGAGCGATAGACAAATATTCATCCGGGTCCGCACTCGCAGTTGCCGGGAAAATTCCACGTGGGATAGAACCATGGTACTCAAAAAGTTCCCGCGATCACAACACCAATCGACCCGGTTGGAAATATCCCATAGCCGAGTTCGGAATATCCCATAACGAGGCCCGTCCTCGGGGCCAATGCTCTGACGCTCCGGCACTTTCGAAGAAGGAGGGTGCCGGAGCGCGACAGCGCGGCGAGGGAGTTCAGGCTGCGGCTGCGAGCGGGTGTGGTTCACCGGTCAGGGTCGCCAGTGCGAGTGCTACCTCCTCGAGGCTGGCGCGTACGTAGGTAGTTGTGGAGCCGTCGGATTTGCCCTCGGCGTGTCCGGCGTAGGCGCGGGCGACGGCGAACCCGAAGTTTCGCTCCACCCAGGTCAGGGTGGTGTGCCGGATCCAGTGGGTGGTGATCTGCTGCTTTTCCACCCAGGGCAATTCATAACCGATGCGGGTCCACAGTCCGTCGTAGCGGCGGCGGGTGATCGGTTTACCGCTGCGGTAGCGGAGTAGCTGCTCGCCGGAGCGGGCGCCGCGGGTTCGGCCGTGGTGGAGCAGGCCGGCGATCAGCGTCGGTGACACCGGCTGCCAGCGCGGTACCTTGCCCTTCTCCTGCAGGAAGATCAGGCATTGCTGTGGGTCCAGGTCCTCGGGTCGTAGTGCCAGTGCACCGCCGCGACGGCACGCGGTTTCCGAATGCAACCGCAGTAACAGTGTGTCGAGTTCGGGATCGTTGCCGGTGGTGGCGGCCACGTGGGTGATCTCGGCGAGCTGGGTCAGTGGCAGTCCTCGCCGGGTGGAGGGAACCCGGCGTGGTTTGGCAACTCGTTGGGCGGGGTTGTCTGCGGGCCGGATGAGTCCGTCGTTCTCGGCGTGGCGGTAGAGGAAGCGCAGCGCGCTGATCATGGCCTCGGCGGCGCCGCGTCCGTCGCGGCTGTTGCGGTCGCGTTTGGCGTGGTGGCGTGCGGCGTCGCGGATGTCGGTGATTTCACCGATGGTGGGTTCGTCGATACGGCGGGTGCCCCATACGAGTTCGAGGCGCTTCCAATGGGTGTCGTAGGTTTTCAAGGTGCCGGGTGCTGTCACCCGGGTGCGTACGACGGGGATGTATTGGGCGAATGTCGGTGCGGTGGGGCGGATGTCGAGCAGGTCGGCGGGGCTGATGCCCATTCGGGCCAGCAGGGTGCGGGCGGCGTCGAGTTCGGCGACGGTGAGGCCAGGCTGTGATGTCGTCACCGCTGCTCACCCGCGTCGATCAAGGTTTCCAGGTCGCTGAGGACCTGCAGCAAGATGGACTCGCCGACGATGATCAGCCGGTGGTGCTCGGGATGGGCGGCCAGCAGCACGCGGTGGCCGATACGGAGCCGGACACGGCGGCGGATCGCCGCGGGAATCTGGAGTTGCCCGTTGCCGGCGATCGCGTAGGCGCCATCGGGATCTGCGGTGACCTTCAGCACGCCCTCGACCACCGGCTGGATGCCGATCCGGGCGCGGGGTGTCCATCCCAGTGCGCCGAGCACCGACCGTTCCGCGATTCGCCCGTTGTGGTTGACCAGTACCGAGCCGAGAACCGTGTGAATTCGACTATCGAAGGGAGAGAGCATCGGCGCCAGCCGCCCGCCGCGCAGACCGGCAGGCACCGGGAACGACGACACATCGGGAGCGGCCGACACGGACGGCGTGACCTGGGGAAACAAGAGATAGCCGCTGGTAGAGGGGCTATCAAGACTGTGCTCTAGTGTGTTAGAGCACGTAGCACGTGAATTCTGTTCGCGGACAGAGAAAGTGTGCGCCATCAGGGACTCGAACCCCGAACCCGCTGATTAAGAGTCAGCTGCTCTGCCAATTGAGCTAATGGCGCTTGCTCCGTGTTCCGGTGCGGGACAAACCTTAACAGGCCGAGGCGCTAGATGTGAAATCGCGTCCTGACCGGGGGTGATGGGGCGTGTTAACACCGGACCGGGCAGTTGGGATCTATCCCTGTGACACCCCTGTGTCGGCGCGGTTTTCGCGTTGGTGCGAGCTGCTCGCACTGGCAGAATGACCGAACGTGGTCTCGGCCGCTCCGCAGGCACGGCGGGCGGAGCTGTATGCGGTCGGGATCCGAAGCCATCGGTGGGCTTTCGGGTGCGCCGGGACTTGAAACGGGGTTGAGATGAGCGTTGGTCGAGGTCGACGTCGGTGGATACGACATATCACCGCACCTGCCGCGGTGGTGGCGGTGGCCGCGCTGGTGTTATCGGGGTGTTCGTCGTCGGAGAAGTCGGACGCGTCGACGGTCGCGATCGACCGTAATCCGCTGGTCGAGCTGATCAAGCCGAAGCTGTTGTCGCCGGTCAAGGACGGCGAGATGGGGGTTTCGCCGGGGGTGCCGCTGGCGTTCCATGTGGAGGACGGCCGGTTCACGAACGTGACGCTGGTGAACGCACAGAACCAGCCGGTGAACGGCAGGTTGGCGGCCGACGGCAGGTCGTGGGAGACGACCGAGGTGCTGGGCTACGGCAAGGTCTATCGGCTCAAGGCCGACGCGATCGGGCTCGGCGGCGCGAACTCGACGATGTTGAGTTTCACGACGAGTTCCCCGGACAGCCAGACCAAGCCTTATCTGCTGCCCGGCGAGGGCGAGGTGGTGGGCATCGGTCAGCCGGTGGCGGTGCAGTTCGACGAGACGATTCCGGACCGCAAAGCGGCCCAGGATGCGATCAAGATCACTACTGAGCCGCCGGTAGAGGGCGCGTTCTACTGGGTGAACAACCGCGAGGTCCGGTGGCGGCCCGAGCATTTCTGGGCGCCTGGGACGAAGGTCACGGTGAATGTGAATGTGTATGGCCGTGATCTCGGCAACGGACTGTTCGGCCAGGACAACATCCAGTCGTTCTTCACGATCGGCGACGCGACGATCTTCACCGCCGATGACAACACCAAGCAGGTGACGGTCGAGCAGAACGGTCAGGTGATCCGGACCATGCCGACCTCGATGGGCAAGAACAGCACGCCGACCGACAACGGCATCTACATCGTCAGCGACCGGTTCGACAAGATCATCATGGACTCCTCGACGTACGGCGTCCCGGTGAACTCACCGGACGGCTACAAGACGCCGATCGATTTCGCGACCCGAATCTCCTACAGCGGCATCTTCTTTCACTCGGCACCGTGGTCGGTGGGGCAGCAGGGCTACAGCAATACCAGCCACGGCTGCCTGAACCTGAGCCCGGCGAACGCGCAGTGGGTGTATCAGAACGCCAAGCGCGGCGACATCACCATCATCAAGAACACCGTCGGCGGAACGCTTTCCGGCGTGGACGGTTTGGGTGACTGGAACATTCCGTGGCCGGTGTGGAAGGCGGGCAACGCCGACCCGCGCTGAGCGGCTGAATCCGAATCGGCCCACTCGGCTTGGCGGACAGGCAGACTCGCCGCGACGTCCCGGCCCGGGTATGGGCGCTGCCGCAACTCCGCACTCGCAATCGGGATCCGCACTCGCTTTAGAGGTCTAGAGCGAGTGCGGGTCCCGAGTGCGAGTGCGGGCCCTGATTCCGAGTGCGGGACTCCGCCCCCAAGTGCGGGACTCGCCCCCGAGTGCAGTGCGGGCCTCGAGTGCGAGTGCGGGCCTCGAGTGCGGGTCCCGAGTCCGAGTGTGGGCCCTGAGTCCGACCGCGGAGTTCTGCGGCGGGTGCAATTCCTGAGCGGCGTCGCACTCCGCATGACGCACGAAAAAGCCCGAGCCGAGGACTACTCCTCGACCCGGGCCGCTGGGGTGACCGACGGGACTCGAACCCGCGACAGCCAGGATCACAACCTGGTGCTCTACCAACTGAACTACGGTCACCATCGCCGGTGCAACACCGGCGCCGTCGATACTAGCGTGTTACCCCTTCGTCTCCCTAATCGGTTTCCGGCACGGCGTTGACCTGGGGCGATTCGGCGGGTGCGGCGGCAGCGCCGATCTCCGCGGCGACGGCGGCGATCTCTGCGGTGGACGGCCCGGGCGCGGGGACGAACGCGGTGCGGCGGTAGTACTCCAGCTCGCGGATGGACTCCTTGATGTCGGCCAGCGCGCGGTGGGCGAGGCCCTTCTCCGGCTGGCCGAAGTAGATCCGCGGGTACCAGCGACGGCAGAGCTCCTTGATGGAGCTCACGTCGATCATCCGGTAGTGCAGATGAGCGTCCAGGGTGGGCATGTCGCGGGCGATGAAGCCACGGTCGGTGGCGATCGAGTTACCGGCCAGCGGCACGGTGCGCGGCGTCGGCACGTACTGCCGGATGTAGTCGAGGATCTGCTGCTCGGCCTCGGCCATGGTGACCGTGGAGCGGCGCACCTCCTCGGTGAGCCCGGAGCGCGCGTGCATGTCGACGACGACCTGCGGCATGGCGGCCAGCGCCGCGTCGTCGGCGTGGATGACGATGTCCACGCCCTCACCGAGGATATTGAGATCGCTGTCGGTCACCAGCGCGGCCACCTCGATCAGCTTGTCGCTGTCCAGGCGCAGGCCCGTCATCTCACAATCCATCCACACCACATATTTATCCGACACGGCAGCAACAGTAGCTCTGTCTGATTTGTGACGCCTGTGCCGCCGCGCCAGCGCCGTCCCGCCCGGTTCGCGACCCGGCATGTTCGGGGGGCCGGGAACACGGCGGGGATCGGGGCGGTGCGCGGTCTCCCGAAAGCGTGGCGCTCGGCGATACAGTTTTCCCCAGATCGGCACAGGCGTTTTCGGTACGACAGCAAACATCGCGTAAGCGGTTCGGGTCAGACCAGACGGAGGACGTGCTATGGACGCGGGATCGCGGAGCCATTCGATGGGGACGGTGGTCGGGCGATGAGTACCCCCCAGGAGCGGGCGGCGGCGGCGCGCAAGGCGGCCGAGGAGGCGGCTCGGGTCGCGGCGGAGGCGGCCGCCGCGGCGGAGGAGGCGGAGCGCGAACTCGCCGAGCAGCAGGCGGGGGCGGGTGACGGAGCGAAGGTCGAGAGCGCGGCGGCCAAGGCCGGCGAGACCGCCGCTGTTGCCGACGAAGCGGCGGTGAAGGCCGGCAAGACGCAGGCCGCGGCCGAAAAAGCGGAGGCGGAGGCCAGCAAGACGCAAGCCGCGGCCGAACAAGCGGCGGCGGAGGCCGGCGAAAAGCAACCCGCCGCCGAACCGGCGAGTTCGGCCGCAGAGGAGATCGCCGCGGGGTACGCGTTCGACGGTGCGGCACTGGAACTCGGCACCGTGGTCGTCGACGGCACGGTGGATCCCGCTGCGCGCGTGCGCATTCCGATGCGCACCATGAACCGCCACGGCCTGGTGGCGGGGGCGACCGGCACCGGGAAGACGAAGACGCTCCAGGGCATCGCCGAACAGCTCTCGCGCGCAGGCGTTCCCGTGGTGCTCGCCGATATCAAGGGCGACCTGTCCGGCCTGTCCCAGCCGGGCGCGGCGAACGACAAGCTGAGCGCCCGCGCCGCCGAGACGGGCGCCGACGACTGGCGGCCGGCCGGCTACCCGACCGAGTTCGTCTCGCTCGGCACCGACGGCGTCGGCGTCCCGATCCGCGCGACGATCACCTCGTTCGGTCCGGTGTTGCTCAGTAAGATGCTGGGGCTCAACGAGACTCAGGAGTCCACGCTGGGTTTGATCTTCCACTGGGCGGACAAGAACGGTCTGGCGCTCCTCGACCTGAAGGACCTGCGCGCCGTCATCACGCATCTGACCAGTCCGGAGGGCAAGGAGGATCTGAAGGGCATCGGCGGCGTCTCCGCGGCCACGGCGGGCGTCATCCTGCGGGCGCTGGTGAACCTGGAGGCCGACGGCGGCGACACGTTCTTCGGTGAGCCGGAGCTGGATCCGAGCGATCTGGTACGCGTCGCGGGCGGTCAGGGCGTGATCACGCTGTTCGAGCTCGGTGCGCAGGCGGCGCGGCCGGTGATGTTCTCGACCTTCCTGATGTGGGTGCTCGCCGACCTGTTCCAGACGCTGCCGGAGGTGGGCGATGTGGATAAACCCAAGTTGGTCTTCATCTTCGACGAGGCACACCTGCTGTTCGCGGACGCGTCGAAGGCGTTCCTCGATCAGGTGGAGCAGACCGTCAAACTGATCCGCTCGAAGGGCGTCGGCGTGTTCTTCTGCACCCAGCTGCCCACCGACATCCCGAATCCGGTGCTGTCCCAACTGGGTGCGCGGATCCAGCACGCGCTGCGCGCCTTCACGCCCGACGATCAGAAGGCCCTGTCGAAGACGGTGCGCACCTATCCCAAGACGAGCGCCTACGACCTCGAAAAGGCGCTCACCTCGCTCGGCACGGGAGAAGCTGTGGTGACGGTCCTTTCGGAGCGGGGCGCGCCGACGCCGGTGGCGTGGACCAGGATTCAGCCGCCGCGATCGCTCATGGACACCATCGGCGACGAGGCGATCAGATCGCGCGCCCTGTCCAGCTCGCTGCACGGCAAGTACGGGCAGACCATCGACCGCGAATCGGCCTACGAGATCCTGGCCGCGAAGGTAGCGGCGGCGGATGAGACGGTGCAATCCGCCCCGGCGCCCGGGCGTTCGAAGGGCGACGAGGACTCGACCGCCGAACGCATCATGAAAAACCCTGCGGTCAAGAGCTTTCTGCGCTCGGCGGCGACCGCGGCCGGGCGGGAGATCAGCCGGAGCATTTTCGGAACGCGGAAGCGCTGACGGACTGATTTCCCGCACCTGCGACCGCGTGACTGCTTGTGCGGGAGATCAACAGGCGCGTCAGCTCGCGTCGCGGTCGAGCAGGTCCGGCTCGCGGCGAACGAGTTGCGCGTAGTGGCCCTCGCGTACCGCGATGACCCGCGTGCGCGGCGATGCGTGCTGGTACGCGCCGGAGCACGGCACAGCGAGCAGTTCGCCGGGCCGCAGGTCGGCGGGTAACCGGACGTCGGTGGCGAGGATGACATCGCCCGCGCGCCCCGCGACGGTCGCGGTCACCAGTGGGCCGCCTGCCCGACGGTTCGCCACCACCGCGCCCGCGAAAGTTCCTGTGGCACTGTCGATGACGACGCAGACGCTTCCGCCGTCGCCGTGCTTGACCGACAACACCCGATACAGCGTCACCCCGGCCCGCGCCACGATGCCCCGCCCCGGTTCCAGCACAACCCTCGGCCGCGGGAAATGCTGACGGGCGCATGCCGCGTCGAGCGCGTCCTCGATGATCGCGGACAGTTCGGCGAGGTTCATCTCGGCGTCACCGGTGCGATAGGCGATCGCGTGCCCGCCGCCGAGGTCGAGATCGGTCAGCAGGCAATCGTGATCGTGCCGCGCCTGCGCCATCTCGGCGACCATCCGGCGGATCGCTTCGCCGTAGTGGTCGGGGTTGTAGATCTGGGATCCGAGATGGCAGTGCAGGCCGGTCAATTCGAGCATCGGCGCGCCGAGCACCCGCGCGATGGCCGTCGCGGTGGCGTCGCCGAGTGGGAAGCCCACCGGGACACCATGCGGCAAGTCATGTTCGATGCCGGGGGAGACGCGCAGCAGAACCCGCTGCGGCCGGGTGGCCACGGCGGCGAGCAGGTCGATCTCCGCCGGCGAGCCGACCACGATCCGGCCCACCTGCCGCGCCACCGCGTTCGCCAGCGTCTCGCGCGGCAAGTCCTTGGCGTGCAGAATGATCCGCTTCGGGTCGACGCCGGCGTCGAGCATCGCGGTCAGCTCGCCGGACGAACGGGCGACCACCGAGAGTCCCTCGTCGGTGATCCAGCTCGCCACCGCGGCTACTGGCAATGCCATTGCGGCGTAGGCGATCTCGGCCTCGGCGAAGGTCCGGCGATACGCGCGGCAGCGCTGCCGGACCTCCCGTTCGTCGAGCACCCGCGCCGGGGTGCCGAAGGCCTCGGCGACGTCGCTCAGCGCGACGCCGCCGAGCACGATCCTGCCCTCGGCGTCGTACCGCGCGCCGGCGGGCCATACCGCGGAATCCAGGCGTGCGGCCGTTCCCGACCGCGTCGGCCCGAAGAAGTCCACTAACGTCACGGGTGCTCTCCTGATCCGCCCGCTTTCTCTGCCTGCGGGCCTACCAAGAATCAACGCCGCGAAACCGGCTGTGACCAGGCTGCTTAGCGCAACCTTGAGCACCCCGGACCCGATCTTGACGCAACGCTGATATGCCCTCAGCAGCCCATGTCCCGGCACAGGAGATCCGCGATGGTCTCCCGCCGCACCACCTCCCGGCACTGCCCCTGCCGCACCGCCACGATCGGCGGCCTGCCGACGCTGTTGTAGGACGAGGCGAGGCTGTGGTGGTACGCGCCGGTGCACGGCACCGCCAGCACCTCGCCGGGCCGCAGGTCGACCGGCAAACGCACGTCGGTGGCGAGGATGTCGCCCGCCTCGCAGAAGCGCCCGGCCACCGTCGCGGTCATGCTCGCGCAGGTGGGGTGCCGGTTCGCGACGACGACGCTGTAGCGCGCGCCGTACAGCGCGACGCGCGGGTTGTCGCTCATCCCGCCGTCGACGGTGACGTAGGTGTGCCCGCCCTCGATGTGCTTGACCGAGAGCACCCGGTACAGCGTCACGCCGGCGTGCGCCACGATGGCCCGGCCGGGCTCCAGCGAGATGTGCGGGCGCGGGAAGTGCTGGCGCGCACAGGCCGCGTCGAGGGCGTCCTCGATGATGGCGGCGAGTTCGCCGAGGTTCATCTCGGCGTCGCCTGCGCGGTAGGCGACCGCGTGCCCGCCGCCCAAGTCCAGCTCGGTGAGCAGGTGTCCGTGGTCCTGCCGGACCCGCGCCATCTCGGCGATCACCCGGCGCACGGCCTCGCCGTAGTAGTCCGGGTCGCTGATCTGCGAGCCGAGGTGGCAGTGGAAGCCGACCAGGTTCAGCTTGGGCTGGCGCATGATCCGTGCGACCGCCTCGGCGGCCGTGTCGCCGCCGAGCGGGAAGCCGAACTTCTGGTCGGTGACGCCGGTCCGGACCGCGGGGTGCCCGTGCACGTCGATGCCGGGGGACAAGCGCAGCAGCACGTTCTGCGAGTCGGTGACCAGGGCGGAGAGCAGGGTGATCTCGGCCAGCGAGTCGACCACGATGCGGCCCACGCCCGCCTTGATCGCGGCGCTCAGCTCATCGAAGGATTTCCCGTTGCCGTGCATGATGATTCGCCGCGGTGCGACCCCGGCGGCGAGCGCGATGGCGAGCTCGCCCGATGAGCAGACGTCCACCGAGAGCCCCTCCTGGGAGACCCAGTTGGCGACCGCGCGGATCATCAAAGCCTTTCCGGCGTAGATGATCTCGGCCTCGGGGAAGGCCTTGCGGTAGGCCCGGCAGCGCTCGCGCACCTCGCGCTCGTCCAGGACGTAGGTCGGAGTGCCGTACTGATCCGCGATGTCGGCCAGGGCCACCCCGCCGATCGTGATCCGGCCCGCGTCGTCGTAGTGCGTGTCGCGCGGCCATACGGCCGAGTCGAGGCGTGAGGGCATCCCCGACTTCAGCGACGGGAAGATTTCCAGCAGCGTCACGGTGTCTCCTGTGTGCGTCCCCGCTATTCCGTATGCGGGGCCGCTGTCAGGACTACGCCGATTCCTCTTCGGGCAACGGTCCAGCTTACGGCTGCTTGACGACCGGGCGCGCGATCTTGACGGATCCCTGACCCTGCCGTGACGGGCGTCTCTACCCGCCGAGTTTCTTGTAGAACGCCCCCGCGATCGGTGCGGTGACGGAGCGGGGGCCGTACTGCCCCGCCACGCTCATACCCTTGCTGATCAGGCCGGGGACCACACGCATCTTGTTGCGAGCCAGCGCGTCGATGGACACCTTCGCGGTGTACTCCGAGGACACCCACATGAAGTCGGGCACCAGCCGGTCCACGATCGAGGCGTCGGCCGGGTCCGGCGTCTCGGTGCGCACCGGGCCGGGCGCGAGCAGCGTGACGTGGACGCCGGAGCCCTTGAGTTCGCCGCGCAGCGACTCGGAGAAGGTGTTGGCGAACGCCTTGCTGGCCGCGTAGGTCGCGTTGTTGGGGATCGGCATGTTGCCCGCCGCCGACCCGCTGATCAAGATGCCGCCGCCCCCGCGGGCGATCATGCCGGGCAGCACGGCGAGCGTAAGGTCGTGCACCGCAACGGCGTTCAGCTCCATCTGGGCACGCTCGTAGCCGAGGTCGAGCTCGGCGACCGCCCCGAACGTCGCGATCCCGGCGTTGTTGCACAGGATCGCGATATCGCGCGCCGACAGCTCCTCGACCAGCGCCCCGCGTTGCGTGCGATCGGACAGGTCGACCGCCCGCACCTCGGCGGCGATCCCGTGCGCGAGCGTCAAGCGCTGCGCCAGCTCGGTGAGCACCTCACCGCGCCGCGCGACCAGGATCAGCGAATAACCGCGGGCGGCGAGTTCGGCGGCCAGCGCGGTGCCGATGCCGGAGGAGGCGCCGGTGACCACCGCGCGATTCTCGGAAGTAGGGGAGGGCAGGCTCACGCCAGGAGCCTATGCGATCCGTTCCCGCCGCCCGCACTCCGCCGGACGACCGGCCCGCCGCGCCGACTACTCGGCGGCGGCGACCTCGGTGGGAGTGGGGGAGCGGACGGGGAGCAGAGCGGCCAAGCCGATGGCGAGCACGAGGACGATGCCGACGATGCCCGCGCGGTCGTTGTCGAAGAACCAGACGAACAGGCCGAAAAAGCTTGGCGCGAGGAAGGATACGGCCCGGCCGGTGGTGGTGTAGAGGCCGAAGAGCTGGCCTTCGCGACCGGGCGGGGCGAGGCGGGCCAGGAACGAGCGGGCGGCGGACTGGGCGGGGCCGACGAAGACGGTCAGCAGGAGCCCGAAGATCCAGAACATCAGCGGGCCGGAGACGACGAGCAGGGCGAGGCCGCAGACGATCATCGATACGAGCGAGACGACGATGACGACCTTCGGCCCGCCGCGGTCGTCGAACCGGCCCGCGACGATCGCGCCCAGTGCCGCAACCACATTGGCGGCGATGCCGAACAGGAGGACGTCGGAGTCGGCGATGTCGTACACCCGGACCGCGAGCACCGCGCCGAAGGTGAACACGCCGGCGAGCCCGTCCCGGAAAACCGCGCTGGCGATGAGGAATCCGGCGGTGCGCCGGTCGGCCGCCCACAGTTCCCGCAGGTCCCGCACCAATACTCGGTAGGACTCGACGAAACCCGCGCTCGCCGCGCCGGGATCGGCGTCGGTGCGCGGCAATTCGGGCACCGAGAACAGCACCGGCAGCGCGAACGCGGCGAACCAGACCGCGGCGACGATGGCCACCAGACGGATATTGAGCCCGTCGTCGGTGGGCATGCCGAGCAGCCCTCGGCTGTCCCCGCTGCCGGAGATGAACCCGAAGTAGCAGATCAGCAGCAGGAAGATGCCGCCGAAATAGCCCATCGCCCAGCCGAATCCGGACACCCGGCCGACGGTCGCCGGCGTCGACACCTGCCGCAGCATGGCGTTGTAGGGCACGCTGGCCAGTTCGAAGAACGCCGAGCCGAACGCGAGCAGCGCCAGCCCGAGCCACAGGTAGTGGTAGTCGTCGTGCACGAAGAACATCAGCGTCATCGAGACGATGCAGAGCGCGGTCAGCACGGCAAGGGAGCGTTTACGTTTCGCGGACGCGTCGAACCGCTGGCCGCTGACCGGCGCCGTCACCGCGACCACGAGGCCGGCGAGCCCGAGCGCCCACCCGAGCCACGCGCTCGACGAGACCCCGCCCGGCAGATCGTCACCGACCTTGTCGGTCAGGTACACCGAGAACACGAAGGTGAGAATCACCGCGTTGAACGCAGACGACCCCCAGTCCCAGAATCCCCACGCCACGATCTGTCCGCGCCCGGCGGCCTGTCCCACGGTCGCTCGCGCGTCCACCTCGGCCGCGTTCCTCGCGGGCTCACTGCGCTCACTCATTGCCGCGCAGCCTAGTGCCGTTTTCCCCCGCGGTACGGCTCAACGCCCGACACCAAACCCAGGGTATGCACCCAGTTGCATAGTACTGGCTGTCACGGCTATTCTCTCCGCATGGCCCTCGAGCACGCGCTGCTGGTATCGCTGACCGAGCGGGCCGGCTCGGGGTATGAGCTGGCCCGCCGGTTCGACAAGTCCATCGGCTACTTCTGGAGCGCGACGCATCAGCAGATCTATCGCGTGCTCAAGCGCATGGCCGAGTCCGGCTGGCTCGACAGCGAGTCGGTGGCTCAGGAGGGCAGGCCGGACAAGAAGGTCTACGCGGTGAGTGAGGCGGGCCGCGCCGAACTGGCCCGCTGGATCGCCGAGCCCTCGGACACCGGCACCCCGCGCAACGAGCTCGCGGTCAAGATCCGCGCGGCCGCGTACGGCGATATCGGCGCGTTGCGCGCGGAGGTCGCGCGGCACCGCGACGAGCACGCCCAGCGGCTCGAGGTGTATCGCCTCATCGAGAAACGCGATTTTCCGGCACCGGACGAGCTCTCCGGTACGGCCCTGCACCAGTACCTCGTTCTGCGCGCGGGTGTCCGCGTCGAGACGGGGTTCGTCGAGTGGTGCGACGAAGTCCTGCACGCCCTGCACCCGCCCGCGACAGCCCCGCGGGCGGACTGAATCGCCAGAAAAGGATCGCCGGATGTCTTCCTTCCCCCATTTGTTCGAGCCGCTCGACCTCGGCCGCACCACCCTGCGCAACCGCGTGGTGATGGGGTCGATGCACACCGGCCTGGAGGATCGGGCCTGGGACACCAACAGGCTGGCCGCGTACTTCGCCGAGCGGGCCCGCGGCGGCGTGGGCCTGATCATCACGGGCGGCTACGCGCCCAACCGCACCGGTTGGCTGCTGCCGTTCGGCGCCAAGCTGACCAACAAGACCGAGGCGTACCGGCACCGGGCGATCACCAAGGCCGTGCACAACGAGGGCGGCAAGATCGCCATTCAGATCCTGCACGCCGGGCGCTACTCGTACATGCCCGGCAGCGTCTCCGCGTCGTCGATCAAGGCGCCCATCAACCCGTTCCGGCCGCGCGCGCTCTCGGCCAAGGGCGTCGAGCAGACCATCGACGACTACGTGCGTTGCGCGAAGCTCGCCGAGTTCGCGGGCTACGACGGCTGCGAAATCATGGGCGGTGAAGGGTATTTCATCAACCAGTTCCTCGCGCCGCGCACCAACAAGCGCACCGACAAGTGGGGCGGCTCGCCGGAGAACCGGCGCAGGCTCGCGGTGGAGATCGTGCGCCGCACCCGCGCCGCGGTCGGGCCGGAGTTCGTCATCGTGTTCCGGCTGTCCATGGCCGAGCTGGTCGAGAAGGGTCAGACGTTCGACGAGATCGTCGCGCTAGCAAAGGAATTGGAGGCCGCGGGGGCCGACATCCTCAACACCGACATCGGCTGGCACGAGGCGCGGGTGCCGACCATCGTGACCTCGGTGCCGCGCGCGGCGTTCGTGGAGTTCACCGCGAAGATCAGCAAGCAGGTGCGGATCCCGGTCTGCGCGTCCAACCGCATCAACATGCCCGAGATCGCCGAGGAGATCCTCACTCGCGGTGACGCGCAACTGGTTTCGCTCGCGCGCCCGTTCCTGACCGACCCCGAGTGGGTGAACAAGGCCAAGCAGGATCGCGTCGACGAGATCAACACCTGCATCGCCTGCAACCAGGCGTGCCTGGACCACGCGTTCGTGCACAAGACCGTGTCCTGCCTGCTGAACCCCCGCGCGGGCCACGAGACCGAGCTGAAACTGCTGCCTACCCGGCGTACCAAGCGCGTCGCGGTCGTCGGCGCGGGGCCGGCGGGGCTGTCGGCGGCGGTCAACCTCGCCGAGCGCGGTCATCGCGTCGATCTGTTCGAGGCCGACGACAAGATCGGCGGCCAGTTCGACATCGCCCGCCGCATTCCGGGCAAGGAAGAGTTCAACGAGTCGATCCGGTACTACCGCAGGAAGCTCGAGATCACCGGCGTCACAGTGCATTTGAACAAGCGGGTGACCGCGGCGGAGCTCATCGACGCCCGCTACGACGAGGTGGTGCTCGCCACCGGCGTGAAGCCGCGCATCCCGAACATTCCGGGTATCGACCATCCGATGGTGCTGTCCTATGCCGAACTGGTGCGCGAGGAGCGTCCGGTCGGCAAGCGCGTCGCGGTGATCGGGGCGGGCGGCATCGGCTACGACGTCAGCGAATTCCTCACCGTCGAGGGGCATCCCACGCTGAAGCTGGACGAGTGGAAGGAGGAGTGGGGCGTCGACGCCGATAACGAGCAGGTGCCCGGTCAGCTCGCTCAGCCGAAGCCGTCGCCCGCGGCGCGCGAAGTCGTTCTGCTGCAACGCAAGTCGTCCTCGTTCGGCAAGGGGCTCGGGAAGACGACCGGCTGGGTGCACCGGGCCGCGCTGAAGGCCAAGGGCGTCGATCACGTCGGCGGCGTCAACTACGAGCGCATCGACGACCACGGCCTGCACATCAGCTTCGGCGAGAAAAGGCAACGGCCGCAACTGATTCCGGTCGACAACGTGGTCGTCTGCGCGGGCCAGGAATCCGTCCGCGACCTCGAGGACGAGCTGCGCGCCGCGGGCGTGAGCCTGCATCTCATCGGCGGTGCGGAGCTCGCCGCCGAGCTGGACGCCAAGCGCGCCATCGATCAGGGCACCCGGCTGGCCGCCCGGCTCTGAATTCGCCCGCGGTGTCGTCCTCTTTCGAGTGACGACACCGCGGACGGGATCAGCTCGAGTAGTCCTGGCTGATCCAGCGGTCGGGACGGATCGTGAACAGGATGGAGTCGACCTCGCGCATCCGGTCGATGAAGGCGCGGCCCTCCTCCGGGCCGAGGTAGCGGACGGCGATTCGCTCGCGCACGTCCAGCGGCGCCGGCGTGGTCGCGTCTATTACGGTGCCCTCGACGATCACGTACTGGTAGGGCAGGTCTTCGCGCTGGACCGTGACGGTCACCGCGCCTGCCTCCTGGATGAGCCTGGCTTTGCGACGCCCGGCACCCGTATTGATCAGGATGTCGCCGCCGGGGGTGTAGTCGTACCAGATCGGGACGGCCACGGGCGGTCGCCCGTCGGTCGCCGCGACCGACAGCACGGCGATGTGCTTGTCCGCGAGGAATTTCTGACGTTCGGCCTCCGAGAACGGTTTTGGCATGCGTTGGTGAACGCTGTCGGCTAGGAGGTTATTCCGCACGCTGTCGTCGTGTTGTTTGTCCGGCGAGGCGGATGCTTTGGGGCACTGCGTATCTCGGGCGTAGTTGCTCCTGTGACGTTGCGTGAGCCAGAGAGTTGCGCTGCTACGGATCTCGCTCGATAAGTAACTGTTGGTTATCGAGTACCAAGGCACAGAGTTCGAGCATCGACTGGACGATCGGGATGCGGCGTGTCCGTCGGTAACCGGGACGAAGATGCCTCGCGTGTCGGGAAATTCGGCTGATCATCTGGCTATCCAATGACAGCCGCCGGGCTAACATTCAGGCAATGAGAGAGATTCTAAGTCAGTTTCTCAAACGCGAGACAGCGCGCAGTCGGCCTTGTTAAGTTACTGATGATTCTTCCACTGAAAGGCGCGATGAGGCGCTACTCGCCCCGCACCGCGTCGACCCGGTGGCGTCATGGCTCGGCGAGGAGTAGCGACATGGACGGATTCAGCAGGCGCAACGTTTTGCGGGCGGGCGGAGCATTGGGCGCGTTCGGCGCGCTGGCGGCGATGTCGCCGGCCCGGGCGGAGCCGTGGAGTTGGTCACCGGGCGGTTCGGTGGCGGGCAGCGGGTCCGGCGTCGATCCGCTGACAGTGTGGGACGACGAGGCGGACCAGCTGGTCGCCGCGCTGATCGACCGTGGCGACGTGCCCAGGGTGAACCAGCTGTTGCGGACCTGGACCAGAAACGGTCAGCCGTTACCGGACGGGTTACCTACGGAGCTAAGGGATTTCATGGAGTACGCCCGGCAGCTCCCGCAGTGGACCGACCGGGGCAAGCTGGGCACCGCCGTCGAGTTCAACAAGAAGCGGGGCCTGTATCTCGGCGTGCTGTACGGCTTGGCCAGCGGCATGATGAGCACGGTCATCCCGAAGGAGGCGCGGGCGGTCTACTACTCCAAGGGTGGTCAGGATCTGAAGGATCGCATCTCCAAGACCGCCAAGCTCGGCTACGACATCGGGACCGCGAACGCCTATGCGCCCGACGGTGAGATGGTCGTGACGTGCGTCAAGACCAGGCTGGTGCACGCCGCCGTGCGGCACCTGTTGCCCCAGTCGCCGCACTGGAAGCACTCGGCCGACGAGGAGATCCCGATCAGCCAGAACGACATCATGGTCACCTGGCACAGCCTGCCGACGACCGTCATGAAGCACCTCACCGCGTGGGGCGTGCCCATCCCGGCGCACGAGTCCGAGGCCTTTCTGCACTCGTGGCAGGTGTGCGCGCACATGCTCGGCGTCCGCGACGAGTACATTCCCAACTCGTGGGCCGAGGCGAATTCCCAAGCGGCGCAGGTGCTCGACCCCGTTCTCGCGCCGACCCCCGAGGGCGTCGCGCTGGCCGACCGGCTCCTGCGGCTCGGCGTGAACCTCGATCTCGCCGTGCTCAGCAAGCCCATTCTCGGCGCGTTCACCCGCTTCCTGCTCGGCGACAAGATCGCCGATGGACTGGCGATTCCCCGTGAGCCCGTGTGGGATCCGCTGCTGCGGGTCAGCTGGGGGCCGTTCATCGCCGTGCGCGAGGGCCTGCTCCCCGTCGTACCCCTCGCCCCCGACGCCTACTGGCTCTTCGACGAGTTCCTCCGCCAAGCCGCCCTCATCTACCTGGCGGAACTCCGCATGCCGATCAGCATCGAACTGCCCCAGATGAATCGGGACATGAGCCAGCCGCCACGCTGAGCGAAAACAATCGGCGGTGCGACCAAACCGCCGACGATGGCGACGCGAATCTCCTTGCGAGGGCCTGCCCGGGAGGTGTCCCGGGCAGGCGTGCCGACCGCAAGTGAGAGGGGCTCGTGGCAGTGAGAACACGGTTGAGAGCGTTGCATTGGGTAGTCGCCGGTGCGCTGGCCGCCGCCGGGCTGGCGGGGACGGCCGGGCCGGTGAACGCGGCGCCCGGCGTCGTGTCGGTGGACGAGGTGAACGATCGGCAGCAGACCGTGACGGTCTTCTCGCCCGCGATGAACCGGCCCATCCCGGTACAGGTGATCCGCGCCGCGGACCGGGGTGCGGCGCGACCGACGCTCTACCTGCTCAACGGATCCGGGGGCGGCCCGAACGAGAGCGGGTGGGACGTACAGACCGATGCCGTGAATTTCCTGCGCGGCAAGGACATCAACGTGGTGACGCCGTTCGGCGGCGCCAACTCGTACTACACCGACTGGCTGCGCGCGGACGCCGTGCTCGGCTACAACAAGTGGCAGACGTTCCTCAACGAGGAGCTGCCGCCGGTCATCGAGGAGTTCCTGGGGGCCAATAAAACTCGCGCGCTGGCCGGTGTATCGATGAGCGGCACCTCGGTGTTGAACCTCGCCATCGCCGCGCCCGGTTTCTGGAACGGTGTGGCGTCCTACAGCGGTTGCGCGCAGACATCGGACCCGATCGGGCACGAGTTCGTCCGGATCACGGTGGAGAACTGGGGCGGTGGGCAAAGCGTCGAGAACATGTGGGGGCCGGCCGACGGGCCGCTGTGGCGGGCCAATGATCCGCTCGTCAACGCGGAGCGGTTGCGCGGCACCGCCGTCTATTTGAGCGCGGGCAGCGGTCTTCCGGCCGCGCCGCACGACACTCCGTTCGATCGGCGGGTGCAGGAGGGGCGGATTCCGCTGCCGGTCCAGATCGCCTTCGGCGGGCCCATCGAGGCGGCCATCCACTTCTGCACGGTCAAGCTGACGAATCGGCGTCGCGCGCTGAGCATTCCGGTGACGTTCGATGATCGTCCGGTCGGCACGCATTCGTGGGGTTACTGGGAGGATGATCTTCGAACGTCGTGGCCGTTCCTGTCCCAATCGCTCCGCCTTGGGTGAAAGGTTTCGCTGCCGCGGGGGTTCGGCTCTGCGGCAGCGGAACTCGGCGACTTCTACGGACTCGCCAGGGCTTGCTGCGCAGGTCAGGGAACTTGGATCGGTATGCGCCACAGTGCTGTTGACGCTCGGCCGTCGGCACTGGACTCGAAGGCGATCCACTTGCCGTCGGGGGACCAGCTCGGGGCGCCGTCGTACTGGGTCGACGTGGTTACTCGCAGGGGCTGGCCGGTGCCGTCGGATCGGGTCGCGAAGACCTGTGCGTGCGCGGTGTGGGCGTGGTCGGAGGAGTAGACGACCCACTTGCCGTCCGGGGAGAAGCTCGGGTCGGTGTCCTCGTCCGGACCGGTGGTCAGCGACTTGCGGGCGGTGGCGTCGGGGGCGATCGTGATGAGGTCCCAGTCGGTGGATGTTCCACTGCGCGACTGGAACACGATCCGGTCGCCGCTCGGTGACCAGTTCGGTTGGCGGTTATCGGTATTCGTGCCGGGCCCGTCGACCAGCTTGGTCAGCTCCGTGCCGTCGGTGCGCACCTTCCAGATGCTGCCCTGGGCGTTCGCCTCGGTCTGACTGTCGTTCTCCTGGAAGACGATCCAGTCGCCGTTCGGCGAGAAACTCGGCTCCGTGTAGCCGCGGGTGCCGGTATGCGAGGTCACCTGCCGCGGTTCGCTGCCCGGCGCGAGAGTCCAGATCTCGTCCCGATCGGTGATGTCGTACGAGAAGGTGATCAACCCCGTCCGCCCGTTCCAAGCCGAGCCCGGCAGATTCACCGCCGCCTGATCCCCCTCCCGCACCAACTCCTGCGGTGTCCCACCCCCAACCGGCATCCGATTCAAGCTCGCCCCACCCTTGTTGTACCCGCCGAAAAAGTTCGTGAACAGCACCTGCGACCCATCCGGCGAGAACGCCGCATTCTGCGCACTCCCCGGCGCCGGCGCCCGATACAACAACTCGGCCCCGTCGCTCCTTGCCTCGGCCGGCGCGGCCCCCGCCTGCGCGGTAGCGGCGACCAGCACTCCCGACACGAAAAGCAGCGCGGCAGACGTCTTTTTGATCACGAATTCACGGTAACCAGCATTCGCGCGCTCGTCCCGAAAGATTTCGCTCACCGGACCGCCCACCACCCGTCATTTCCAGCCACTCGCCGCCGAGCAGCCCCGTTTCACCACACAACGGCTCCATCAGTCGTGTCCCGCTGGGTCCGGCGAGGAGGCATCAGGCCTCGGGACCGCTGTCTAGCATCGGGGGATGGCTCGTTCTTATGTGGTTACTGGTGGGGGGCGGGGGATTGGGCGGGGGATTGTGGAGAGGTTGGGGGGTGGGGAGGATTTTGTTATTGCGGTGGAGCGGGATTCGGGGGCGTTGGGGTGGGCGGAGGGGCGGGTGATTCCGGTGGTGGGGGATGCTTCGGCCGAGGAGGTGGCTGAGCGGGCGGCGGATCTGGCGCAAGAGGTGGGGACGTTGGTGGGGTGGGTGAATAATGCGGCAGTGTTTCGTGATGCGTCGGTGCACGCGGACTCGGCGGGGCGGGTGGTCGAGTTGATCACGGCGAACTTGGCGCCGGCGGTGGTCGGATGTACGACGGCGGTGCGCCGGTTTCTGGATGCCGGGGTTCCCGGTGCGATCGTGAATGTCACTTCGCACCAGGCGCAGCGGGCTGTGCCGGGGGCGCTGCCGTACAGCACGGCGAAGGCGGCGATCGAGGGGCTGACACGTGCGCTGGCAGTGGAGTACGGCCCGAAGGGGATTCGGGTGAACGCGGTCGCACCGGGGTCCGTCGCCACCGAGCGCTATGCCGAATTCCTTTCGGGCCTCGACCCTTCCGTGGCTGCGCGCGTGGAAGAGCAGATGGCGCAACTGCATCCGCTCGGCCGGGTGGCGCGGACGGACGAGGTCGCCGCGGCGGTGGCCTATCTGCTCTCTCCGGACGCCGGTTTCGTCAATGGTGCGGTGTTGCCGGTGGACGGCGGGCGTTCGGCGCTGGCCCTCGACCCCGAGGCGCGCTGACGGCTCAGCGCTGCTTGGGGGGCCACCAGGCGCCCATGCCGAGGGCGATCAGGCGCATTTGCTGGACCGTGCGGTTGATGATGCTGTCTTGTTCGCGGGGGAGGGCGGAGAGGTAGGCGACGATGCCGTCGGTGACGGTGGCGACCAGGAGGTCGGCGGCGATCTCGAGGTCGGCGGGGGACCAGGAGTCGAGGGCGGGGATGCGGGAGAGGTCGGCCACGAGCTCGCGGACGATCAGCTGCAGTTCCATCGCGATGGACTTGCGCAGGGCCGCGGAGCCACCGTGGCGCTCCCTGGTCAGGAAGCCGAACAGTTCGCGTTTCGGTTCGACCTGGGCGAACACGAATCGCACGGTGTCGGACAGGCTCGCGTCGGGCTTGCGGCGCACCTCGCGCAGGGCGAGGCGCAGCGCGGTGATGCCGTCGTCGACGAGCGTCGCGCCGAGGTCTTCCAGCGAGGCGAAGTGCCGGTAGAAGGCGGTCGGCACGATGCCGGCGGAGCGGGCGATCTCACGCAGGCTCAGCGCGGCGAACCCTCGGTCGGCCGCCAGTGCCAGGGTGCCGTCCAGTAGGGCCTGTCGCGTGCGCTCCTTGCGCTCGCCTCGAGTTGCTGCCTGCTCGCTCATCACGGTGAGCATACATCCGTTCACCATTCCATTAATCCCAAGATGTAGTTCGTGTCACATGTTTTGCCGGTTGACACCGGACCCGGGTCATCGGTCACACTAGTTGAGTGTACAGACGTGCACTGAAATTAGAACACAGCGTCGCGGGACCTCATCCAGGTCGAACAGCCCCGGCCTGAGGCCGCGACACCCAGAGGCATGGAGAACGAATGGTGGATCTCATCAACCTGGTGCAGACCCTGACCTCGCCCCACCCGCTGGACCGCTACCTGGAGCTCGTGCGCCCCACGCTCACCGCGCGGGAGCTGCGCGCCGAGATCGTCCACGTCGACCGCTCGGTCCCCGGCTCGGTGACGCTCACCCTGCGCCCGACCCGGCAATGGCGCGGCCACGTCGCCGGGCAGTACGTCCAGATCGGCGTGGTGATCAACGGCGTGCGCCACACCCGCTGCTACTCCCCGATCGACCCGGCCGGCGCGCGGAGCAGGCACATCCAGCTCACCGTCAAGGCGCACCCGGAGGGCTTGGTCTCGCAGTATCTGGCGCGCAACGCCGCGCCGGGCATGGTGGTCGACCTCGAGCAGGCGGCGGGCGTCTTCCAGCTGCCCGACCCGCGTCCGGACCGACTGCTGCTGATCAGCGGCGGCAGCGGCATCACGCCGGTGCTGTCGATGCTGCGCACCCTCGCCGCCGAGGACTACCCCGGTGAGGTCGTCTTCCTGCACTACGCGAAGTCGCCCGAGGTGGTGCCGCACCGCGCCGAGCTCGACGCTATCGCCCAGCGGCACAAGAACTTCCGCATCGAGTTGCGTCATCCGTGGCGGCCGGACACCACCCGGGTCGACGCGACCGCGCCGTGGGTCGACGTGGCGCCCGCGCGCTCGAGCGGGTATTTCGACTACGACGAGCTGGAGCGGGTCGCCCCGTGGTTCGCCGACGCGCACGCCTACGTCTGCGGCCCCCCGTCGCTGATGGCCGCGGTGCGCAAGATCTACGAGGCCGAGCAGCTCGAAGATCGGCTGCACAGCGAGGAATTCACGCTCTCGCTCGCCCCCGTCGAGGCCGACGAGGCCTTCGGCACGGTCAGCTTCTCGGCCAGCGGCGTGACCGCGGACAACAGCGGCGCGACCCTGCTGGAGCAGGCCGAGTCGGCGGGCCTCACCCCGGAGTACGGCTGCCGGATGGGTATCTGCTTCTCCTGCACCGCGGTTCGCCGCACCGGCTGCACCCGCAACCTGCGGACCGGCGAGACCGACAGCGACCCGGACCAGCCCATCCAGCTCTGCATCAACGCCCCCGTCGGGGACGTCGACATCGCCATCTGAAGCAAAGGATTCTTCTCATGACAATCCTGACCGAAACGAAAGACGGCCCCCTCGTTCTGAGCCCGGACCAGGTCGAAGAACTGGGTAAGGCGCTCGACGAGCTGCGCGCGAAGGTCGTCGCCGACCTCGGCGACCGCGACCGCGAGTACCTGTACTCGATCATCAAGGCGCAGCGCGGTTTCGAGATCGCCGGGCGCGGCCTGATGTACCTCGGCTTCCTCCCGCCGTTCTGGTTGGCCGCGGTCGCCGCGCTGAGCGTGTCGAAGATCCTGGACAACATGGAGATCGGCCACAACGTCATGCACGGCCAGTACGACTGGATGCGTGAGCCCGGCCTGAATTCCCGTGTCTTCGAATGGGATACGGTCTGCCCGGCGGACCAGTGGAAGCACTCGCACAACTACATCCACCACACCTACACCAACATCCACAATAAGGACCGCGACATCGGCTACTCCATCCTGCGGATGGACGAGGCCCAGTCGTGGAACGTGCTGCGCCTCGGCCAGCCGCTGTACGCCTTCGCGCTGATGATGCTGTTCGAGTGGGGCGTGATGGCCCACGACCTCGAGGTCGAGAACATCGTGCGCGGCAAGCGGAAGTGGTCCGACATCAAGCGGCTCGTGGCCGGCCAGTGGCGCAAGGCGGGCAAGCAGGCGCTCAAGGACTACGTCGTTTTCCCGGCGCTCACCGGCCCGCTGTTCTTCAGCACGCTCGCCGGCAACGTCGCGGCGAACCTGGTCCGCAATGTGTGGGCCTACTCGATCATCTTCTGCGGACACTTCCCGACGGGCGTACAGACGTTCACCGAAGAGGAGACCGCCGACGAGACCCGCGGCGAGTGGTACATCCGGCAGATGCTCGGCTCGGCCAACATCACCGGAAACAAGTTGTTCCACATCATGTCCGGCAATTTGTCGCACCAGATCGAGCACCACCTGTTCCCTGACATCCCGGCCGCGCGCTATCCGGAGATGGCCGCAGAGGTCCGCGCATTGTGTGAAAAGTACGGATTGCCGTACAACACGGGTCCGTTGAGCAAGCAGGTCGGCTCGGTGTGGCTGAAGATTTTCAAGCTCGCACTTCCGCCCGCCTTGGTCAAGAGCGAACCGTCTCCCGGTGTTATCGTGATGCGTCAGCGAAAGGCAAGCGAAGTGGGCGTCTGAATGATCGGGAAATTCGAGAGCAACAAGGATCTCATTCAAGAAATGACATCCTCGGGTGCGAAGCACGTCGGCAATATCGCGGGGATCATCGCGGGCACCGTCGCGGCGGTCACCAAGGAGATCGGTGACTGGATGACCGACGCGATCGAGATGCGGGAGGCCGCCGCGGCCGCCCGGCGCGACGCCGAGGCCAAGCGGGAGGTCGATCTCGATCTCGATCGCGACCCCGAGCCGCCCGCGCCGCAGCCTGCGGCGGCCACCGAGGCGCCGTTCGTCGACGCCGAGGTGGTCGAGCCGGGGGTCGACGAGCCCCGCTGATCACCACACCGGCAGCCTGCGCCGGTGTTCGATCACATCGGTGATCAGATCCCGATACCCGTCGGTCAACTCGGCGAGCCTGCACCACTGCAGGTGGGCTTCCCCGTCCACCTGCACCGGGTAGGTCCGCCGCTGCGGCGATCTCCGCAGAGCCCGTTGTGCCGCAATCCATTTCGCCGCCAGCCGATCGATCACCGCGCCGAGCGTCTCGGTGTGCAGCGAGGCGCCGCCGCGGTGCTCGACATTGTCGGCGACCCACGCGTCGATGCGTCCGACCAGCTCGGCCCGATCCCCATCGATGTCCTCGACCAGCAGGCTGCACGCCGCGACCCGACCCTCCGGCGCGTCCGGCGCGTGCGCCGCATCGATGGCCTTGCTGCGCCGCTCGTGACACTCGACGAGTTGCCGGGCGGCGTTGAGCACGCTGTGCTGAAGCCGGCTCGGATCGTCGGACTCGCGGAAGGCGCGCAGTAGTTCGGCGGGCGGCGGTAACTCTGCGGTCCCGTTACGGACGCCTGCGTATTCGGTCGGCATGTGCGTACACCCCTGCGGTAACGATCCCATTCTGGATGCGCCAGGGCCGAGGGGGATTTCGGGGAGGGGCACCCCTCGGCCCCGGCGCAGCCCCGCGCTCGGACGTCCCCCCACAGTCCACCAGCACGGCAAAGTAACCGGGAAATCCGCGACGATGCGATGAGGAAGACGCCCCGAGAAATCGGGACTCTTTCAGGAAAGCGCGGTTGCCGAACCGGCGCAATAGTATGGTGTACGAAACCCGTGAGCCGCTGGTAAATCGTTATGCTCCGTTACGGCAAGGTCACGCGCGGACACCGTCGGCATTACCGACAAAAGCAAGCGGGCGGTCCGTACGTGTGCGACCACCGACGCGAACGCGGTGACGGGCGATCCCGACTATCGCGGGCCGGGGCCGTGAGCGCATGGGCAGCAACCGGTTCGGCGCGGCGGCTGCGCGGGCCCGGTGGATCGGCTAGCCTCGATGTTCGTGCCCGCCTACGTGTCATCACCCGAGCTGACGTTCGGGTTCATGTTCGCGCTGGAAGACCCCGAGCGAATCGGAGAGGTCGTGCGCACGCTCATCGTTCGCAAGACCGTGTCGGTATTCCGGCTCGCTCGGCTTTCCGACGACGACGGACCACCCGAGCGATATGTGGTGAACTGGGCCGCGATACCGCAGATTTCGATCACCACCGAGGCTCCCGCCCGTGATGAACTCGAGTCCCAGCGCATCATGCTGGTCAGCGCCTTCCTCAGCGAGGACGGCGAAGTGAGCCTGTATTCGGCGCAGGGCAGCGGGCCGCCGGCCTAGGGTGCGCGCCGGATAGGACTTCGGCGCACGGGCTAGGCCGCCCACTCCGGAACGCCGAACAGCGCCAGCGTGATCTGGTACAGATGTGCACCCAGACTCGGCAGTGCTTGCGCCCCAGGCCCTTCCAGGCAGTCGCGGATGCGGTCGTCGACGGCGCCGATGAGCGCGTCGAAGATGTCGGCGGGGATGTCCACCGGGATGTCGCCCTCGGCGCGGCCGATGCGGAACGCGGCGTGCATGCGGTGGGCGAGCAGGGTTTTCATCCGACGGCGCTGCTCGGCGACGATGGGCCCGGCGACCAGGCATTCGATGTGCAGCGCGCGGGCGTAGACGCCGTTGTCGGCCAGCACCTGGAGGTAGGTGTCCAAGGTTGTCCGGATGAGCGCCCGCCACTCGGCACGCGGCGTCGCCTGCACGCTGCGATCCAGTTCGCCGAGCACCAGTCCCACCGCGGCCTCGAAGGCCTCGGCGAAGCAGTCGTCGCGGCCGCGGAACAGCTCGTAGAACGTGCGCCGCGACACGTTCGCGCGGGCCACGATGTCGCCGACAGTCGTTGCCGCGTAACCACGTTCGGCCACCGCCTCCAGCACGCCGAGGTAGGCGCGCATGCGTTGCGAGTGGGCGACCGCCTCCGGCGCCATGCCGTGGGTGCCCCGCGGTAGACGGCCACGGTCGACACCGGCTTCGAGTCCCATGTTCTGAGGATAGACACCTGCTCCGTACAGAAATTCGCTTCGCAGCCGGCAGAAATCGCACTCGACGACCCGTCCGGTCCGAAGCGTTGATCCGGCTGGTCAACAGGTTCGACGCCGGCATCGCGGACCCGCTGGCGCCGCGACCCTCCTGCTCGGCCCGTCCGCGCCCGGCTTCGTGCACGCGCCGTTGAGCGGGCAGCTGGTCAACCGCGGACCACGGCCCGCAGTATGTGCGGACCGGGACGCTCCGGGGTGTCGACCGCAGCGCCTGCGTATCGGACGGCGGTCGCGGTGGGGCCGAGGTCCTCGGCGACCTCGAAACCGGCGCGGTGCAGTTCGCCGGCGATGTCCTCGGGGGAGAAGAAGCTGAGCCAGCGTTCGTTGATCTGGGCGAGGCGCTGCTTGCGGAACTCCGCGGCGGCGTGTTCCTCCGGGGTGGAGGGAACCACGGGCTCGGCGTAGTCGAGGACGAGCTGGCTGCCCGCGGCCAGCGTGCCCAGGTAGTGCAGAGTCGCTTGGATGGCGCTCTCGGTGAGATAGACCGTGACACCGAGCCAGATGACGAAGGCGGGCACGGCCGGGTCGAAATCCGTTGCGGCGAGGGCCTGATCGAGGGTCTGGTGTTCGAAGTCGGCCGGGACGTAGGTCAGCGAGGCCGGCACCGCAATGTCGGCGTCGCGCAAGCGCTGCCGCTTCCACTCCTGGGTGTCGGGGTGGTCGATTTCGAAGACCCGCAGTCGCGGGTGCGGGTTGCGGTAGGCGAAGGTGTCGAGCCCGGCGCCGAGAATCACGGCCTGGGTCGTGCCCGCGGCGACCGCCTCGGCCAGCGCGTCCTCGGCGAAACGTGAACGGGCGGCGACCAATAGGCGGACCTGGCCGTGCAGGTCGCGGTCGAAGAAGGTGTCGGTGAGCTCGGGCATGCGGCCGAGGATGGGCACCGCGAGCGGGTCGTGGAAGACGCGGCCGGCGTCGGCCAGCTGATGATGTGCGCGGTAGATCGCGGCGCCGAGCGCGGTGCGGCTCGGTTCTCCCGTCTGCATAGGGCGTTCCTTTCCATGCTGCGGCCGAGCCTACCGGCGAGGGCGGCGCCGCGTCAGCGCGCGGATTCGTAGATGCGGCGCACCACGTCCTCGATCTCCGGCTCCTCGATGGACAGGTCGCGCACCTCGGCTCGCACCGAGACGAGCGCGAGTAGCTGTGCGGCGGTGGTCTTTTCGGGGTCGAAGGCCAGGCGCTGGCGCATTCCGCCTGCCTCGGAGGAGAGCAGTTGCGCGCAGGGCAGGTCGTCGAGGTCGGGCGTCGGCTCGGCGAGGTCGGCGACGAGCACCCGCCTGGCGCCGACCGTGGCGGCCAGCCCGGTCAGCGATCCGTCGTAGACGAGGCGGCCGTGGTCCACGACGAGCACACGGCCGCAGAGCCTTTCGATGTCGCCCATGTCGTGCGTGGTGAGCAGGAGGGTGGTGCCCCGGTCGGCGCGTTCGGCGCGCAGGAATTCGCGCAGGCGCTGCTTCGACAGCACGTCCAGGCCGATGGTCGGCTCGTCCAGGATGACCAGCTCCGGCGAGTGCAGCAGGGCCGCGGCCACTTCCGCGCGCATGCGCTGGCCGAGGGAGAGCTGCCGCACCGGCGTGTCCAGGGTGTCGGCCATCTCCAACTGCTCGACGAGCTCGTGCCTGCGCTTGCCCGCGACGTCCGGGTCGAGCCGGTGGATGGCCGCGAGAATCGAGAACGACTCGCGCAGCGGCAGATCCCACCAGAGCTGGGACCGCTGCCCGAACACCACGCCGATCCGCGTGGCCAGTTCGCGCCGCTGCCGGACCGGCTCCAGCCCGCAGGTGCGCACGCTGCCCGAGGTCGGCACCAGGATGCCGGTGAGCATCTTGATCGTGGTGGACTTGCCCGCCCCGTTCGCGCCGATATAGCCGACCGCCGCGCCGCGTTCGATCCGGAACGACATCCGGTCCACCGCGGTCAGCGTCTCCCGGCGGCGCCAGCGGCGTCCGTCCTTACGGGAGATGGTGAATTGCCTTGTGAGATCCGCGATGTCGATGATCGCGTCCGGGGAACCGTTGTCCGCCACGTTATCCGCCGCCTCCCTGATAGTGCCGAGTACCGAATCGCCAGCAGGCCAGCGCGATCGCCCACACCCAGAGCACCGCGACGGGGGTCAGCCACGCCAGCCAGGCGGGCAACAGCGGTGGACCGGGCAGGTGCAGCAGCGCGATGGTCGGCAGGTAGGCGGTGAAGCTCACCGGGATGGCGAAGCCGAACAAGACTCGCAGCGGCATGGGGAAGACCGAGGCGGGCTGCACCGCGGCGAACGAGCCGCCGTAGGTGAAGCTGTTGGTGAGTTCGGCGCCGTCGATCAGATAGAACTGCAGGCCGGCCGCGCACACGAAGACGCCGCCGAACAGGGCCACCCCGCCGAGCATCGTCAGCGCCACCAGGGCGACCGCGACCGGGCTCCACTCGATGTCATTGCGCCAGAACCCGATTCCGAGCACCACGAGCGCGACGCCGGCCCGCGCGAACCGCCGCAGCGAGATATCGCTGGTGATGAGCTGGAGCAGCAGCGGCTGTGGACGCAGGTGATACGCGTCGAGCTGCCCCATCCGGATGAGCGTCGGCAGCGTGTCGAGGTGGCCGAACAAGACCTGGGCCAGCGCGAAGGTCGACTGGCCGAAGCCGAACAGCAGCAGGGCCGCGTTCAGATCGAGGCCGCCGAGCACCCGGACGTTGTGGAAGATCACCCACACCTCGGCGAACTCCACGAGGCCGATGAGGAACGCGCCGAACACCTCGCTGGCGAACGACACCCGATAGGACTGCTGGGCCCGGATCCTGGAGCGCAGCACCGCCACGTACGGCGTGAACCGGTTCCCGGCTCGCGCCACGACCGGCTCAGCCACCCTGCACCTCCAGCTTGCGTCGCCCCGCGCGCAGCATGACCCGGCCGACCGCGCCGATCGCGACCACCCAGAACACCTGCGCCGCAACCACGCCCACCGCCGCCGCACCGGTGACCCGGCCGGACAGCACATCGATCGGCGACTGCAAAATCGAGGGAAACGGCGTGGCCTGGGCGACGGCGCGCAGCCAGGCGGGGAACATGTGCACCGGCACGAACAGTCCGGCGAGGAAGGTGCCGACGATCTGATACACCACGCGCAGGCCGCGGGTCTCGACCAGCCAGAAACCGGCCAGCGCGACGGCGAACAGGCACAGGAACGAGATGGCGACGGCGAGCGTCACGCTGACCGCGCCGAGCAGGTAGGGCATCGGCGTGGTCGGCATGGCGAGGCCGAAGGTGAGCACGCCGATCAGCACGCTCGGCACCCCGCGCGGCAGGATGGTGCACGCCGCGCGGCCGAGATCTCCGGCGAGATAACCGAATTGGACGTCGACGGGGCGCAGGAAATCGATCGCGATGTCGCCGTTCTTCACCCGGTCGGCCAGGTCCAGCGGCGGACCCATGAACTGCATCGCCCCGAGCAGACCCTGGGAGAGCCACACGTACGCGCCGATCGAGCCCTCGCTGTAGCCGCCGAAATCGCCGGTGGCCCGCACCGCCGCGAGCATCACCGCCGCGCGCACGAAGCCGAACACGCAGTTGGTGAACAGCCCGGCGAACATGGCCAGCTTGTACTGTGATTGCCGCCGGAAACCCGCGCGAACGAGGTGCCAATACACCGCGACGCCGCGCCACGGAGACCCGATCGCGACGAGCCGCTCGCTCCCACCCACTCTGTCGCGCACGAAGAGTCGAGCTTAGTGCAATTCGCGCCGCAGGGGAAGCGCGGCGCGCGCCGCCACGGCTTCCGCATGACATTGTGCGCGATGGTTGCCATACTCGGGCGGAACGGACTCGCGAGGATCGGACGCAGGGTGTCCGGGTCGCGCAGTAGGCTTGTCATCGAATCATGTCGCGGTAGCGAAAGACTGGGAACCCGGGAGGGGAACGGTGGACACGCTGAAGCTGGATCCGGCGGCGGTGGCCGCATACACCGCGATCGCGGACGCGGTCTCCCGACAACTGGCCTCGGCGGCGGCGGTCGCCTCCGGGGCGGTGAACCAAGAGCAGCTGACCGCCGACCTCGGCCTGGTCGGCGCGGATTTCGCGGCGCGATTCACCACGGCGGTGTCCGAACACGCTCAGGCGCTGTCCACGGCGGGACAACTCGTCGGCACCTATGGTCAGATCCTGCGCGGCTACAGCGCCGACATGCAGGGCGTCGACGTCGACACCGCGGGCGCCATCACCCGGACAGGGGAGTCGCTGACATGAGAAGCCTCACCGGACTACGCAGGCGCCCGGCGGCGGCCCCCGCCCGCACCGAGACCCCCACGCAGGCCGCCTATTCCGACCCCACCGTGGATCCGCCGATCGTCGCCGCGCTGGTCCGCCCGCTGCTGCAACTGCGATCCACCCTCGGCACCGGCGTCGGCGTGCCGAACCAGACCGCGACCAGCGCGCTGTCGTCCGCGTCCACCCAGGCCGCCGACGTGGAGGGCCCGCACCGCGACGGCCTGCACGCGCTGGAGTCGACGTGGACCTCGCGCGGCGCCGACGCCGCGGTGCCCGCGCTGCGCACCACCCAGACCGAGATCGGCGAGATCTCCGACCGTGGACCGGCTTACCTCAGCGTGCTCGGCGACGCGCACGCCACCAGCGCCCGCGCCGCGCGCACGGTGGACCAGATCATCGCCGACTTCCGCCGCGACGCGCGCGAGATCCTGGGCAACGCCACCGCCGCGCCGGACACCGACGCGGTGATCGCGCGGGCGACGCAGGCCCTGCGCGACGCGCTCACCACGGTGAACGTCGCGCAGACCGAGATGGACGACCACAGCAGGCGCTTGGACCAGATGGGCCCGCTGACGGTCACCCAGCCCACCGGCGTCACCGCCGCTCAGCCCGGCGCCACCGGGCAGTTCATCCCCGGTGGCACAAGCCAATTCGTGCCCGGCACCACCACGCCCGGCATCGGGGGCACCGTCCCCGGCATCGGCGGCACCGCGCAGCAGCCGATGGATCCGGCGCTGGCCGCGCAACTCCAGCTCCAGCAGCAGCTCATCAACGCGGGCGTGCAGGTCGGCACCGCGGCCATCAACGCGGGCGTCGACATCGGCACCAACATCATCGACAAGATCGCCGGTGTCGGCACGCACATCGTCGACAAGATCGCCGACGTCGGCACGCACGCCATCGACACGGTGGCGGCGGGCGCGGACAAGGCGGTGACCGAGGCGATCCGCCCCGGCAGCACCACCGGCGACCAGTCGAGCAGCTCGAGCAGTTCCGCGAACTCGAGCACCTCGCCGAAGCTCTTCGATTTCGGTGCGGGAGCGCGTCCCTCGACGCCGACGCCGCCGACCGGCCCCGGCACGGTGGTCCCGCCCGCGCAGAACGGATCCGCGCCCTCGGCGAGGGTGGAGGCCGCGCCGCCGCCGGAGTCGAGGCCCGCGCCCGCTCCGGTGCAGGAGGCGCCCGCGCCGTCGGACACGCCGTCGCGCTCCGCCAATCCCGACCAGCAGTCCCATTCCGGCACCGGGGGCGGCGTGGCGATGCCACCGCCGCCGCGCGCCGACGACCCGGAGCACAAGCCCAAGGACGGTCAGCTCGGCGTCACCGTGCCCACCGCGGCGGTCGCGGTGACGCCGGTGCTCGGCGACTACGACGATGACACCCTCTGACCCGAACCCGCCGAATCGCCAACCGGGGCAAGACAATCCGTTCGACATGGGCCTGCCCATGCTGCGCACACCCACCGGCAAGGCCAAGAAGCGGCGGCGCCCCACCGGTCGCCGCACGCCGGTGCGCCGCCGAGATCCGGAGGTCGCCGTGTCCGAGCCGCCGACGCGGGGCAATCCGCCGACGCAGGGCGGTGCGCCGGCCCAGGGCACTACGGGCCGGCCGCGGCCGACCGGGGACTGGGAGCAGTGGCTCGACCCGCCGCGCGCGGCCGAGCCACCGCCGCCGACCGAACCGGAACGCAGGCGAATTCGCGCCGAGGAGTACGAGCCCGAGCGCGGCGACGAGGAGGTCACCCCGCCGCCGGCCATCATCAATCGGTCCGGCATCCACCCCGGCGTCCCGCTGCGCCACCCCACCCGGCGACGCGATCAGCAGCGCGGCAACAAACTGCTCGCGGTCCTGATCGTGCTCGGCGTCGGGATCGCGGTGGTCTCGATCCTGTTCACCGCCGTGCACGGGTTCGGCAAGCGCGACAGCCCTTCCGTCGCGGCCACCGCTACCGGCACCGTGCCCGCGACCGGGCAGACCCAGAACTCCGCGAAAACGTCCGCGGCTCAGACCACGACGGTGCCCGCGCAGCCCGCGGCCATCGCGACCCAGGGGTGCGAACAGAAGCGCACCCCCGACACCGTCTCCGGCACCGATCCGGGCGGCACCGCCAACGGCCCGGACGCCATCCTCGCCTTCGAGTACGCCTACTACGTCGAGCGCTCCGGTTATCGTGCCCGCGCCGTGGTGGCCGACAACGCCATCGTGTCGCCCGCCGAGCAGATCCAGCGTGGCATCAACCAGATTCCCATGGGCACCCGCTACTGCGTGCAGATCACTCAGGCGCGCGACGGCGACGACGGACTCGCGCACTGGGAAGTAAAACTCACTCAGCAATATCCGGGCGAGCAACCCAAAACGTTCACCCAGCTCATCACCACCCGTACCCTCGCGTCGCGCACGTTGATCACCGCGATCGTCTCGGCCTGAAAGTCTTTCGCGTAGTTCACGAATTCGCGGGTGTCGGCGATACCGGGTTACTGTTGATTTATCGCGGTGCGCGACAATTGACGAATAAGGGTTCCGGCGTCGTGTCCTGTGGCGTGTCGGTGATCGCGGTCGAGCGCGAGGGCCATGGGGCACTTGTTTGCCGGTCGGCTCTCTGCGATGGTGGTGCATACCTCGGATAGTTCGATTTTTTATCAGTTCAATGGAGAAGGCGGGTCGGCAGATGATGTCGGTACTGTGGATCACCCTGCCTTACAGCGCGTTTCTGTCTTTCCTGGTCGGCCACCTGTGGCGTTACCGGCACGATCGATTCGGCTGGAACAACGCCTTTCCGGAAACCGATCGGGCGCATCGGTTCGGGGCTACGGCGTTTCGCATCGGATTGGCCGGCGTCATCGCCGCGCGAGTCACCGATATGTTCGCGTCCGGCCCGCATTCTCAGCCCGAGGGACCGATCTATCTCGCCATTACGGTCGTCGAGATATGCGCGCTGGCTATCGCGTCGCTCGGCGCGGTATTGCTTTTCGTCCCGGATATGATCGGCAGCCCCGCCCGGCCGGTGGTGAGCCCGCTGGACCGCGTCACCTTCCCCATGCTGGTGGCCGGATTGCTGACCTGGGTGGCCATCAAGTTCGACCCGAACTCCTCGGACAACGGATACCGCACGGCGGAAACGCTTTTCGCGTGGTTCCGGTCGCTGTTCAGCCTGCACCCGAACCCCGGGGCCATGGAGCGCGCCCCGCTCATCTACCAGGTCCGCGGCCTGGTGCTGATGCTGTTCATCGCGATCTGGCCCTACACCCGCCTCGCGAGCATCGTCGCGGATCCGGTGTACCGGCTGGCCCGGCGTGTGCGCCCCTCGAGCCCGGTCGGGCCTGCCCGTGAGCTGTCCGCACCGCAGCGGCGGTGACCTGCTGACGGGCCGAGACGACCTGTCGCCCAATGGGTTCCGTGGCGGCGGAAGTATCCGCCGCGATCCGCGATCTCGGTGAGGCGTAAAGAAGTACAAGACCGACCAGTGTGCGCCATACTGCTGATCGGACACAGCGACAGCTCGCCAGGCCTTACGCACTGCCACAGCTGTTCGGCGGACGAAAGGCGGCTCCATGGGCAGCGAGCAACTCGACGCGGTCGGCTCGATCGAGCGCCGCACCATCGAGGTCATCCCCGACGACGAACGCCACGGCACCCCGGTCAACCAGTTCACCCTCTGGTTCGGGGCGAACATGCAGATCACCGCGGTCGTCGACGGCGCGCTCGCGGTGGTGTTCGGCGCCGACGCGCTGTGGGCGATCGTCGGCCTGCTCATCGGGAACGTCCTCGGCGGCGTCGTGATGGCGCTGCACTCCGCGCAGGGGCCCCGGCTCGGCCTGCCCCAAATGATCTCCAGCCGAGCGCAGTTCGGCGTCTTCGGCGCGGTGCTGCCGCTGCTGCTCGTCGTCGTGATGTACCTCGGCTTCGCCGCGACGGGCACGGTGCTCGCCGGTCAGGCGGTGAACAAGATCCTGCACATCGATGACGCGACGGTCGGCATTCTGGTCTTCGGCGCGCTCACCGCGGTGGTGGCGGTGACCGGCTACCGGCTGATTCATGTGGTCGGCCGGATCGCCACCGTGGTCGGCGCGGTCGGGTTCACTTATCTCGCTATTCGCCTGTTCACTCAGTACGACGTCGGCGCCTACGTCGGCGTCAAGTCGTTCGACATGGTGACCTTCGTCCTGGCGATCTCGCTCGGCGCGGGCTGGCAACTGACCTTCGGCCCCTACGTCGCGGACTACTCGCGCTACCTGCCGCGCTCGACCAGCGACCGGACCGCCTTTCTGGCGACCTTCGCGGGCAGCGTGCTCGGCTCGCAGTGGTCGATGACGTTCGGCGCGCTGGTGGCCGCGGTGGCGGGCAAGGCGTTCCTCGGCAACCAGGTCGGCTTCATCGGCGACCTCGCCGGCCCGTCCGCGCTCGCGCTGCTGATCTACCTGGTGATCGTGGTCGGCAAGCTGACGGTGAACTGCCTCAACGCCTACGGCGGGTTCATGTCCATCCTGACCTCGGTCACCGCCTTCAACCGCCGGTCGCACACCACGCCGTTCGCGCGCGCGGCCTACATCGTGGGCTTCACCGCGGTCTCGATGCTCGTCGCGATCGCGGCCAGCGCCGACTTCCTCGGCAACTTCAAAAATTTCGTGCTCACCCTGCTGATGGTGTTCACGCCGTGGAGCGCGATCAACCTGATCGACTACTACCTGATCTCGCGCGAACGCATCGACATTCCGGCGCTGTACGACCCGGACGGCCGCTACGGCCGCTGGAACGTCACCGCGCTGGCCTGCTACACCCTCGGCGTGCTCGCCCAGATCCCGTTCCTCGCCCAGCAGCTCTACACCGGCCCGATCACCGAAAAGCTAGGCGGCGCTGACATTTCCTGGATCGTCGGCATCGCGTTCACGGCCGCGATCTACTACCCGCTCGCCCGCCGCACCGGCAACCCGCCGGATCGGATGATCTATCCGGCGGGCACCGTGCGAACCTCCGCCGACGCGTGAGTCAGACCCGCGCCCGGACGAACTTGTAGATCACCAGCAGGATGACCGCGCCGACGATCGCACCGAGGAACGCGTGGTTCACCGGCGGCTGCACGGTGAACTTGTGCGGCGCGAACACCATGCTGCCCAGCGTGCCGCCGACGTAGCCGCCGACGATGCCGAGCAGGATCGTGCCGATCCAGCCGAAGTTCTCCTTGCCCGGAACCAGCAGGCGCGCAATGGCTCCCGCGATGAGACCGATGATGATCATCGAGATGATGCCCATGATTTCCGCTCCTCGAGACGCACTGGGTGGCGCGCGACAGACGCCGCGACCAGTCTGCGCGCCCCCGGGGTTCCGCGCTCGGTAATCACCGGCCGTGTACGCATCAATTGCCGGGAGTTCACCTCGTCGGCGCGAGAACCCCTCGAGCGCGGGGGAATTCAGCTCGGGCGCAGGTCGGATACGCCGAGCAGGTTCGTCACCTGGTCGGCGGGCATCGGGTAGTGGAAGTGCCAGCCCTGAGCGGTGTCACAGCCGAGATCGCGCAGTTGTTCGGCCTGGTGGCGGGTTTCGACGCACTCGGCGGTGACGGTGAAGCCGAGGGCGTGGGTGAGGTCGATGATCGTCTCCAGCAGGAGCAGGTCGGTGGGGCTCGCGGTGTCGGGGGTGCGGATGCGCTGGATGAACGGGCCCGCGAGCTTGACCACATGCAGCGGAAGTTGGCCCAGATAGGCCAGATTGGAGTAGCCGGTGCCGAAATCGTCGATGGCGATGCGCACGCCCGCGTCGGCGAGGGTGTGCAGAGCGCGCAGCGGCCGGCCGGTGGTCTGCATGAAGGCCCGCTCGGTCAGTTCCAGCTGCAGCAGGCTCGCGTCCATGCCGGTCTCCGCGATGACCTGCTGCACGTGGTCGAGCCAGGCGGGGTCGGCCACCTCGGCGGCCGAGACGTTCACGCTGACGGTCGGGGTGTGCGGAAAACGGTCGTGCCACTCGCGACTGGCGCGGCACGCGGTCTCCAGGACCACCGCGCCGAGCGCGCCGATGTGCCCGTGATCCTCGGCGATATCGACGAACCGGGCCGGGCTGAGCACGCCGAGATCGGGGTGCCGCCAGCGCACCAGCGCCTCCACCGCGACGGTCTGCCCGTCCGCGAGCGAGACGATGGGCTGATAGTCGAGGAAGAACTCGCCGTGCCGCAGGGCCGACGGCATGGCCGCCGACAGCTCGGCGCTCGTGTGCTCGCGGCGCCCGCGCGCGGCGTCGAAGATCGCGAAGCGCCCCCGGCCCGCGGCCTTGGCCCAGTACATGCTGGTGTCGGCGGCTTGAAGAAACTCCCCGGTGGACAGGCGGTCGGCGCGCTCCTCCATGACGCCGATGCTCGCGGTGACCGTCAGCTGATGCTCGTGCACGTAGAAGGGCTGCGCCAAGGCGTGCAGCACGGTCTTGGCCACGTCGGCCATCTCCTCGACGCCGGTGGAATGCGGTACCAGCACGACGAATTCGTCGCCGCCCATGCGCGCGACGAGCTGATCCCTGCGCGAGACACAGGCATTCAGGCGGGCGGCGACCTGCGCGAGCAACTCGTCGCCGACCGCGTGACCGTAGGTGTCGTTGACGGTCTTGAAGTGATCGAGGTCGATGTAGCACAGGCCGACCCGGGCGCAGTCGGCGAAGGCGGCGGTGAGCGCGTCGAAGAAGCGGGAGCGGTTCGGCAGGCCGGTCAGCTGGTCGTGGTGGGCGCGGTACTGCAACCGTTCACGCAGGGCGCGGCGCTCGGAGACGTCCTCCACCAGCACCAGCGTGTACTGCGGCTGCCCGTGTTCGTCGCGGATGAGCGAGACGTTGATATGGGTCCACACGGTGCCGCCGTCGCGGTGCCGGTAGGCCTTTTCCAGCTGCACGTTGTCGTATTTGCCCGCGAGCACCCCGGCGTACTTCTGCCACATGTCGGGGCCGTCGTCGGGGTGGGTCAGGTCCGTGACCGAGAGTTCGCACATCTCCTCCGGCCGGTAGCCGAGCATGGCCGCGAAGGCATGGTTGACCTCGATGATCCGCCCGGTCATATCCGAGAGCCCGGTGCCGATCCCGGCCTGGGAGAACACCGCTCGCAGCCGGGCCTCGCTGGCCCGCAGCTTCTGCTCGACCTGGCGGCGCGCGGCGATGTCGGCGGCCCGCACGCTCTCCTGCTCGGCGAGCAACCACGCGCGGAAGGCGCGCAGATAACCGGTGGCAAAGGCGCCCAGCAACTCTGCGGCCAGCGCGGGCGACACCGCGTCCTCGCCGAGCAGGTGCGCGTTGAGCACGGCGAGGCTGCGGCCGAGGACCTCGTCGCCGACGAAGTGCGAGCGGGCGAGTTCGCCGCCGAGTTCGGCGACGCGATCGACGGAGGATTCACCGTGGGCGGCGGCGACGAATTTCTCGGCCAGGGTGGTCAGCAAACTGCGGGTTTCGGCCGAGCTCATGGGCACGACATGATTTCGCGGCCCGCCACCGAGTGCGGCCGCCCATTGCCCGGCCAGTTCCGCGTGCGGCCCGCCAGGATCTGAACCGCTCCCGGCATCCCACGCCATAAGCTCTGATGGTAGTCCGATTTGCGGTCTTCCGCCCAACTGCGCGCGGTCGCGAACCCCGCTACGATGACGATGCTTTCGTCGCCGGCGCGGTTGCCCGGCCTCGCACATCCGTGCTCGCGAGCGCAGTGCACGGTCTCGTGCCGCCGCGCTCGGCGAGCGTTGTGCACGGCCGCGCGCATTCGCGCTAGCAAGCGCATATTTCGAGAAGGGTTCACCACTGATGACCAGACCGAGTTGGGCTCCCGAGGGTATCGATCTGGATCGTCCCAGCGCCTCGCGCGTGTACGACTTCTTCGTCGGCGGCATGCACAACTTCGAGATCGATCGGACGCTGGCGCGCCAGATCGAGGCGTTCACCCCGAACGTCGCCGAAACCATGCGCGCCAACCGGGATTTGCTGCGTCGATGCGTGCGTTTTCTGGTCGACGCCGGCATTCATCAGTTCCTCGATATCGGCTCCGGCATCCCGACCGTCGGTAACGTGCACGAGGTGGCGCAGGCGGTAAACCCCTCGGCGCGAGTGGTTTACGTCGACATCGATCCCGTCGCGGTCGCGCACAGCCGGGCCATCCTCGACGGAAATCCGGCAGCGACCGTCGTCCATGCCGACATCTGCTCGCCGGACGCCATTCTGTCCGATCCGGAGGTGGCGCGGCTGCTCGACTTCGACCAGCCGGTCGCCGTGCTCATGCTCGGCGTGCTGCATTTCGTGCCCGATGACGCCGACCCCGCCGGGTGCGTGGCCCGCCTGCGCGATGTCGTCGCCCCCGGCAGCTACCTCGCCATCACCCACGCCACCGCCGACGGGCAACCCGACGAGGTGCTCGAGGCGCAGAAACTGTCCGGCCGCACCTCCACCGAGATCGTGCTGCGCGGCAAGCCCGAGATCGCCGAGTTCTTCCACGGCTGGACCCTCCTCGACCCCGGCCTCGTCCACCTCCCCCTCTGGCGCCCCGAGAACCCCTCCGACATAGGCGAACACCCCGAACGCTCCGGCGCCTACGGCGGCGTCGCCCGCAAGGACTGACGCGATCGCCTGAGCGGGAACCGGATTCACTGATCGCGGAGGATCAGGCGAGGGCGGTGGGGAGGGCGAACCAGCCGGTGGCGGGGTCGGCGTAGCCGTGGTAGGTGAGGCGGATGGGCTGGTCTATGGCGAAGTGGCGGTAGACGGCGAGCATGGTTCGGCGCATGGCGGCTTCGTGGAAGTCCTCGGTGCGGCGGAAGCCGATGGGGCGTTCGGGGAGTAGCGCGAGGCGGATCATCTCGGCCGGATCGTCCACGTCGAGGCCGACGGGGGCGGTGTCGGTGATGTGGCGGTCGTGCAGGATGGTGCGCGTCCGGGTGGGGTCGGGCGGGCCGGAGCGGAACGCTCGGAATTCGGGGTGGACGAGCGGGCCGGGGGTCGAGGCCGAGTCGGTTTGCACCAGCTCGACGAGCTCGGCGTCGAGGGTCGGCGCGGCCGTGCCGGGGGCGAGCGGATCCTGTTCGAGCAGGTGCAGGATG
>NZ_BAGH01000100.1 GCF_000308715.1 Nocardia tenerifensis NBRC 101015
GTCCGGCGGCCCGAGCGCGGCCAAGACGGATCAGATGCGCAAGGATCCGCGCGACGCCGAGACGCCGGTGGCCGACCGCCGGGCGCCGGCCGCCGTGGCGATACCGGATATCTCGATCGTCACCCTCGACCCCGCCGAGTCCAAGCCGCAGTTCTCGGTGCAGCGGTGGGGCAGCGGCCAGCAGGACCGGCCGGACTCGTTCATACCCGCGGAGCCCGCGCACGAGTCCGAGGCGAAGCCCGCCCCGTTCCTCTCGGGCTCCGGCGCCCCGGCCCCCACCAACAAGGTCGGCGCCCCCAACCCGTCGCTGCTGTTCCCCGGCGAGACGCCGCCCCCGGCGGGCTTCACCGAGGAGTCGGTCAACTGGTGGGACAACCACTTCCGCATGATGCTCCAGTGGGCAGCCCAGCAGATCATGCCCACCTGAGTCCCGTGTCGAAGTCCCATCCAGCTCCCGGGTGGACTTCGACATAGGCCCAGCCTGAACGACGCGTAAGGCCCGGCGCTCCACACCGGGCCTTCACACCTGGCTGTCGCTCTAGTGTCTACGCCTGAGCGGTTGCGGTGCGGCTCCGTGAGGTGGCAGGTGGCGTACGGGGCCACGAGTTCCCGAAAAACCACACCCGTTTATGAACGACAACGACTGCGCTCACCAGGTCCCGCAGATCGTCGGGCTCGGCGCGGAGCCGGTGGTGAGGTTGTGGATCAAACACGCCAAACTCTGCGAGGAACTGCCGCTACCCGTCGGCCCGCCCGCCACCGGGCCGCCGTCGGCCATCGCGGCGGGCGCGCCCACCGCCGGAATCACACAGGCCCCGGCCACCAGCGCGCCTGCCACCACTCGTCGAATACGCATACTTTCCCGTCCTTCTCGATCCTTTCCCGACCGAGGACAGTCAACGACTCCGGCGCCACCCGGACCAGACAGGAATTCATGCGACCCCGATGCTCTGGGCGCACCCTGCGGTCTGCCGCGCTCCGACGTGACATCGCCAGTGCGACAACCACTTCCAGGCGCTGGGCAACAGGCCACGCGGCGACGCCGGGTCCGGCATGCGCGCATACCGGACCCGCGCCGACTACACCGACAGGTCGCGGCGGAGCTTGGCGACGTGGCCGGTGGCGCGCACGTTGTACTGGGCGACCTCGATCTTGCCGGTCTCGTCGACGAGGAAGGTCGAGCGGATGACGCCGGTGACGGTCTTGCCGTACATGGTCTTCTCGCCGAACGCGCCCCAGGCGGTGAGCACGGAACGGTCCGGGTCGGACAGCAGCGGGAAGGTGAGCTGCTCGGCATCGCGGAACTTGGCCAGCTTCGCCGGCTTGTCCGGGGAGATGCCGATGACGTCGATGCCCGCGCCGTCGAGCTCGGCGAGGTTGTCGCGGAAGTCGCAGGCCTGCTTGGTGCAGCCGGGCGTGCTCGCGGCGGGGTAGAAGTACACGATAACCTTGCGGCCTCGGTAGTCGGCGAGCGACACGTCCTTGCCGTCGGCGTCGGGCAGCGTGAAATCGGGGGCGGTGTCGCCGGGGGAGAGTCGTTGATTGTCGGTCACGTCCTGCACGGTAACCGAAGGCTCGGACACGGCGCGGACAGACCGAGCGACACTGTGCGGACCGACAGGCGGCGGCGGTGCGGAGGCGTCCGGCGCTGTAAGGAAGGACAGTGTTCCGCGCGCCACGGGGCCGCCGCGCGCGTACCGATAGACTCGTCCGCGAGCTGAGGGTGACCCCGCGAGGGCCGAGCACGCACCGCGATTCGAGCCCCGGCGCGGCACATCAAACACAGGAGGCCTGAACGTGGCGAAGGATACCGAGCGGATCGAGCAGGAGATCGAGGCCGCGCGCACGCGGCTGGCGAGCACGCTCGACGAACTCGCGGTGCGCGCGGATCCGCAGCGGATCGCGAGCGACAGCAAGCAGATCGTGCTGCGGAAGCTGAACGAGCCCAAGGTGAAGTACAGCCTGATCGGCGCTGGCGCCCTGGTGGTCGGGCTGGTGCTGCTGAAGATCTTCCGCTGATCGCCTGCGAACAGCAGAACACCCGGTGTGCCTGGCACACCGGGTGTTTGCGTTTTCGCGAATATCAGACCGTGGGGCAGGCGAATCCATCGCCGTCCGGGTCCAGGTGCGGGCCGTAGCCCGGCTCGCCGCGAAACAGGGGCGCTCGGCCCGCGGCCTTGGCCTCTTCGCAGTTGGCGAACGCGCCGCCCGCCGAACCGGTCTGGGTGAGACCGGCCGAACCGGTTGCGGCGGAACCGGTGTCGACGGCGGACGAGCCGGTTCCCGAGGATCCGGACGGAGGGGCGGCCAGCGCGGTCGGCGCCGCGAGGAGGGTCAGTCCCGCGACGGCAGCGCTGAAGGTGAGCCGGCGAACGTTCATGTATTCCTCTAGATAGTTGCTGCGGTGGATAGGCGTCCGACCGGACGCCGCATCCACTGTTGTGACGCCTCGCCCGCTTGTCAACCGCGTCGCCCGAGAACTAGGGCATTAGGGGATCGGGTTCACTCGCCCAATCGACGGCCCGCCAGGTGCTCGGCGGGGATGTTTCCCATGCGTCCTGCCTGGTAGTCGTCCATTGCCTGGATGATTTCGGCGCGGGTGTTCATCACGAACGGCCCGTATTGCACGACGGGTTCCTGAATCGGCCGGCCGCCGAGCAGTAGCACCTCGAGGTCGCCGGCCCGATTGTGTTGGCGCGCATCGGCACTCACCGTGATGGCGTCGCCGGGACCGAAGACCGCCAGCTGACCCTCGTGCACCGGCCTGCGCTCGGCGCCGACCGTGCCGCTGCCGGACAGCACGTACGCCATCGCCGTGAAGTGTTGCGGCCACGGCGTTTCCAGCTGTCCGCCGGGGCTGATCGAGGCGTGCGCGTAGGCGATCGGCGTGTAGGTGGAGCCGGGGCCGTCGAAGCCGCCGATCGAGCCGGCGATGAGCCGGACCAGCGCGCCGCCGTCGTGCGAGCTGACCAGCGTCAGCTCGCTGCCGCGCAGATCCTGGTAGCGCGGCGCCGCGAACTTGAGCGTGCGCGGCAGGTTCACCCACAGCTGGATGCCGTGGAACCAGCCGCCGGTCATCACCAGCTGCTCGGTGGGCAGCTCGTCGTGCAGGATGCCGGAGCCCGCGGTCATCCACTGGGTGTCGCCCTCGGCGATCACGCCACCGCCACCGTTGGAGTCGTGGTGCACCATCGCACCGTCCATGACGTAGGTGACGGTCTCGAAGCCGCGGTGCGGATGCCACGGCGCGCCCTTGGCCTCGTGCGGCTCGTAGGCGACCGGGCCCATCTGGTCGAGCAGGATGAACGGGTCCGCGGTGCGCAGGTCGACGCTCGGGAACGGCCTGCGTACTTCGAAGCCGGCGCCCTCGCGCTGTTTCGGCGCGCTGACCACGGTGCGCACCGGGCGGTCGCGCATGGTCTCGGTGGGCTCGGGCAGGCGCGGCAGGACCATGAGGTCGGGAACGGTGATGGCGGGCATCGGAACCTCCTGGAAGCGGTTTAGTGTCCATGTCAACCAAACGTCGGTAGACTTCATTCCCATGGAGTGGCTGAGCGACGAAGAACAGGCGACATGGTCGGCCTACATCCGCCTGCGGCAGCGGCTCGACGCGGCGATCGCCGCCGGTCTGGCCCAGGACGGCCTGTCCGCGGCGGATTACGAACTGATGGTGGCCCTGTCGGCCGCGCCCGGCGACTGCCTGCGCGCCAAGGATCTGGCGGCCGAGGTCTGCTGGGAGAAGAGCAGGCTCTCGAAGCACCTCGCCAGAATGGCCGCCCGGGGTCTGGTCGACCGGCAGCCGGTCGCCGAGGACGCGCGCGGTGTGCTGGTGCAGCTGACCTCGGAAGGGCGGGCGTTGCTCGAACGCGCCGCGCCGAATCATGTGCAACTGGTCCGCGAGCTGTTCATCGACTGCGTCACGCCGACGGAGGCCGACGCGATTCAGGCGCTTTCCGCCAAAGTGGTTGCGGTAGTAGAGGAATCTTAGGTGCGGCGGAGGAGACGGTGCCACCAGGAGCTACGAGGCCGATCGACCGGTGCGGGCTCGGGCGCGGGCGCCGGCTTCTTCGGTCTCCGCGCCGATCGCCATTGCGCGACGATCTCCTCGGTATCGACCGGCGCGACCCGGACGTGCGGTCCGTGCGGCATGCGCAGCCACTCGACGACCCGCTTGTTGATATCCCGCACCGTCTCCCGCACCGCCTGCTCGGAGTTCAGCGCGCGGACGGTCTCGGGTAGCCGCTCGATATCCCGGCGCAGCAGCAGCGAGGGTGGGAGCAGCGCGTCGCCGCTGACGCCCTCTTTCCGGAGGTAGCCCTTCAGCCACCAGTTCTCGTCGTCGCTGCCGCGCGGAATCGGCTTGCCCGCGCCGGGCAGATTCTCGAATTCACCCCGCTGGGTGGCCTCGCGGATCTGCTTGTCGATCCACGACTCGTAGTCCAGGTTTCCTGGTTTGCGCTCGGTCATCGCGTCACCTTCGACGGCGGGGGCGGTCCCTCCAGTCTATCGAAGGCGTAGATCGACTGGGCGCAGCGCCGAAACCGTTGTCCGGCAACGGGTCACGACCACGGTGTGATCGGCGGCTTCACCCACATCAGCTTCTCGTCGGTGCGTTCGCGCCGCGCGGCGGGGTGCTCCGGGTGCCGGGCGGCCCACTCGTCCTTCTCGGCGAGCAGTTCCGCGACCGTCACCCAGGTCTCCTCGGTGCTCGGCGGGTTGGTCTCGGCCGCCCTGGCCAGTTTGCGCCGTGTCGCCGCGGGCATCGCCAGCAGCTCGGGGCCGGTGACGCCGAGGTGCCAGAGGTAGCTCGCGAGGCGCCGGGCCTTCTCGGCGCGGCTCTTGGCCGCCGTGTCGCTGTGCGCGTAATCGGTCATCGCGGGTCCAAAGGTCGGTGGTGCACGACCCTAGCCGCAGGCCGCGCCGGATGCGACGACGCCTCCCCGCGGGCAGGCGGGGAGGCGTGTGGCGCGGGTCGCGGATCAGTACGCGCTGTTGACGTTGTCCATCGAACCGTAGGTGTGCGCGGCGTAGTTGCACGCGGCCACGATGTTGGCGACCGGGTTGTAGATGTCCCACGAGGTGCCCTCGACGTGGAACGAGTGGAACGTCGGGTCGATCACCTGGAGCAGGCCCTTGGACGGGATGCCCGCGGCGGCGTTGGAGTCCCACAGGTTGATCGCCTGCGGGTCACCGGTCGACTCGCGCATGATGTTGCGCATGATGCCGTCGTAGCTGCCGGGGATGTTGTTCGCGTGCATGAT
>NZ_BAGH01000099.1 GCF_000308715.1 Nocardia tenerifensis NBRC 101015
GCGGCGCGAGGAGTACCAGCGACGGGCGCAGGAGCGTCAGCTCGCGGGGCGGCAGCGGTTCACCGAGGCCATGTGCGGCGGCGCGCCGCTGTACGAGCGCCCGGCGGATCGGCGCCTGGGTGGTGACGGCACGCCCGCCAAGCAGTCGCGTCAGCTGGAGGCCGATGTGCTGCTCTCGGCCGAGGCCCGCCTCGGCGGGGACGGCGCGTACCGGGCCGACGGCTTCGGCTGCGGCACAGGCCACACTGCGGACGGTTCGCGCACCGACCGCCGGCTCAGGTCGTAGGCTGCCCGCCTATGACGATCCTCGGTATCGGCCTGGACTTGGTGACCATCTCCGAGTTCGCCGAACAGCTCGAACGCGCCGGAACAACCATGATCCGGGAGAGTTTCACCGCGGGCGAGCGACGCTACTGTCAGAGCAAGGGGACCGATCCGGCGCGCAGCTACGCGGTGCGGTGGGCGGCGAAGGAAGCGGTGATCAAGGCCTGGGCCTCATCGCGGTTCGCCCGCCGCCCGCAGATCGGTGACAATCCGTACCCGCTGATCGAGGTGGTCAACGACGCGTGGGGCAGGCCGAGCATCAAGCTGCACGGCCTCGCCGCCGAGTTCCTGCCGCGCGCACGGGTTCACCTGTCGCTGACGCACGACGGCGACACGGCCGCCGCGATGGTGGTCCTGGAGGACCCCGGTGAGATCGTGGATCTCATCGAGGGACGCGAAGGGTAAGGCGGGCACCACATCTCGGGAGCGCGGTCGGGATCCATCCCGGCCGCGCTCTCGCGTATCAGCGCACCGAGTTGGTGTACGGCCGGATCCTCAGCGCCCGCTCGCCGAGCGGGACTCCTTCTCCGCCACAAGCAGATACGCGACCATGAGGCGTTTGAGTTCGGACACCGCCTCGGCGTTGCCCTGCTCGTCCTGGACGGAGAAGTTGAGCATCGAGTAGACGACGTGCACCAGCACCTCGGCCATCATGGTGCGCCGGGCGCGCGGAGTGCGCGGCGTCAGCGGGCGCAGCATCTGCGAGACGACCTCGGCGAACTCCTTCTCGTGGATCGCGCCCGTCGCGCGCGTCGACGGCGTGGACTGCATAGCGAGCCACACCTCGCGCCGGGACGGGTCGGTCATCCACAGGTTCGCCAGGTGGTCGACGAACTGGTTCATGTGCCGCAGCCAGTCCAGCGACGGGATCTCGCCGTGGAAGTCGGCGAGCTCGCGCGAGACGGCCACGAGGTCTTGCCGATTCAGCTCGCAGACGATGACGTACTTGTTGGCGAAGAACTGATACAGCGTGCCGATCGGCACCTCGGCGCGCGCCGCCACCTCTTCACAGGTGAACGACTCGAAACCCACCTCTACGAGCAGTTCTCTGGACGCCTGCAGCAGGGCGTCGAACTTGCGTTTGCTGCGTTCCTGCGTCGGCCGTCGCCGCGGCATGAGCTCCTGTGGGTCGTCCTGCAGCTCCAACGCAGGGTCCAGACGTTGCTTCGACCTGGCCTCCGCGCGTACTTCCACGTAACAAGGCTAACGGTACGGACACGCGCACGACACGCGCACGGCTTCTGCGTGTTCATCTTCTGTCCGAATTCACCACCCATCCGGATCGAATGTGGCTCCGAACACATACCGAGCGCGCGTGGCTTCTGACGCGCGAAAGAACCAGGAAGGCGTGGCCAGTGGTAGCTCGATCAGTGGTAACACTCGGCGTTTCCACCGAACGTGGCGCCGTGCACGCGGTAGCGTTCGCCGACACCGGCGCCCGGCTACCCGAGCGCGTGCTGCTGCATCGGGTGAAGAGGACGCCGGGCGACAGTAAGGCGGACTTGGCGGAGACCGTCGAGACGGCGATGGACGAACTCGCCACCGAACTCGGACCCGACCATGAGATCGCGGGCGCCGCGGTCGTCTACCGGGACGCCGCGGAGCGGCGGGCCATCGTGACCCGGCTGGCCACCGGCCGGTGGAACACGGCCTCGATGGTGTCATCGAAGGCGGCCCATCTCAGCGTGGCCGGAATGATGACCTGGCTCGACGAATTCGACGACCTGCTGGTCTGCGAGGTGGTGCCCGGATATCAGGCGTTCACCCTCATCGACGGTGGCCGTCGCCGGATACTCGTCGCGACCAGTCAGGCGGGCGGGGCGACCGCGGACTCGATGGGCGCCGCGGTGACGGCGGCGTGGGATCAGTTCGAGGCGGCGGCGGTCCGGCCCGACGCGGTGGTGCTGATCGGCTCCGCCGCGGGGAAGCCCGCGGTCGTCGCGGCCGTGGACGCCTTCGGCGCGCCGGTGATTCCGTGCAAGACCTCGGCCGCCGCGTCGGCGGCGGGCGCCGCGCTGTACGCCATGGCCGACGTGGATGGCGCGGGCGAGATCGAGGAGCGGGTGCGGCGCGTGCGCGGCGGGGCCGCGGTGTTCGCCGCGGCGAGCGTGCTCGCGGGC
>NZ_BAGH01000098.1 GCF_000308715.1 Nocardia tenerifensis NBRC 101015
CTTCCGGGTTCGCCCAACCGCGGCCTCTTCGGCGGCGACGGCGCTTACGGCGAGTCGAAGGCGGCGCTCGACGCGGTGGTCGCCAAGTGGCGGGCCGAGAAGTCGTGGTCGACCCGGGTTACCCTGGTGCACGCGCTGATCGGCTGGGTGCGCGGCACCGGGCTGATGGGCCACAACGATCCGATGGTCGAGGCCGTCGAGCAGGCCGGCGTGCACACCTGGTCCACCACCGAGATGGCCGACGAGCTGCTCGAGTGGTGCACCTCGCGCGCCCGCCAGGTCACCGCCACCGGGCCGCAGCAGATCGACCTGACCGGCGGATTGGCCAGGGCCAAGCTCGATCTGCCCGCGCTGGCCAAGCAGGCCGCGGCGCAGGCGGTCGAGGAAGACGCCGAAGCCGATGCGGCGGTGACGATTCCGGCCCTGCCCGCGCCGCCGACCGTCTCCTCGGTGCTCCCGGTCCCCGAATGGGGCACAGTCAGCACCGATCTCGCCGACATGGTGGTGATCGTCGGCGCCGGCGAGCTCGGCCCCTACGGCTCGGCGCGCACCCGGTTCGAGATGGAGGTCGAGGACCGGCTCTCGGCCGCGGGCGTGCTCGAGCTCGCCTGGACCACGGGTCTGGTCACCTGGGAGAACGACCCCAAGCCGGGCTGGTACGACGCCGAAACAGGTGACTACGTACCGGAATCGGAGCTGGCGGACAAGTACCACGACGCGGTCGTCGCCCGCTGCGGCGTGCGGCGCTACGCCGACGACGGGGCCATGGTCGACAACAGCTCGCCGCTGATGACGTCGGTGTTCCTCGATCAGGACCTGACGTTCACGGTCGGCGGCGAGGCCGAGGCCCGTGCCTTCCACGCGGCCGACCCCGAGCACACCGTCATCGCGCCGGTGGCGGATTCGGCCGACTGGACGGTTACGCGCAAGGCGGGCACCGAGATTCGGGTGCCACGCCGGGCCAAGCTGTCGCGCACCGTCGGCGGCCAGATCCCGACCGGCTGGGATCCGACCGTCTGGGGCATCTCCGCCGAGATGGCGAACTCCGTAGACCGCGTTGCCCTCTGGAACGTCGTCTGCACCGTGGACGCGTTCGTCAGCTCGGGCTTCAGCCCGGCGGAGCTGATGAGCTGGGTGCACCCCAGCCTCGTCGCCAACACCCAGGGCACCGGCATGGGCGGCATGTCCTCGATGCGCTCGCTCTACGTCGACAACCTGCTCGGCGAGCCGCGGCCGAACGACATCCTGCAGGAAGCGCTGCCGAATGTGGCGCTGGCGCACGTGGTTCAGTCCTACGTGGGCAGCTACGGCGCGATGGTGCACCCGGTGGCCGCCTGCGCCACCGCGGCGGTCTCGGTGGAGGAGGGCGTCGACAAGATCCGCCTCGGCAAGGCCGAGCTGGTCGTGGCCGGCGGCTTCGACGATCTCGGCATCGAGGGCATCGTCGGCTTCGGTGACATGTCGGCCACCGCGGACTCGGCGGCCATGAGCGCCAAGGGAATCAGCGATCGGTACTTCTCCCGCGCCAACGACCGCCGTCGCGGCGGGTTCGTGGAGTCGCAGGGCGGCGGCACCGTGCTGCTGGCCCGCGGTGACGTGGCGGTGGAGATGGGCCTGCCGGTGCTCGGCGTCGTCGCCTTCGCGCAGTCCTTCGCCGACGGCGTGCACACCTCCATTCCGGCGCCCGGCCTCGGCGCGCTCGGTGCGGGGCGCGGCGGCCGCGAGTCCCGGTTCGCCGCGGAGCTGCGCAAGCTCGGCGTCGGGCCGGACGATATCGCGGTGGTCTCCAAGCACGACACGTCCACGGCGGCCAACGACCCGAACGAGTCCGAGCTGCACACCCGGCTGGCCACGGCCATCGGCCGCTCCGACGGCGCGCCGCTGTTCGTCGTCTCGCAGAAGAGCCTGACCGGGCACGCCAAGGGCGGCGCGGCCGCGTTCCAGCTGATCGGGCTGTGCCAGGTGCTGGAAAACGGTGTGGTGCCGCCGAACCGGAGCCTCGACTGCGTCGACGAGAAGATGCAGGCCTACCCGCACCTGGTGTGGGCGCGCGAGCCGCTGCGCTTCGG
>NZ_BAGH01000097.1 GCF_000308715.1 Nocardia tenerifensis NBRC 101015
GTACACGGGCACTGAGGGGTGCTCATCCGTTGGCTGGTGCGGACATATCGACACGCACACATGCCGAGGGTCGGAACCTACGTGCGAAGACCGGACAAGTACCTTGGACCCGCCCGGTAGCACCTGGCGGGACAGGCCCGCCATCGACCGGCGGCAACCAGCGAACACTACGCGCGGGAACGAAAGATTCCTCCTTTCGAAACAGGCCAATCTTGTTGTCCAGAGACGCATTCCAACACTGTCGGTGGGGTGTGGCATCCTGACCTGTTCTCGCCTCTGCGGGACGCGTCGGCGACGACACACCTTCGTCAAGGAGCACCAGATGACCGAGCCGTTCCCCAGCCCACAACCCAGCTACCTGTCGGCCGCGGCCGCGCCGAAGAAGCAGAAGAAACGGGTGCGGCTCGGCGCCCCGGTACTGGCTCTCGCCCTAGCGGCACCCGCATGGAGCAGCGCCCCGGCAGCCGCCGACGTCGCTCGGCCGGATATCGCGGCGCCCGTATCGACACTTGCGGTCGAATTCTCCCCGGCCAAGCGGGACATCACCTCCAGCCAGCGCAACGCCATCCGGTCTGCCCAGCAGTACCTCGACTTCTCTGCCTTCTCCCGCAGCGGTCTGATCCATCAGCTCGAGTACGAAGGCTTCTCCACCGCAGACGCTACGTTCGCGGTGGACAGCCTGAATGTGGACTGGAACGAGCAGGCGGCAAAGAGCGCCAAGCAGTATCTCGAGTACACCTCGTTCTCTCGTTCCGGACTGATAGATCAGCTTGTGTACGAGGGCTTCACGCGCGCCCAGGCCGAGTACGGAGCCAATGCCGCCTACTGACAATCTCTTTCGGTGGTAGACCCGAACACCGCAGCACCCCCTCCAGGCTCCTCTCGCTCGACGGTGGCGATATCACGTATCGCGCGGGTCCGCACATCTGCGCCGCGGTGGTACCGGGCGCGGGGTGAACCTATGGTCGGCGCTGGCGTACCGTGCAGGACGTTGTGCTACTGACGTGTTCGCGTCGGAGTTCGCGGTGTCGGTCATCAACGATCGGTCGCGGGTGTGTGAGCGGCCGGTGTTCGAGGCATGGCGTGGGTGCTGGGGACGCCGATCGGGATCGGTTGGTCGGGGAGGTGATCACGATCGGTGTGGTGCGGCGCAGCGGTTGCGTAGTCGATCGCCGCGGGCATGTCCGGTTGTCGGCGGCCATGCGGCGTCTCTCGGCGGGGGATCTGGTGTTGCTGGTCGCGATGACTGAGACGGGTCTTGTCGCAGTTCCGGGCCGGCGGGTGCTGGGACGGGCACTGGCGCGGCTGCGGGATACGGAAACATGCGACGAGCTCTCGCTCCTCACATCACACGAGCGCTAGTGCCTCGTCAAGCAACCTTCGGTAGGTAATCGGGTAGGCGGATTTTTGAGTTGACGGCGAAGTCGCGTTTGGGTGTGGCGTGCTGGTTGTGCCAGCGGATGTAGGCGGCGATGGCGGCGTCCTGCTCACCGTGGCTGCGGTGGTCGGTGCCGCCCAGGGCGAAGTAGCGCAGTGCCGCGAACTCGGACTCGATCCAGTTCAACCAGGACGAATAGGTCGGCAGGAATACCAATTCCACGGCGTGACTCGCGGTCCAGTCGCGGACCTCGGCTCGTTTGTGCGGGGAGAAGTTGTCGGCGATGACGTAAAGCTTTTCGCCTGGCCAGCGGGCACGCAGCGACTTCAGCAACGCCAGGAACTCGGTCCCTCGCTTGCGGTCACGGATGCGGTAGTGGATTTTCCCGGTGGCCAGATCCAGTGCGCCCAGCAGATGCCGAACACCCTGGGTGCGGTGATAAGTCGCCCGCAACCGCTTGGGTCTGTGCTGCGGGAACCAGCCTCGACCAGCACGGGGTTGCAGATTCAATGGCCCGAACTCGTCGACGCAGATCACCCGCCCGTCAGCAGGAGGATGGTCGTAAAGGTCCAGGATCCGATTCATCTTCGCGGTGAAATCCGGGTCGTTTCCGGCCTTCCAGGTCTTGACCGCCTGCCACGACACACCCTCGGCCTTGAGGATCTGACGCAGAGTCTCACGACTGATATCGGCAATAGCGTTGTTCTGCAACGCCTCCCGAAGTTTCGACAGGCTCCACGTCGAGAACGGCCAGCCCAGGTCACGGGGGCAGCACCGGGCGATGCAGGCGATACGTTCACGCGTCGCCCGATCCACCTTCTTCGGCCTGCCCCCGCTCCATTTTGGGTCCAACGCTTCGAACCCCCGTTCGTTGAAGTCGTGAATCACTTGCCGCACATAGGCTTCCGATACCTGCATTAACCGGGCGATCGCCGGCACCGGCTGTCGCTGGGCCGAGGCCATCACCACGATCGCCCGCCGCATCCTGACCGGCTGCTTGCTTGTCTTCGTGATCTTCTGCAACCGGCGCCCCTCCTCCGGGGACACCGCTCGCACAAACACTTCCGGCTTCCGGGCCACCGGCACCACCTCCACCGGCAGCTTCGCTGTCCGCGAGCACACGAGCAAACCGACACCCGGTTACCAGACCAACCTTTCCGGACGAGGCACTAGCTGCCTCGACGCGGTGTTCTGCCAGGGTAGGCCTCACCGACTGTGCTTCGGAGCCCAAGACGTTGCGGGGGCTCTTACACCTTGGTTGCCGCCTTCGCATACGTTCGGGAAAACGTGCTCGCCGGGACACGCCGACACGTCCAACCTTCGTCGGTGTTGGACCAGCGACCACCGTGCTACCGCGATGAGGCCAGACGGTCGGGTGCTCGACCGGTTCGGAGCCGACGCGGGCAAACTTCTCGCGTGTGGGGTGATCGCGTGTGCGAGGGCTCTTGAACACGGTAGCTGGAGCCGAGGTGGGGGATCGTCTGCAAGAGCGCTGGTGAGGGCATTGTGTGGCGTTCGAGGGCTCTCTCGAACCCCCGAACGCGACACACGTGTCATACGTTATGCGCGAGAGGGGACTTGAACCCCTACGTCCGTGGACACCAGAACCTAAATCTGGCGCGTCTGCCAATTTCGCCACTCGCGCGTGATGGTACGACCGTGCAAACTCTACCGGGCTTGACCGACTTAGCGAAGCTCCGGGCGGGCGTGGCGTACTGGTCAGTAACTCTACCAGGGATTATAACGATTAGATAAACATCAACATGAGGGGCGCTCATGTTTCCTACGGGTTAGTAACCCGATGGACCAGCGGGTTCAAACATGAGGAAGGGTCATGTTTTGCTTCTTTCTGGCACGGTCGTACATGAATACTCGGCAGTATGCCCGCTAGCCGACGGGCAAACGTGAGGATTTCCTCATGATTTTGGCTATCCTCGCCGGTATCAGGCCCCAACGCTGAGGAACACCTGCGCACCGGAGGGAGCGGCGTGTCTCGCAGGGCGCGTCGCCAGGAAAAGGAAGTCGAATCGTCTTGACGATCAACGAGAGCACCGAGACCGGTACCGGACAGAGCGCGAAGGTCGGTGCGGCCCAGGGGGCTGGGACCCGATCGCCACTGTTGGATCGCCTGCTGAGCGGGGCGCCTTACGCGCTCGCCTTCGGCGGCCAGGGCGCTCAGTGGCTCGATGAGCTGGAGGAGATCGGCCGCGACAGCGCGCTGGAGCCCGAATTGACCGCCTTGGTCAACGAGGCGCAGGCGCTGCTGGAACCCGTTGCGGCACAGTTGCTTGTGGTCCGTCCCGTCGGCTTCGACCCGATCGGGTGGATGCTCGAGGACGAACTGGTCGACACCGACCAGGGTGAGGTTTCCGCGGCCCCGTCGCCGCAGGTGCTGCGTTCCGCCGCCGTGTCGATGCCCGGCGTGCTGCTGTCGCAGATCGCCGCGGTCCGCGCGCTGCGGCTGCAGGGACTGGATCCGGTTGAGCACGCGCCCGTCGCGATCGTCGGCCACTCGCAGGGCAAGCTGGCGGCGGCCGCGGTGGAGGCCGGCGGCCGGCGGGACGCCGAGATCCTCGCGATCGCGCAATTGATCGGCGCGGCAGCGGGTTTGGTGGCGCGCAGGCGCGGGCTGATGCCGGTGGGCGAGCGCTCGCCGATGGTCGCGGTGTCGAACGTCGATCCGGAGCAGCTGCGGGCGGTCGTGGCCGAGGTGGCCGAGGGCGTCGATCCCGCAGCGGCCGCGGTGGTGTCTATTCGCAACGGACGCAGGCGCGCGGTGCTTTCCGGTACTCCGGCTCAGCTGGAGCGGGTTCGGCAGCGCTGCGGGCAGATTCACGACGCGCAGTCGCGCGAGCGCGACGCGAAGGTGCGCGGCGGCGCGGTCTTCGCGCCGGTCTTCGAGGACGTGGCCGTCGATGTCGCGTTCCATCATCCGGCGCTGGCCGACACGGTGGATCTGGTGAGCTCGTGGGCCACTCAGTGCGGGCTGGACGCGGCGCTGGCCGGCGTGCTCGCGCAGGAGATCCTGGTCGATCCGATCGACTGGGTGCAGACCGTCGACGGCGTGATCGACGCGGGCGCGCAATGGATTCTGGATCTCGGCCCGGGCGATCTGCTGTCCAGGCTGACGGGTGGCTCGCTGAAGGGCACCGGTGTGGGCATGGTCGCGGCGGCGACGCGGGCGGGGCAGCGCAGTCTGCTCACCCCGGGTTCGGCGCCGGAGACGGCCGCGCCGTGGACGGCGTTCGCGCCCAAGCCGGTTCGGTTGCCGAACGGGCGGATCGTGGTGGAGACCGCGTTCACCCGGCTCACCGGGCGTTCGCCGATTCTGTTGGCGGGCATGACCCCCACGACCGTCGATGCGAAAATCGTTGCGGCGGCGGCGAACGCGGGTCACTGGGCCGAGCTGGCCGGCGGCGGTCAGGTGACCGAGCAGATCTTCGCCGATCGGGTGGCGGAGCTGAAGACGCTGCTGCAGCCGGGTCGCGCGGTGCAGTTCAACTCGCTGTTCCTCGATCCCTACCTGTGGAAGTTGCAGCTGGGTGGGAAGCGGCTGGTGCAGAAGGCCCGTGCCGCGGGCGCGCCGTTCGACGGTGTCATCGTCACCGCGGGCATTCCGGAACTCGACGAATCCGTCGCGCTCATCGAGGAACTCAGCGAGGTCGGCATCTCGCACGTGGCGTTCAAGCCGGGCACCGTCGCGCAGATCCGCGCCGTGCTGCGGATCGCCGCCGCGGTGCCGGATTACCCGGTGATCATGCACATCGAGGGCGGCAAGGCCGGCGGGCACCACTCCTGGGAGGACCTCGACGACCTGCTGCTCGAGACCTACGCCGAGCTGCGCACCCACGACAACGTGGTCGTCTGTGTCGGTGGCGGCATCGGAACCCCTGAGCGCGCAACCGAATACCTCACCGGTCAGTGGGCCACGGCGCACGGCTACCCGGTGATGCCCCTGGACGGTGTGCTGGTCGGCACGGCCGCGATGGCCACGCTCGAGGCGACCACCGCCCCGGAGGTCAAGCAGCTGCTGGTGGACACCCCGGGCACCCCCGACTGGGTCGGCGCGGGCACCGCCAGCGGCGGAATGGCCTCGGGCCGTAGCCAATTGGGCGCCGACATCCACGAGATCGACAACGCCGCCTCGCGCACCGGCCGCCTGCTCGACGAGGTCGCCGGTGACGCCGAGGCCGTCGCGGCGCGCCGCGAGGAGATCATCGAGGCGCTCAACGCCACGGCCAAGCCGTATTTCGGTGATCTCGCCTCGATGACCTACCTGGACTGGCTCGAGCGCTACATCGAACTCGCCGTGGGCCTGGACCGCCGCAAGTACTTCGACTGCGGCAGCGACATCGGCGAGGCCATCCTCGACGCCACCCGCTCGGTCTGGCTCGACATCACCTGGCGTGATCGTTTCGCGGAGATGATGCGCCGCACCGAATCCCGGCTGCACCCGGCCGACCGCGGTGAGATCGAGACGCTGTTCGCCTCCGACGCCGAGTTCGAGAATCCGGTCGGCGCGCTGTGCGCGCTCAAGGACCGCTACCCCGCCGCCGAGCAGACGCTGCTGCACCCGGCCGACGTGCCGTTCTTCGTCTCGCTGTGCAAGACCCCCGGCAAACCGGTCAACTTCGTGCCGGTCGTCGACGGCGACGTGCGCCGCTGGTGGCGCTCGGATTCGCTGTGGCAGGCCCATGATTCGCGCTACTCCGCCGACCAGGTGTGCGTCATCCCCGGCACCGTCTCCGTCGCGGGCATCACCCGCGTCGACGAACCCGTCGGCGAACTGCTCGACCGATTCGAACAGGACACCGCCTACACGCTGGTGCGCGCCGGCGTCGTGCCGGTGGCGATCGACGCCCGCCGCGTCGCGGGCGTGACCACGGGGCCGATCGACACCGTGATCGCCGCGCCGGACATCGAATGGTCCGGCCGCACCACCGTCAATCCGGTGCACCGCCTCGGCGATCTCGCCGAATGGACCGTGGACGGCAAGGGCGCGGTGCACCCGCCGACGGGCGCCACGCTCACCGAGACCACCGGGCCCGAGGCCGACAACGCCTACGTCGAGCTGACCGTTCCGCTGTTGGGCGCCAACGTCGTTCGCATCCGCATCACCGTGCCGGTCACCACCTACAACGGTGGCGCGCCGGTCGTCACCGAGGCCGACGCGCACGAGGCCATGGCCGCGCTGCTCGCGGTCGCCGCGGGACAGGATCTGCCCGAGGTGAAGGGCAAGGTCGCTCACCTGAACATCGCGTGGTCGCCCGACCTGGTCGCCGACCACGCGGGCGTGACCGGCTCGGGCCTGCCCGCGACGCTGAGCACGCTCGGCCGCACGGTGCCCGACGTGCTGGTCGGCGCCTGCTGGCCCGCGGTGTTCGCGGTGCTCGGCGCGGCGCGAGCAGCCGATAATGCCAGCGTCATCGAGGGCATGCTGGACCTGGTCCACCTCGACCACCAGATCGAGCTGGCGGGCGAACTGCCCACCAGCCCAAGCGTTCTCGTGGTGCGCGCGCAGGCGGGCGAGACGCTCGACACCGACCTCGGCCGCGTCGTCGAGGTGCGCGTGCACATCACCGGCATGCTGGACCGGCCGGAGACCGGGCTGTCCATGCCGACGGTCGCCACCCTCACCGAGCGGTTCGCCATCCGCGGCCGCAACGGGGCGGGCGAGCTCACCGATCCGCCGCGCGCGGCGGGCACGGTGTCCGACGCGGCCACCGACACCCCGCGTCGCCGCCGTCGCGACGTCACCATCGTCGCGCCGCGCACCATGCACGCGTTCGCGGCGGTCTCCGGCGACCACAACCCGATTCACACCAGCGACTCCGCGGCCAAGCTCGCCGGCCTCGGCGGCCCGATCGTGCACGGCATGTGGCTCTCGGCCGCCGCCCAGCACGCGGTCTCCGCGGTCGACCCGGACAGCGCGGTCCCGGCCCGGACACTGACGGCGTGGACCACCCGCTTCCTCGGCATGGTTCGCCCCGGCGCGCAGATCGACGTGCGCGTCGAGCGTGTCGCGGTCGACGCGGGCAGCGAGATCGTCGAGGTCTCCTGCCGCACCGAGGGCGACCTGGTGATGACCGCGACCGGGCGCACCGCCGCGCCGCGCACGGTCTACGCGTTCCCCGGCCAGGGCATTCAGCGCAAGGGCATGGGTCTGGACGCGCGGACGCGCTCCAAGGCCGCCAAGGAGGTCTGGGATCGGGCCGACAAGCACACCCGCGACGCGCTCGGCTTCTCCATCCTGGCCGTGGTCCGCGACAACCCGACCTACCTCAAGGCGCGCGGGGTGGAACACCGCCACCCCGACGGCGTGCTGCACCTGACCCAGTTCACCCAGGTCGCCATGGCGGTCCTCGGCGTCGCCCAGGTCGCCGAGCTGCGCGAGGCGGGAGCGTTCGTCGAGGGCGCGATGCTGGCGGGCCACTCGGTCGGCGAGTACAACGCGCTCGCCGCGGTCGCCGGGGTGCTGCCGCTGGAGGCGGTGCTCGAGGTGGTGTTCCAGCGTGGATCGGCCATGCACGAGCTGGTGCCGCGGGATGCCCAGGGCCGCAGCGACTACCGGATGGCGGCCATCCGGCCGTCGCAGATCGGGCTGCCCGACGACGAGGTGATCGACTTCGTCACCGGCATCGGCGCGCGGACCGGCGAGTTCCTCGAGGTCGTCAACCTGAACCTGCGCGGCTCGCAGTACGCGATCGCGGGCACCGTCGCCGGACTCGAGGCGCTCGAGACCGAGATCGACCGCCGCCGTGCGGAATTCGGCGGCAAGCGGGCCTTCATCCTGGTGCCCGGCATCGACGTGCCGTTCCACTCGACCGTGCTGCGCAAGGGCGTGCCGGAGTTCCGGCACAAGCTCGAGCAGCTGCTGCCCGCCGACCTGCACCCGGAGATTTTGGTCGGCCGCTACATCCCGAACCTGGTGCCCCGCCCGTTCTCCCTCGAACGCGAATTCATCCAGGAGATCGCCGATCTGGTGCCGTCGGAGCCGCTGGCCGCGGTCCTGGCCGACTTCGACAGCTGGTCGGTGCGGCCGAAGGAGCTGTGCCGGGTCGTGCTGGTGGAGCTGCTGGCCTGGCAGTTCGCCAGCCCGGTGCGCTGGATCGAGACCCAGGATCTGCTGTTCACCGATACCGCGCACGGCGGCCTTGGCGTCGAGCGGTTCGTCGAGATCGGTTTGGGCGCAACGCCTACCGTGGCGAACCTGGCCACCCAGACGCTGAAGCTGCCCGCGTTCAGCGGCGCGACGGTGGAGGTGCTCAACATCGAGCGCGAGGCCGCGGTGGTCTACTCCACCGACACCGACCCCGCGCCGGTCGACGAGCCCGCCGAGGAGACCGTCGAGATCGCCTCGGCCGCAATGCCTGTCGCGGCGGCCCCCGCGCCGGTGGCGGCCTCGGGCGGTCCGCGCCCGGACGACATCGCGTTCACCGCCGCCGACGCCACCCGCGTGCTCATCGCGCTGTGGACCAAGCTGCGGCTGGACCAGATCGGCCCGGTCGACACCATCGAGGGCCTGTGCGACGGCGTGTCCTCGCGCCGCAACCAGCTGCTGGTCGACCTCGGCTCCGAGCTGTCCCTCGGCGCCATCGACGGCGCCGCCGACGCGGACATGGGCGCGCTCTCGGTCACCGTCGAGCGGCTCGCGCGCACCTACAAGCCCTTCGGCTCGGTGCTGTCCGACTCGATCGGCGACCACCTGCGCAAGGTGTTCGGTCCGTCGGGCAAGCGCCCGGCCGCGATCGCCGAGCGGGTGAAGAAGGTCTGGGAGCTCGGTGACGGCTGGGCCAGCCACGTCACCGCCGAGGTCTCCCTCGGCACCCGGGAAGGCGCCAGCGTGCGCGGCGGCGACCTCGGCGGGCTGGTCTCCGGCGCGCTCAGCGACGGCGCCGCGGTCGACGCGGCCATCGACGCCGCCGTGCAGGCCGTCGCGGCCCGTCGCGGGGTTTCGGTCTCGCTGCCCTCGGCCGGTGGCGGCGGCGGTGGCACCGTCGACGCGGCCGCACTGGGTGAGTTCACCGAGCAGATCACCGGCCGCGACGGCGTGCTCGCCACGGCCGCGCGAGTGGTGCTCGAGCAGCTCGGCCTGACCGAACAGGTCTCCGCGCCGGAGGCCACCGACAACTCGCTGGTCGACCTCGTTTCGGCCGAATTGGGTTCGGACTGGCCACGTTTGGTCGCGCCGGCCTTCGATCCGCGCAAGGCCGTGCTGCTCGACGACCGGTGGGCCACCGCCCGTGAGGATTTGGCCCGGATCTGGCTCGGCGACGACGCCGAGACCGCCGAGCTGCCGCTGGACGGTTTCCTCGGCGCGGGCGAAGCCGTTGCCGCACAGGCGAACTGGTGGCGCGAGCGGGCCAAGCACGAGGCCCGTTCCGTGCTGGCCGGCGTGTACGAGCGCATCGCCGAGGCGGCGCTGAGCGCCGAGGACCGCGGCGTCTGGTCCGCGGACATCGCCGTGATCACCGGCGCGAGCAGGGGTTCCATCGCGGCGGCGGTCACCGGGCGGCTGCTCGGCGGCGGCGCGACCGTGGTGGTCACCACGTCGAGCCTGAACGACGATCGCCTGAGCTTCTACCGGAAGCTCTACCGCGACAATGCCCGCCACGGCGCCGCCCTCTGGGTCGTGCCCGCGAACATGGCGTCCTACCAGGACGTCGACGCGTTGATCGAGTGGGTCGGCACCGAACAGGTCGACAACGCGGGCGGCGCGAAGGTCAAGACCAAGGACGCGATGACCCCGACCATGCTGCTGCCGTTCGCGGCGCCGCGGGTGGCCGGTGACCTCGCCGACGCAGGCGCGCGCGCGGA
>NZ_BAGH01000096.1 GCF_000308715.1 Nocardia tenerifensis NBRC 101015
ACGGGCCGGGCCCCGACCGCCATCTCGCGCCGGAGATCGCCGCCGCCGAGGCGCTGGTCCGGTCCGGCGAGCTGGCCCGCGCGGTCGCCCCGCACCTGGCGCACGTGTCGTGACGACGGGGCTCAGGTCATGGGCGCGGCAGGCGCCGGGAATTCACTGGAGGTTGGTGCTATGAGTCGGATAGTCCGGGCGGCGCGCGGGACGCGGCTGACCGCGCAGAGTTGGCAGACCGAGGCGGCGCTGCGGATGCTGCACAACAATCTCGATCCGGAGGTGGCCGAGCGGCCGCAGGATCTGGTCGTCTACGGCGGCACGGGCAAGGCGGCCAGGAACTGGGCCAGCTTCGACGCGATCACCCGATCGCTGACGACGCTGGCGGCCGACGAGACGTTGCTGGTGCAGTCGGGTAAGCCGGTCGGCGTGTTCCGCACGCACGAGTGGGCGCCGCGGGTGCTCATCGCGAACTCCAATCTCGTTGGGGACTGGGCCAATTGGCCGGAGTTCCGCAGGCTGGAGGCGCTCGGCCTGACCATGTACGGACAGATGACCGCGGGCTCGTGGATCTACATCGGTACGCAGGGCATCCTGCAGGGCACCTACGAGACGTTCGCGGCGGTGGCGGACAAGCGATTCGGCGGAACCCTGGCCGGCACGCTCACGCTGACCGCCGGGCTGGGTGGCATGGGCGGCGCGCAGCCGCTGGCGGTCACCATGAACGGCGGCGTCGCGCTGGTGGTCGAGTGCGATCCGGCGCGGGCGCGGCGGCGCGTGCAGGAGCGCTACCTCGACGAGATCGCGACCGACCTCGACGACGCGGTGGCCCGGGTGACGACCGCGCGCAAGGAGCGAAAGGCGTTGTCGGTCGGCCTGATCGGCAACGCCGCCGAGGTGCTGCCTCGGCTGCTGGCGCTGGGCCTGGATCCGGAGATCGTCACCGACCAGACCTCCGCGCACGACCCGCTGGCCTACCTGCCGCGCGGCATCGCCGTCGAGGACTGGACCGACTACGCGGCGAAGAAGCCAGACGAGTTCACCGAGCGGGCGCGCGAGTCGATGGCCGAGCACGTCGGGGCCATGCTCGGCTTCCTGGACAAGGGCGCGGAGGTCTTCGACTACGGCAACTCGCTGCGCGGCGAGGCCGCCCTGGGCGGCTGCGACCGGGCCTTCGACTTCCCCGGCTTCGTTCCGGCCTATATCCGTCCGCTGTTCTGCGAGGGCAAGGGCCCGTTCCGCTGGGCGGCGCTCTCGGGCGACCCCGAGGACATCGCGGCCACCGACCGCGCCATCGTCGAGCTGTTCCCGGAGAACGCGTCGCTGCGCCGCTGGATCGAACTGGCGAGCGAACGCGTTGCCTTCCAAGGACTCCCGGCTCGCATCTGCTGGCTCGGCTACGGCGAGCGGCACCTGGCCGGCCTGCGGTTCAACGAGATGGTCGCCAGCGGAGAGCTTTCCGCGCCGGTGGTGATCGGCCGCGACCATCTGGACTCCGGCAGCGTCGCCTCGCCCTACCGGGAGACCGAGTCGATGGCCGACGGCTCCGACGCCATCGCGGACTGGCCGCTGCTGAACGCGTTGCTCAACACCGCCTCCGGCGCGACGTGGGTGTCCATCCACCACGGCGGCGGGGTCGGCATGGGCCGGTCCATCCACGCCGGGCAGGTGTGCGTGGCCGACGGAACGCCGTTGGCGGCGGCCAAGATCGAGCGCGTGCTCACCAATGATCCCGGCACCGGCGTGATCCGCCACGTGGACGCGGGGTACGACCGCGCGGCCGAGGTGGCCGCCGAACGCGGCGTGCGCATTCCGCTGCACGAGACGCCGTGAAGCGCGGCGGGACGGGAGCGACACGGTGGGCGTGAATCAGCTGATGGCCGAGATCGCGGGCGTCGGAAAGGATGCCAAGCGCGGCGGCTACTCGCGGCACGTGTACGACTACGCCGACTTCGAGCTGCGGGACTGGTTCATCGACCAGGCCCTCGACACCGGGTTGGACGTGCACACCGACCGCAACGGCAATATCTGGGCGTGGTGGGGGAGCCCGGGGGCCGGGGCGGTCGTCACCGGCAGTCACCTGGATTCGGTGCCCGGCGGCGGCGCGTACGACGGACCGCTGGGCGTGGCCAGCGCGCTCGCGGCGGTGGAGATCTTGCAGGGCAAGGGTTTCGAGCCCGCCAGGCCGCTCGCGGTGCTCGTGTTCGCCGAGGAGGAGGGTGGCCGTTTCGGGGTGCCGTGCCTCGGTTCGCGCTTGCTCACCGGCGCGATCGACCCCGATCGGGCCCGTGCGCTGCGCGACGCCGACGGCGTCACGCTGGCCGAGGCGGCGGTCAAGGCCGGGCACGATCCGAAACGCTTCGGCGCCGACCCCGAATCCCTCGCGCGCATAGGCTGTTTCGTGGAGCTGCACGTCGAGCAGGGGCGCGGGCTGATCGAGACCGACAGTCCCATCGCCACCGGCAGCAGCATCATCGCGCACGGCCGGTACCGATTCTCGTTCTCCGGCCAGGGAAATCACGCGGGCGCGACCCGGCTCACCGATCGGCACGATCCGATGCTGCCCGCCGCGGCGATGATCGCGGCGGCGCGGCGCTCGGCCGCCGCGATGCCGGACGCGCGCGCCACGGTCGGCAGACTGGTGCCCACGCCCGGCGGCACGAACGTCATCGCGTCGAGCGTCGACCTGTGGCTCGACGCCCGGGTCGCCGGTACCGGCCGCACCGCCGCGCTGGTCGAGGACATCACCGCGGCCGCGCTGGCGGCCGCCGAGGCCGAGGGGTGCGCGCTCACCGTCACCGAGGAGTCCTACTCCGACGACGTGGTCTTCGACGAGACCCTGCGCGGCCGGATGGACAAGGTGCTCGGCGGCGTGCCCGCCCTGCCCACCGGCGCGGGCCACGACGCGGGCATCCTCGCCGCGCACGTCCCCTCGGGCATGCTGTACGTGCGCAACCCGACCGGAATCAGCCACGCCCCCGACGAATTCGCCGAACCCGCCGATATCGACAGCGGCGCGGCGGGTCTCGCGCGGGTGCTCGAGGAACTGGCCGGATGAGCACGTACTGGGCCGAGCACGCCTGGCTGCCCGACGGGGTGGCGGCGGCGGTGACGATCGAGGTGGACGGCGCCGCTATCCGCGCGGTCACCCGCGACACCGAGCGGAGCGGAACCGTGTTGCCGGGCTTGACGATTCCCGGCTTCGCCAACGCGCACTCGCACGCCTTCCACCGTGCCTTGCGCGGGCGCACCCAGCACGATCGCGGCACGTTCTGGACCTGGCGCGAACGCATGTACGCCGTGGCCGAACGGCTGGACCCCGACTCCTACTACCGGCTCGCTCGCGGGGTGTACGCCGAGATGGTGCTGGCGGGGTACACCAGCGTCGGCGAGTTCCACTACCTCCACCACGCGCGGGGCGGCGTGCGGTACGCGGACCCGAACGCGATGAGCGCGGCCCTCGCGGCGGCGGCCGAGGACGCGGGCATCC
>NZ_BAGH01000095.1 GCF_000308715.1 Nocardia tenerifensis NBRC 101015
CCTTCGACCAACTGCTGATGGATGTGGCCCTGCTCCACCTACCGGTGACCCTGGTGCTCGACCGTGCGGGAGTCACGGGACCGGACGGGGCGAGCCATCACGGAGTGTGGGATCTGGCCTTGCTCGGCATGATCCCGGGTATGCGGATCGCCGCGCCGCGTGACGCCGCCTCGCTGCGCGCGGAGCTGGCCGAGGCGCTGTCGATAGACAGTGGGCCAACGGCGGTGCGGTTCCCAAAAGGTGATGTTGGACAGGATATTTCGGCGATAGAGCAACTCGATGGCGTCGACGTGCTGCGCCCGCCGCAGGACGGGGCAGACGGGGGCGTGCTGATCGTCGCCGTCGGTTCCGCCGCGGCCACCGCCCTTGCCGGCGCGACGGCATTGCGGAGACAGGGCGTGCGGGTGATGGTCGTCGACCCGCGCTGGGTGTTGCCCGTGCCGGAGATCCTGCTGAAACTGGCGGGGGATTTCCGGCTGGTGGTCACGATCGAGGACGGCGTACTGCACGGCGGCGTCGGTTCGGCGGTGGCGGCCCGGTTCGCCGCCGCCGGGATCGGTGTCCCGGTGCGCAGTATCGGCGTGCCGGACCGGTTTCTCGCACACGGGTCGCGCACTGAAATTCTCCGTGACGTCGGCCTCGACCCCGAAACGAGCACACGCCGCATCGCCGAATGGCTGGCGACGCTGGACGAGCCGTAGCACCGCGTGCTCTTCGTGACGATGAAAGGAATGCTATGTCATCGGATTTCCGCAAACGGGTGCTGCTCGCGGACCCTCGCGGCTTCTGCGCCGGAGTAGACAGAGCGGTCGCCGCCGTGGAGCGGGCACTCGAGCGACACGGTCCGCCGGTGTATGTGCGCAAAGAGATTGTGCACAACCGCAGTGTCGTCGAGAGGTTGCGTGCCAGTGGGGTGGTGTTCGTCGAGGAGGTGGACGACCTACCGGAGGGGGCCTTGGTGATCTTCTCCGCGCACGGGGTGTCGCCGGATGTGCGGGCCGCCGCGGCGGCGCGCGGCCTGCGGACCATCGACGCGACCTGCCCGCTGGTGACCAAGGTGCACAACGAGGCTAAGCGTTTCGCCCGCGACGACTACGACATTCTGCTGGTCGGCCACACAGGTCACGAGGAGGTCGAGGGCACGGCCGGGGAGGCTCCCCGCCACGTCCAGCTGGTGGACGGACCGGACTCCGTCGACAGGCTGCACGTGCGCGATGAACGCAAGGTCGTCTGGCTGTCGCAGACCACGCTGAGCGTCGACGAGACACTCGAGACCGTGCGGCGACTACGCCGGCGCTTCCCTGACCTGGCGGACCCGCCGAGCGACGACATCTGCTACGCCACCCAGAACCGTCAGGTGGCCGTCAAAGCCCTTGCGCCGCACTGTGATCTGGTACTCGTGGTCGGTTCGCCGAACTCGTCGAACTCGGTGCGGCTCGTCGAGGTGGCGCGCGACGCCGGTGCAGGTGCCGCCAGACTGATCGACACCGCTCGGGCAATGGATCCAACCTGGCTCGACGGCGTATGGACGGTCGGGCTGACTTCAGGGGCCTCCGTGCCGGAGGTACTTGTGCGCGATGTCCTGATTCTGTTGGGGGAGTACGGGTTCGACGACGTCCACACCGTCACCACAGCTTCGGAGACCTTGGTCTTCGCTGCCCCGCGCGAACTGCGCGAACTGTGACCGTCGCCGTTCTCGCGCGGTCGATGGATCGAGAAAGGCTTTGTCATGGGTGAGATCGCTCCGCTCGGTATGCCGCCCGCGCCCGCGAGGGTGCTCGCGCCCCGGCGGCCGACTCGGCAGTTGATGGTGGGCAATGTCGGTGTAGGGAGCCGATACCCGATCGCGGTTCAGTCGATGACCACCACGAAGACCCACAATGTGAACGAGACCCTGCAGCAGATCGCGGAATTGACCGCATCGGGTTGTGACATCGTGCGCGTCGCGTGCCCACGTCAGGAAGACGCGGACGCGTTGGCGACGATCGCGAGCAAGTCGCAGATACCGGTCATCGCGGACATCCATTTCCAGCCGCGCTACATCTTCGCCGCGATCGATGCGGGGTGTGCGGCGGTTCGGGTAAACCCTGGCAACATCAAGGAATTCGACGGCCGGGTGGGCGAAGTCGCGAAAGCCGCCGGCGCGGCGGGAATTCCGATCCGCATCGGAGTGAACGCGGGGTCGCTGGACAAGCGAGTACTGGCGAAATACGGGAAGGCGACCCCCGAGGCCCTGGTCGAGTCGGCGCTGTGGGAGGCGAGCCTGTTCGAGGAGCACGGATTCGGGGCTATCAAGATTTCGGTCAAGCATCACGATCCGGTGGTGATGGTCGAGGCTTATCGCCAGTTGGCGGCGCGCTGCGACTATCCGTTGCATTTGGGGGTGACCGAGGCCGGCCCCGCGTTTCAGGGCACGGTCAAGTCGGCGGTGGCTTTCGGTGCGCTGTTGTCCGAAGGCATCGGCGACACGATTCGGGTGTCGTTGTCTGCGCCGCCGGTGGAGGAAATCAAGGTCGGCGGGCAGATTCTGGAATCACTGAATCTGCGGCCGCGCAAGCTGGAGATCGTATCGTGCCCGTCCTGCGGGCGGGCGCAGGTCGATGTGTACACGCTGGCGAATGAGGTGACCGCGGGCCTCGAGGGCATGGCGGTGCCGCTGCGGGTGGCGGTGATGGGTTGTGTGGTGAACGGTCCGGGTGAGGCCAGGGAGGCCGATCTGGGCGTGGCGTCGGGCAACGGCAAAGGCCAGATCTTCGTCAAGGGCGAGGTCGTCAAGACGGTGCCCGAAGCTCAGATCGTGCCGACGCTGATCGAGGAAGCCATGCGTATCGCCGAGGCGATGGGCGATCGACCTGCTCTTGCGGAAAGGCATTGACAGATGAAAACGACGGGGAGCGAAAGCAGCGGAGGCTTCGCCGCCGCACTGTTGTCGGACGACACGACAACGGCCGAGGCGGTGAGCGGGGCGCTAGCGCGGGTCGAGGGTTTGATCAGCGAGCAGCTGTGCAGTGCACACGCACTGCTGACAGAATCGGCCACGCATCTGGCGCGGGCGGGCGGAAAGCGATTCCGGCCGATATTCACCGTGCTGGCCGGACAGCTCGGACCCCACCCGGCCGATCCGAATATCGCGATCAGCGCGGCGGCACTCGAATTGATCCATCTGGCGTCGCTCTACCACGACGACGTGATGGACGAAGCCCAACTCCGCCGCGGTGTGCCGAGCGCGAACTCGTTGTGGGACAACAAAATCGCGATCCTGGCCGGCGACTACCTGTTCGCACAGGCCTCCCGGCTGGGCGCGCTACTCGGTGTCGAGGCATTGGAGATCATCGCCCATACCTTCGCGGAGTTGGTGACCGGACAGACGCGGGAAACCGCAGGAGCGGCCCCTGGCACGGATGCGATCACGCACTACCACCGGGTCATTCACGAAAAGACCGCCGTGCTGATCGCCACCGCGGGACGATTCGGCGCGATGTTCTCCGGTGCGGAGGCCGGTCAGATCGAACGGATGGGCCGCCTCGGTGACGCGGTCGGCATCGCCTTCCAGATCGCCGACGACATCCTCGACATCGCTTCGACGGCAGAACAATTCGGCAAGCGGCCGGGTACGGATCTGCGTGAAGGAGTGCACACTCTGCCGGTGCTGTACGCGTTGCGCGAGTCCGGCCCGGATGCGGATCGTCTGCGCGAGTTGCTGGCCCACCCGTTGGACACGGACGCGGATCTGGCCGAGGCTATTGCTCTACTGGTGCGATCACCCGGCATGAAGTCGGCCAAGGATGACTTGCGGCACTACGTCGACCGCGCCCTCGACGAGTTGGACGGATTGCCGAACCTACCCGCGAATCGCGCATTGCGCAGGCTGATTCACCATACCGTCGAACGTGCCTCGTGACGGCTCCGCCGCGAGGCGTCACATCTTCGCGGGAACGGTTCCGGGCGTTACCAGCCCGGTTTCGTAGGCGATGACAACGGCTTGGGCGCGACTGGTGAGGTCGAGTTTCGTCATCACCCGGTTGAGGTGGGTCTTTACTGTGCCTTCACTTATGTTGAGGTAGTGCGCGATGTCGTTGTTGCCTGCGCCGGTGCCTACCAGGCGCAAGACTTCGAGTTCTCGCGTGGTCAGCGAGTCGAGTTCGGCTCGCCGGCTCGGTGCGCCGGCTCTTTCGTTGTGCTGTATGTAATTTTCGATGAGTCGGCGAGTGACAGTAGGGGCGAACAGCGTGTCGCCCTTGGCGACGGTGTGGATTGCGCCGAGCAACCGATCCGGGTCTGTCTCCTTCAATACGAAACCCGACGCACCGGCGTGCAATGCCTCGTAGACATATTCGTCGAGGTCGAACGTGGTGAGCATCAAGATGCGAGGCGCGGGATCCACCTGGCTGAAAATGCGTCGAGCCGCCGTGATTCCACTGACGCGAGGCATGTGTATGTCCATCACGATCACGTCGGGTTTTTCGGTGACCGCCAGGCTGACGGCTTGATTGCCGTCGACGGCTTCGCCGACCACGGTCAGTCCTGGATCGGCGTTCACCAATGCCGTCAGGCCCGCACGAATAAGTGGCTGGTCATCGACCACGAGTACGTTGATCATCAGCGGCGTCCCCCCGAGTACCCATTACTCATCACTGCGACTACCGGGGTGCCGGCGACGCGTATTACGGCCAAGGCACGGTCAATACTACCGTGTAGCCGCCATCCGGCCGGGGACCGGCGACGAGCGTCCCGCCGTAAAGCCGGGCGCGTTCGTGCATCCCGAGTAGACCGTTGCCACCGTCGGCAGGCTCGACGGTGGCGGTAGGCGCGGTGCCGGGTTTCCGCTCGTTGGTGATCGTGACCGACAGCTGACGGAAGTCGCGGTGCACGCTCACGTCGGCTTCGCACGGGCCGACATGTTTGATCACATTGGTCAGTGCTTCCTGAACGACGCGGTACACCGTGAGTTGCAGCCCGGAAGGCAGTTCCGCGACTGCTCCGCTGATCCGCAGACTGACGTCGAGTCCGACGCCGCGAACGCGCTCGACCAATTCCTCCAGTCGGCGGGAGACCGGCACGGGCTCGGCGTCGATGAGGGCTGTCTCGCTGTCGAGCGGAGTGTCGGACGTGCGTAGGAGATTGAGCACTCGCCTCAGTTCCTCCAACGTCTCCCGGCTGATCTCGCCGATGGTGTCGACCGCGGCACGGGCCGTGGGCGGATCGCTGTCGAATACGTACCGCGCCAGCCCAGCCTGCATGGATATCACTGAGATATGATGTGCGACAACGTCATGCAGTTCGCGGGCGATCTGCAACCGTTCCTGCCCCACGGCGTGCTCGACACGACGCTCCTGTTCTCGCCGTAGTTGCACGGTCGCCTCGGCCAACTGCCGATTGCGCAGGCTCAGGCGGCGCGATACGCCCGCCACTCCCCACAGCACCAGCGGTGGAGCGGTGGATTGTGCCACCGCCACCGCGATCGGCAACTCCGGCACGACCAGCGCGCTGTAGAACAGCACACCGCCGAGGATCAGCGCGGCTATGGTCGTCGTGCGCGACGCCTTCGTCGTGGCGACCGTGTAGAAGGCGATCATCGGGCCATAGAAGTTCAGGCTCGGATAAAACCCCAGTTCCAGATAGGCGACGTACGCCACCGACACGGCCACGTGGGTGAGCATCGGAGCTGCCCTGCGCGCCGCAAGGGGTAGACACGTCGAAGCGGTCAGCAGGTACGCTGCCAGATCGAACCGCCGCCACTCCCCGGGGTGGTACGCGGTGCCGACCATGAACATGGCCACGAGCAGTGTCAGGGCGACCACGGTGTCCACGGCATGCGGATTCTCGTCCCGGAGCCGCTGTCGAAATGCCTGCACCGCGTACAGGATTCCGCGTCTATCTACCACAACGCTCATCGTACGAGCGCGCGCGTCATGTACGGCCTCGAGCGCGAACCTGCATCCATCCGGCTTCCTCGACGCGGGCTCACTGATGAGGCGTTCTCTAGCGTGGCGGCGAAAATGATTGTGCCGCAGCACAATAAGTGATCAACAGCTATCGCGGTATCCTCACCGTCGACGCTCCTCGTCGGCCGAGAACTCGCGTTGGGCGGCGATGGCCGCACCCATCCACCGACGCAGATAGGCGCGAAGTTCGTCCTCGGTGCGCGGCGGATTGCCCGGTGAAACGAAGAACGAGTGCATCGTTCGCAGCACGTACTCGACCAGTTCGCGCAGGGCCGCGTCGTCGTAGCCGTGGCGTTCCCAGTCCACGTCGAAGCGGCGGATCATCGTCATGCCGAACGCCTGGGCCTGTGCCGAGGTGAGGCTGTCGGGGTCGATGTTGGAGTACGAGCTCGACAGCAGGATGCCGAGGTGTGGGGTGCGGGGGACCTCGGCGAGGGTGTAGACCACGCCCTCGGTCATCGCGTCCACCGGATCCTCGAGACCCGCCACGTGCGCGGTCAACCGCTGCAGGAAGCCGTCGACCGACGCGATCGCGGCCGCCGACATCAGCGCCTCGGCGCTGGGGAAGTAGCGGTACACGGTCTGGCGGATGACGCCCAGCGCGTCCGCGACGTCGGCGATGCCGATCGCCGTGCCGGTCTGGCCGATCAGCTCGACCGCGGTGGCGACGATACGACGGCGCGCGTCCTCGTCGTCCGTCGGCGGACTCCCGCCCCACCCGCGTCTACGCGCCACCGGCCGGACGTTACCACTGCGTCGTCCGGATCGAGGTGAGTGGAAAGTAATCATACATTCGGCCGCTTGTGTGTATGGTTGCATGTGTGCCCCCGGCGGGCACACGACTCCACTCATCACGCGAGGTAGCGCACTGTGACCGAATTGCAGCCCAGGAAAATGGATTTCGGATTCGAGGACGCCGACGTCCCGTTCGTGTGGAACCCGCAGAACCCCGCGTGGTCGAGCATGTCCAACGCGGTGTCGTTTCTGGCGGTCGGCTTCGAGAAGATGATCGTGAAGCTGATCATGCAGCTCAAGCCCGTGCTGACCGATCCGGAGGTCGCGCAGGAGGCCGTCGCGTTCATGCGCCAGGAGGGGCATCACTCGACCGCGCATCGCCAGCACGTGAAGGCGCTCATCAAACAGTATCCGGGACTGCAGAACACGCTCGACGCCGTCATCGGCGAGTTCGATCTGCTCACCGAGGCCACCTCGCGCGAGTACCGCCTCGCCTACACCGCCGACCTGGAAGCCACCTTCACGCCGGTGTTCAAACTGATGCTCGACAACGAGGCGACGCTGTTCCGGCCCGGCGACGACCGGGTCGCCTCCCTGTTTCTCTGGCACTTCGTCGAGGAGGTCGAGCACCGCAGTTCGGCCCTGATCATCTTCAATTCCGTTGTGGGCAACGAGCTTTACCGGATGCGTATGGCGCCGTCGATCTTCGCGCACGTGATGAAGGTGATCCGGATCGCGTGCGCGGGCTTCAACCAGCACGTCCCGCTCGCCGACCGGCGGGTCGACTCGCTGTCGATGTTCGCCTCCCATCGCGCCAAACAGAAAGTGCTGCAGTCCTTCGCGCCGTATCTGACCAAGGGCCCGATGCCGCGCGCGTTCGACGGGCTCTCGCGCCGCGAACAGCTCACCGCCCTCGCCGGCGTCGTGCGCAGCCAACTGCCCCACCATGACCCGACGCACGAGAAGCTGCCCGAACTGGCGCACAGGTGGTTCGAGCGCTACGACGCGGGCTACGACTGCACCCGCTGGTACACCGCGGACCAGAGCCAGGCCGTGCCGACGGCGGTGAACCAGTGAGCGATCTGTGCACCCCCACCTTCGCCGATCTCGCTGCGCGACTGGGCTTCTCCTGCGCGGACACCGGCGGGCTCGTCGAGTTCCGCAATCCGGCCGCGCTGGAGAACTGGACGCTGCCGGTACTCGAGGCGACCATCGTGCTCGGCTCGGTGCTCGCCCTCCTCTACGCGATCCAGCGACTGCGCAGACACGGTGACCCGACCAATCTGGTGCTGTGGTTCGG
>NZ_BAGH01000094.1 GCF_000308715.1 Nocardia tenerifensis NBRC 101015
GACGTCGACGGGGCCGACGGTGCGGAACCGGCAGTCCTGGTGCTGGCCGTGGCACATCTCGATGACCGCCGACTCGAGTCTGGCGATCGCCGCCGTCGCCGTGCGCCCCGGCAGACCGGTCACCAGGACCCGGATCGCCAAGGCGTGCAGCGCGTCACCGAGCAGCAGGGCGTCGGGAATGCCCCACACCGTCCAGACCGCGGGCCTGCCGCGCCGGACCTGATCCCCGTCCATGACGTCGTCGTGCAGCAGCGTGAAGTTGTGCACGAGCTCCACGGCGGCCGCGGCGGCGAGCGCGGCCCGCGCCGTCGCGCCGCACGCCACGGCCGAGCAGACGGTCAACGCGGGCCGCAACGCCTTGCCCGCCTGCCGAGGGGTGGCGGCGCCCTCGGCATCCCACCAGCCGAAGTGGTAGCCGCCCATCAGGCGCAGCGGCTCGGGTAGTGACGAAACCGCTTCGCGCAGAACAGGATCGCATAGCTTGCGGGCACTGGTCAGGATCTCGCCCGCCCGGCGGCTCGTCGCCGCCGAGGTGCTCTCGACCATCAGCACGTACACCTTCCCTTACAGGGTCGTCGCGCCGGCCTCCGGTCGCCGACGACCTGGGAACGCCGCGGCCGCTGCGTCTTTCGTGGCCGCCGCGGCGTCGAAGGACATCGAGGTCGCTGATCGTCCGGGGTCAGTCGGTCTGGCGGGCGACGAGAACGTTGTCGAGGATGCCGAGCGCGTCCGGGACGAGGATCGCCGCCGAGTAGTAGCAGCTGACGAGGTAGGAGATGATTGACTGGTCGTCGATGCCCTTGAACCGGACGTTGAGGCTCGGCTCGTACTCGTCGGGCAGTCCGGTCTGGTGCAACCCGATGACGCCCTGATCCTTCTCGCCGGTGCGCATCGCGAGAATCGACGTGGTCTGGGTGTCGCTGACGGGGATCTTGCCGCAGGGGAAGATCGGTATTCCGCGCCAGGCGGGCACCCGGTGGCCGTCGACGTCGACCGGATCCGGGTAGAGGCCGCGTTTGCTGCATTCGCGGCCGAACGCGGCGATCGCCTTCGGGTGGGCGAGAAAGAGTTTGGTGCTGCGCCGCATGCTGAGCAGCTCGTCCATGTCGTCCGGGGTGGGCGCGCCGGATTCGGTGTAGATGCGTTGCTTGAGATCGCAGTTGCGCAGCAGACCGAAGTCGGGGTTGTTGACCAGGTCGTGTTCGCGGCGTTCGTAGAGCGCCTCGATGGTCAATCGCAACTGCTGCTGGGTTTGGTTCATCGGATCGTTGAACAGATCGGCGACGCGGGTGTGCACGCGCAGCACGCTCTGCGCCAGGCTGAGTTCGTACTCGCGGGGTCGGGCGTCGTAATCGACGAAGGTGCCGTCCAATTCGGGCTCGCCCGCGTGGCCCGAGTGGATCTGGATAGCTGCCTCGCCGTGTTTGTTCTGTGGTCGCGTCGCGGAGGCCGCCGCCTCGGAGATTTGCTCGCGCAGACCCGGTGTGTTGTCGAGCACTTCTTCCAGGGCCTGCCTCGGCATGACGAGCATGGTCGTCTTGGTGACCGCTTTGACGGTGACCGGCCAAATGGCCGAGTCGTCGGTGATGCATTCCTCGCCGAAGGAGGTGCCGCCGGCGAGCAAGCCGAGCTTCGTCTGCTCGCCGTATTCGCCGGAGCCGATCTTCACCAGTTTTCCGTGCACGATCAGCATGATCTGATCCATCGGGTTGCCGAATTCGGCGACGACGGTGCCGGGCTCGACATCGCGCTGCTCGAATCTGTCGGCGAGGGTCCGCAGTACGTCCTCGTCTTCGACGGTTCGCAGGGCGGGCAGCTCGCGCAGTTCCATCGGGATCACGCGGGCCTGCGCGCCGTCGATGATGTACTCGATGACGCCGTTGCCCAGGGTGTGCGTCAGGCGGCGGTTCACCCGGTAGACACCGCCGTTGACCTGCGTCCACGGCAGCATGCGGGTGAGCCAGCGCGAGCTGATGCCCTGCATCTGGGGTTCGGATTTGGTGGTGTGCGCCAGTTTGGCGGCGGCGCCGGTGCTGAGACTCTTGCGGCCGTTGCCATTACCGTTGCCGTTGGTTTCGGTGGAGAGAGGCATTTCGATTGTCATATTGGATCCTCACCTCGAAATGGTCACCTCGGACGGGCCCGGCGACGGAATGTCCGAATAGGTGATCGTTCAGATTCGATGGTTGTGCACGGCGGCTCGACAGGCACGGCGATGCCTGTGGAGGCAGATCACGGGAGCGAATTTTGCGATATGACAGAGCATTTCAGGCGCTCTCGATCCTAAGTCGCGGAACCTGTTGGCGCAGCGAAAGTTCGAATATTAGCCGTAATTATTCGGATGGTTACGACACGTTTTCGATTGGGCCAACGGTCGATAACACCTCGAGCGGGTGCGGGAAAGTCCGGACAGATCGCCGCGGAGTAGCTATCGTGCGGGCGGTGCGCCGATGGCGTCGGCAGCGGACCCGGGCGCGGACTCGTGCGACAGATTAGCCTCGTGGTATGTGTCGAAACATCACCGCCCTGCGGGGGCTGGAACCCGCCGCGACGCCGGAGGAGATCCAGGCCGCCGCGCTGCAGTACGTGCGTAAGGTCGGCGGGCTGTCCAGCATCTCCGCCGCGACGAAGCCCGCGGTCGACGCCGCGGTCGCGGATATCGCGGCCGTGACGGCCAGGCTGCTCGCCCAACTGCCGGATCGCAAGGTGCCGCCGAAGTCCATCCCGCCGCTGCGCAGGCCCGAGGTGCAGGCCCGGATTCAGGCCAGGGCGCACTCGCACGACTGACCGCCCGCCGCGGGCGAGCGCGTCCGCCTCACCTGCTACCTTGAACGTCGTTCAAGTGCAGTGGAGGAAGTCGTCGTGGACGGTATCGAGAACTCTCGGCGGTCGAGGGTGGCCTTTTCGGCGCGCGACATCGCGCAGGTGGCGGTGTTCGCCGCGCTGATCGCGGCGATGGGGCTGCCCGGCGCCATCACGGTCGGGTTCAGCGGCGTGCCGATCACGGTGCAGACCCTCGGCGTCATCCTGGCCGGCGCGGTACTCGGCGCGCGTAAAGGCACGGCCGCCGTGCTCGTGTTCCTCGCGCTGACGATGATCGGCCTGCCGCTGCTGTCGGGCGGCCGGACGGGACTCACCGCCATGGCGGGGCCGAGCGCGGGCTACCTCGTGGGCTGGGTGCCCGCGGCGCTGGTCATCGGGCTGCTTACCGCGCGGATCGTGCCGAAGTACCCGGTGGTGCTGGGCCTGCTGATCAACGCGCTCGGCGGGATCCTCGTCATCTACCTCTTCGGCACCCTCGGGCTGCTGCTGCGCACCGATCTGGATTTCCGGCACGCGGTCAGCACCAACTTCGCGTTCATCCCCGGCGATCTGGCGAAGGTCGTCGTCGCGACGGTGGTCGCCAAGGGTGTGCACCGCGCGTACCCCGGCCTGATCCGTGCGTAGTCCGGAACTCGGTGGCGCCCCCGATCGGCCCGCCATCGAATTCGGCGGTCGCGCTTACACTTTCGGCCAGCTCGACCGGGCGATCGAGGAGTGGATCGCCCGGGACGACGCGCCTGTCTACGACGCGTCGACGCTGTCCGTGTCGGACGCGCTGATCTGTGTCTGCGCCGCGTTCCGGCGGGGCATTCCCGTGCGCGTCGAGAATCCCGATGCGCGGCCCGCGCGCGGCGACCTTCCGCCCTCGGCGTTCCTGCTGGTGACGACCTCCGGCTCGACCGGCCGTCCGCGACCGCTCGCCCGCACCGCCGCGTCCTGGTTCGACAGCTTTCCGGCGTTCACGGCGATCACCGGCGTCGAGGCCGTGGATCGGGTGCTCATCACCGGGCCGCTGCACGCGACCATGCATCTGTTCGGCGCGCTGCACGCGCTGTGGCAGGGGGCCTGTGTCACCGACGACGCGTCCTCGGCCACCGTCGTGCACGCGGTCCCTGCCGTGCTGCGGGACGTGGTGAACCGGGCGCCGAGGCTGCGGACGGCGATCGTCGCGGGCATCGCGCTCGACGACGGCGCGCGGGCGGCGGCCGCCGGCGTCGAGATCGTGGAGTACTACGGGTCGGCGGAGGTCTCGCTCGTCGCCGCGCGCCGGGTGCCCGAGCCGCTGCGCCTGCTCGACGCGGTCGACGCCGAGATTCGCGACGGATTGCTCTATGTGCGGACGCCGTACGCGGTGCTCGGCGGCCCGGAGTGGTTCGGCGTCGGCGACCTCGCCGAGCTCGGCGCGGACCGGGAACTCGTCGTGCGGGGGCGGGGCGAATCCGCCATCAATGTCGGCGGCACGACGGTCGTCGCCGAGGACGTCGAGCGCGTACTCGGGCGGCTCGACGGCGTCGCCGCGGTGGCGGTGGTCGGCGCGCCGCACGCGGTGTTCGGCGAGATCGTCACGGCCGCAGTGCAACTCGACGGCGTCGAACTCGACGCGGTGCGCGCGCAGGCGCGTGGGCTGCTGATGAAGGAGGCCATGCCGCGCCGCTGGGTGCCGCTGCCGAGGCTGCCGCGCACCGCCAGCGGGAAGGTCGCCAGGGGTCAGCTGAAAGACTTGCTCGCATGAACTCGGACCCCGTGCTGATAGCGCCGCGTCGAACGCCGATCGGCAATGCCGGGCACGGTTTCGCGGAGCTGACGACCACCGACCTGGCCGCCCCTGTGCTGCGTGCGGTGGGGTCGACGCTGCGGGGCGCGGGTGTCGACGCCGAGGTGGACGATGTCGTGCTCGGCAACTGCCTGGGACCGGGCGGAAATCCGGCGCGGATCGCGGCGCTGCGGGCCGGGTTCGGCGTGCAGGTGCCCGGTGTCACCGTGGATCGGCAGTGCGGTTCCGGCCTCGACGCGGTGATGCAGGCGGCGGCGCGGGTGCGCGGCGGCGTCGACTCGCTGATCCTGGCAGGCGGTGTGGAGTCGGCGAGTACCGCGCCGTGGCGGTTCTGGCCGCCGGTCGCGGGCGCCGAGCCAGTGCGGTACACCCGCGCTCCCTTTGCGCCGCAAGGCTTTCCGGATCCGGACATGGGGGTGGCGGCCGACGATCTCGCGCGCGTCCGCGGGATCAGCCGGGAACGGCAGGACGCCTACGCGGCGCGTTCCCACACCCTCGCCGCGGCAACCGATTTCGGCGCGGAGATCGTGCCGATTGGGCAGGTGCGCCGCGACGAACGCATTCGGCCGGGCATGACCGAGGCGCGACTCGCGCGGCTGCGGCCGAGTTTCGGTGCCGAGGGGACGGCGACCGCGGGGAACTCGTGCGGCATCTCCGACGGGGCGGCGGTTCTCGCGGTGACCACCGAGTCGCTGGCCGGTGGACTGCCCGCGCTGCGGATACTCGGCTCGGCGGTGGCCGGGTCGGATCCGGCGTACCCGGGCCTGGGTCCGGTGCCGGCGATTCGGAAGCTGCTGCGGCGCACCGGGGTTGATCTCGGGGATGTGGGAATCGTCGAGATCACCGAGGCTTTCGCCTCCGTCGTGCTCGCCGTCGCGGACGAGCTCGGGGTGGACGAAGCCAAGATCTGCCCGCAAGGCGGGGCCATCGCGATGGGGCATCCCTGGGGAGCGTCGGGAGCGATCCTGCTGGTGCGGCTGGCGAGTCAGATGTTGAGCGCGGGCGGGCCCGCGCTCGGACTCGCGGCCTGCGCCATCGGCGGCGGGCAGGGGATCGCGATGCTGGTGGAGCGTGTGCGATGAATGCCGGCGAGGCGCGGTCGTGAGCGAGATCGTCTTCTCCTCGGTCACGCACCGTTTCGGTGAGCGAAAAGTGTTGCGCGGCATCGATCTTCGGATCACCGAGCGGCGGGTCGGCATCATCGGGGCCAATGGCTCGGGCAAGTCGACCCTGGCGCGCATGATCAACGGACTGCTGACGCCGACCTCCGGCACCGTGACGGTGGACGGTGTCGACACCGCGCGCAAGGGCGCGCAGGTGCGGCGCAAGGTCGGCTTCGTCTTCACCGACCCGGACACGCAGATCGTGATGCCCACGGTCGCCGAGGATCTCGCGTTCTCGCTGCGCCGCACCGGGCTCAGCAAGCAGGAGGTCGCGGCGCGGGTCGAGGAGATGCTGGCCCGGTTCCGGCTGCACGAGCACGGCGACCACCCCTCGCACCTGCTCTCCGGCGGGCAGAAGCAGCTGCTCGCCATCGGCGCGGTGCTCATCCGCAGGCCCGAGGTGGTCGTCGCCGACGAGCCGACCACGCTGCTGGACCTGCGCAACGCGCGCGTGGTGGCCGACGCGCTGAACGCGATGGATCAGCAGGTGATCGTGGTGACGCATCAGCTCGCGCTGCTGGACGGGTTCGAGCGGGTGATCGTGATCGACGAGGGGCTCGTCGCGTTCGACGGCACCCCGGCCGCCGCCGTTCCCGCCTATCGGGAACTGGTCGAATGATCGGGCTGTACCGGCCGGGGGACTCGCTGCTGCATCGACTGCCTGCCGGGGCGAAGCTGGTGCTGCTGATCGTGTCGATCGTGGCGGCGACGGTGTTCGTGCGCAGCCCGCTCGAGGTCGGGATCGCCGGCGTGGCGGCGGCGGGGCTGTTCGCGGTGGCGCGCATTCCGTGGAGAGTCGCTGTGGCGCAACTGCGTCCGATCGTCTGGATGCTGGTGATCATCGCGGTGTTCCAGGTGTTGATCACCTCGCCCGCGCGGGCGGTCGTGGTGTGCGGGGTGCTGTTGCTCTCGGTGGCGCTCGCGGCCTTGGTCACGCTCACCACGCGGGTGACGGATCTGCTCGACACCGTGACGCGCTCGCTCGGGCCGCTGCGCCGGTTCGGCGTCGATCCCGATCGCGTGGGATTGCTGCTGGCGCTGGCCATTCGGTGTGTTCCGCTGCTGGCCGGGATCGTGCACGAGGTCGCCGAGGCGCGGCGGGCCCGCGGGTTGCAGTGGTCGATGACGGCGCTGGCGACGCCGGTGCTGGTGCGGGCGTTGCGCACGGCGGACGCGATGGGCGACGCGCTCGCCGCGAGAGGAGTGGACGATGAGTGAGCTGCTGGCCGAGCGTATTCGCGCGCGTGCCGTCGAGTATCCGGAGTCCACCGCAATCATCTCCGGTCGTGAGCGGGTCGGCTATCGCGAGTTCTGGTCGCGGGTCGCCCGCACGGCGGCGGGGCTGGCGGGCATGAATCGTGTTGCGGTGCTGCCTACTTCGGATGTGGAGTCGTTGGTCGTCGTGACGGGCGCGGCGTACGCGGGCGTCAGCGTGGTTCTGCTGCACCGGCATCTGCTGCCGGATCAGCTGAGCAGGGTGCTGGAGCTCGCGAAACCCGGTGCCGTCGTCGCGTCGGCGCGTCAGCATCGCCGGGTGCGCAAGCTCGGGTTCGACGGGGTGATCGGCACGGAATCCGTGCTGGCGGCGGCGGGTTCGGTTCGGGGTGCGGAGCCCGGCTCGGAGCTGCTGGTCGGCATCACCTCCGGTACCACCGGCGAGCCGAAGTTGTTTGTGCGCAACCAGCTTTCGTGGGCGACCACGCTCGACCGCTCCGACGCCACGTTCGATATCGGCAATGGCGATCTCGTCTCGGCGCCCGGCGTTCTCGACCACACGCACTTCCTCTACGGTGCGCTGCACGCCCTCACCCGGGGTGCGACGGTGGATCTGCGGCCGGTGATGGAGTCGCTGAACGACGGTGCGACGCATCTGTATTCGGTGCCGACGATCGCCTGGGACGTGGTGCGGTCCGGGACCGCACCGATCCCCACCGTTCGCGAGGTGCTGTCGTCGGCGGCTCGGTGGCCGCGGCCGGGAAGGGAAGCGCTGCAGGAGGTGCTGCCCAACGCGTCCCTCGTGCACTTCTACGGCGCGTCCGAATTGAGTTTCGTGTCCTTCGATCGCGGGCTCGGCGACGCCGACGAGCATTCGGCCGGTCGGCTGTTCGACGGTGTCGAGGTGGACATCCGTGACGGGCTGGTGTTCGTGCGCAGCGACATGCTGTTCGACGGCTACCTCACCGAGCACGGCGTGACCGGCGGACCCGTCGACGGCTGGATGTCAGTGGGGGACAAGGGAACTCTGCACGGCGACCGCCTCCACCTGTTCGGCCGCGCCAGCGAGACCCTGATCCGAGCCGGCCTCAATGTCGAGCCCGCCGCCATCGAGGCCGCCCTCACCGCCCTCCCCGGCATAGCCGAGGCCGCCTGCATCGCCCTCCCCGACCCCCGCATGGGCCAAACCCCCGCCGTAGCCATCGTCCTAGCAGCCGACAACCCCCCGACCCTCCCCGAAATCTGGCGCCACCTCCGCACCACCCTCCCCACCCCCAGCATCCCCACCCACCTCCTAACCCTCCCCACCCTCCCCCGCACCCCCCGAGGAAAACTAGACCACCAAGCCCTGACCACCACCTTCACCACCCACCGCCCCGCCGGGCAGCCCACCGACGTTGGGGCCGAGCCCAGCCGCTAGTCGCGCACGACCGGCACGGTCACACATTGGCAGCGCTGCCGGACTTCTGCGCGCGGGAAAATGCCACTATCTATTGGGCCTTTTCCTGTCACAATCGTTGTAGTCCAGGCGTATTCGGGAAGCTCATTCGCCTGACGACCGGGGAGACGAGGCAGGCGTTCGTGTCGAATGCGTGCCATTTTCATCGAGAGTGGGGGTACATGATGAGGGCTCGATCCGTGGCGGAAATCGTGTTGCTGGCGATGGCCTTGCCCTGCGGGCAAGTCGCTGCAGCTCAGGCGCAACCGCCCCTTTCGGCGGCAGACCATGTCACATGCATCGTCCATGCGATTCCGCCGTACAAGGCAGGCAATGCCGCCAATGCGCCGATCGCGTTCGGCTATCAGGTGCACTGCACAAGCCGTCCAGATGGACGCAATATCGAATATGTCCTGCAGAAGAATGGCTCCACCGCGGCGTTCGGCAGCTCGAAATCAACCGACCCCGACAAAACTGAGGTGTTCTTCTATGAATGTTCGTCTGGTGGAAGCATCAGCCAGTTCACCACGTATGTCGCCATGATCGGACAACACGTCAACATCGACTTCTCGGAGGACACCAGCGGAACTGTCACCTTGCAGTGCTAGCGTGCTCGTGAGTGAAGGGAGAAACCGTTGAGCGCAGCGGTTTTGCAACATCCGGCGGTTGCTGTCGCGACCGGTGTGGCGCACAGCGTCGATACCGCGATGGTCCCTGTCGCGGTGCTGGCCCGCGACGAGATCGCGGCTGTGCTGCTCGAAAGCCCGGACCATCGGTTGGTGGTGTTCGTTCCCTGTGAGGACGGCAACTGGGTTGCACCGGGGATGTCAGGTGGGACGCGCCTGCCGACGGAAGGGGTCCGGGAGCGGCGTACGGGGGACACGCCGCTGACCGGCGTTTCCGGGCGTGGATTCTGCGGAATCGGGCCCAGCGGTGAGCCGCTGGAACTCGGATGGTTCGCGGTGACCGGCCGAGCCGCCGCCGATGCCACGGAGGTTGCGCTCATCTCCAGTGTCGACAAGGCGACCGAGGTCATCGGAGCCGACGGGCTGGCGTTCGCTCTGGTTCGTACCCGGATGATTCGCTCGGAGACCGGCGATATCCCGATGTTCGAGAAGCCCGAAATCCGAGTAAGCACAACGGACGGCCGATCGGTACCCATGCGACTTCCGTGATATGACGCGGCATCGCCATCCGACAAACGCCGCATGCGTCGATTGATGACCTGGCGAGAGCCGGCGATCTACTCTCTTCGGTCGAGTGCGGCACCGTGGGTTCACGGTGCCGCACTCGGTCGCTGTCTGGGGGGTAGGCGAAAGATTCAGTCGGGCAACGGGTATGGCCATTTGTAGTTGCAGTCGCCGCGCTGGGAGCAGCTGATCGCGATGTGACGCCAGGTATCTGCCCCGACGTAGCCGTCCTGGCGGATGCCAACCGATCCTTGGTAGTTCTTCACGGCCCCGGTGGTCTCCGGGCCGAACTTGCCGTCGACGCCGACGGCGCCGTTTCCGTAGTGGAAGCGCAGGAACGATTGCAGTGCCGCGACGCACTGCGCCTGGTTTCGGACGCCCTGGTACAGATCCGGGCGGAAGACCAGGCATTCGTTCATGGAGGAGGCGTGCTCGTGCGTGGCGTTGGCCGGCGCCTCGACGGCGACGGTTCCGCCGAGCGCGGCGAGGCCTATGACGCCGGCCGCGATCAAGCGGCGAATGCGGTGGTGTCCGGAAAAGTGTTGTGTCGTAGTGATACTCATAATTGCTCCTAGCGAATTGGGGTGTGATCCCGACACCACGAAACTAGGAACCGCGCGCAACGATTCACCAAGGAAACACTCACGCCCGGATCAGGCCAGCGGGCGCCGCACCTCGAGCGTCAGCGAACCGATCCGGATGCGGTCGCCGGGCACGAGCGAGGCCCGCCCCCGAACGCGCCGGTCGTTGACGTACACGCCATTGGCCGAATCACGATCCTCGATCCGGACCACCTCGCCGTCCACCACGACCTTGGCGTGATGACGGCTGGTCTTGGCGTCCTGCAGCCGAATGTCGTTATCCGCGCTGCGGCCGATCGTCATCCCGGCTCTGGTTACCTCGAACCGCCTGCCGTCCTCGACGTACAGCAGAATGTGCCCCAGCGTCTCGAGCAGCGTCGACCCATCAGTATCCACGTTGCGCGCCAAGCGAATTCGCCCCGGGTTCGGCAGCGGCTCATGCCGCAGAATGCGCTGCTCCAGCCGCGCCAACCGGTCGCTGGGAACCATTCCCTGTTCGCGCAACTGCCCGCGCAGCGCACGACAGGCCTCGAGCGCGTCGCCGTGGCGCCCCACCGTGTACAGCGCCGTGATCAGCTGTGCCCACAGGGTTTCGCGCAGCGGGTGCCGTGCGGTCAGCGCGCGCAACTCTCCGATGACCTCGGCGGCCCGGCCTGCGGCGATCTCCAGGTCCACCCGCGCCTCGAGCGTGCGCTGCCGCTCCTCGTCCATGTGCGCACAGAACGCCTCGACGAAGGTGGACGTCGGCAAACCGTCCAGGGCCGCGCCGCTCCATTCCGCGATCGCCTGGAGAAAGTACTCGGCCGCGCGCTCGTGGTCACCGATGTCGAATGCGGCCATCGCCGCGGTCCTGGCTCGTTCGAAGCGGCCGAGATCGCAGTCCTCGTCCCGAATGTCCAAGCAGTAGTTGCCGGAGCTGTCGGTGCGCAGCGTCGTGGTCGCCGCCACCTCGGCGGACTGAAGCGCGGCCCGCAGTTCGGCGATGCGATTGTGCAGGTTCGCGCGGAAGCTCGGCGGGGGATCACCGTCCCAGATGGTGTTCGCCAATCGCGTCGGCGAGAGGGCGTTGCGCCGGTTGACGACGAGAACCGCGAGCATCACCCTGGTCAGCGGCCCTCCTACGGCGAGCGGTCGGCCCGAGACGTACCACCGCACCGGGCCGAGGACGCGCACATCGATCGCGCCCGGCGGCTCGATGCCCGGTGTCATGGCGCCGGTACGCATCGGCCGTCGAAGGCCCCGTCGGCGACCCGGAACACCGGCCACTGTATGGCTTTCGCCCGCGTCTGCGGTCCGTAGATGCCGTCGACGTCGGCACTGTGGTCGACCTGCAGATGCCGGATGGCCCGCTTCATCGGAAGGTCGTACACCGTCGTCTTGTCCAGTTCGATGCCGTGGCACATGGTCAGCGCCTGCCGCAGGACCGTGACCGAATCGCCTCGATCACCCTCGTTCAGCGCGCAGCGCGGATCATCGTGATCGGCTGCCGCACTCGGCAATTCGACATAGAAGCCGGTGCCGATCGGTACCCGCGCACTCCAGAAGCACCGCAGCAGCCCCGTCCGCGCGCCGCTCGTCTGCGGCACACTCGTCGGGGCGGCGCCATCGGATCGATGGGGAGTCGGCCAGACAGCGGTCGCCGCGGCCACGGCGACGATCCCCCCGAGCACGGCGATGCGGGCACGCCGGCCGCGCACCAGGCCGGATAAGCCGCGCTGTCGCGGCGACCGCTCGGTATCGCCGATCGCCGACCGCACCGCATCCGCGAACTCCGTGCAGCTCTGGTAGCGACGCCGCGGATCCGCCGCCATCGCCTGGGCGATGACGTCGTCCAGTGCCGGTGGGACATCCGGCCGAACCCGGGTGGGCTCCGGAGTGTCCCGTACGGTTCGGGTCCCGCCGGGCGGCGAGGGGCCGCTCGGATTCGAACCGGTGAGCAGCGCCGACAGCGTCGCACCGAGCGAATAGATGTCCGCACACCGATCCACCGGACGCCCCGCCAGCACTTCCGGTGCCGCGAAGGCGGGAGTGCATGCGCGCCAACCGGTTTCGGTGACGGTGGCGGCCTCCTCGATGGCGCGGGCGAGCCCGAAGTCGGCGACGAGCACGCGTTCACCGTCGTCACCAGCGGCGACCAGGATGTTCGAGGGTTTGACATCGCGGTGCAGCAGATTCTGCTCGTGCGCGTGCTGCAGCCCCTTCGCGGCCGCGCAGACTATGCGGGCCGCCCGGTCCGGCGCCAATCCGCTCGGTTCCTTGCGCATGAGTTCGCTCGCGTCGGTGCCGTCCACGTACTGCATCGCCATCCAGAGCGTGTCGCCCTCTTCGCCCCGGTTGTAGACCGAGACGACATTCGGGTGGTCCAACCGGCACACCAGCTCGGCCTCGCGCCGGAAAATGCTGCGGTATCGCTGGTTCGCGCCGAGATGCTCGGCGAGCACCTTCAGCGCCACCTGTCTCGGCAGGGCCGGATCCTCGGCCAGATAGACCGCACCCATCCCGCCGGAACCGAGCAGTCGCACGATCGAGTAACCCGCGAATATCTGCCCCGGCCGCAATAACATCCCTGCCCTCCAAGGGAACGCCTTGGCGCGTATCAGCCACTACCCCACATCTGGGGCCCCATGTCAAGGCGTGCGGAGTGATCCGCTCCCGCTACCCCGTCGAGCGACTCGCGAGCAATCTGGCGTGGGGGCGCGGGTTTTGTGAGGGAGGGGAGGATGATGGGGGATCGTGTCGACTGAGCGTAAGACCCCGGATATCAAGCCTCGTAGTCGTGATGTGACCGACGGTCTCGAGAAGACTGCTGCTCGGGGGATGTTGCGGGCGGTGGGGATGGGGGATGAGGACTGGGGGAAGCCGCAGATCGGGGTGGCCTCGTCGTGGAACGAGATCACGCCGTGCAATCTCTCGCTGGATCGGCTGGCGGGGGCCGCGAAGGACGGCGTGTTCGCGGGGGGCGGGTTTCCGATGCAGTTCGGGACCATCTCGGTGTCGGACGGGATCTCGATGGGGCACGAGGGGATGCATTTCTCCCTGGTGTCCAGGGAGGTGATCGCGGACAGCGTCGAGACGGTGATGCAGGCCGAGCGCCTCGACGGCTCGATTCTGCTCGCGGGCTGTGACAAGTCGCTGCCGGGCATGCTGATGGCCGCGGCCCGGCTGGACCTGGCGAGCGTGTTCCTCTACGCGGGCTCGATTCTGCCGGGCATCGCGAAGATGTCCGACGGCAGCGAGCGCGAGGTGACGATCATCGACGCGTTCGAGGCGGTCGGCGCGTGCTCGCGCGGCCTGATGAGCCGCGAGGACGTCGACGCCATCGAGCGTGCCATCTGCCCGGGCGAGGGCGCCTGCGGCGGCATGTACACCGCCAACACGATGGCGAGTGCGGCCGAGGCG
>NZ_BAGH01000093.1 GCF_000308715.1 Nocardia tenerifensis NBRC 101015
AGTTGTACAGGGCGGTCATCAGCAGCGCCCGAAACCGTTCGCGCAGTGGATGTTCCTCGATCAGCGCGGCGAGTTCGACGACCGCCTCGGAGCTGCGGCCGGTCTCGATGTCGAGGGCGAGCCGGTCCTCCAGGATGGCCAGCCGCCACTGCTCGAGCCGGGCGCGCTGGCGCTCCGCGAACGGGCCGGGCAGCCCGCTCAACGCGGTGCCGTTCCACTTGTCCAGTGCGGCAACCAGATTCGCCCGCGCCGCGGCGGGTTGCCCGGCGCGGACCTGCTCGGCCGCCGCGACGAGCCGCTCCACCTCCGCCACGTCGGTCGACCCCGGGGGGATCCGCAGCAGGTAGCCGTCACCGACGGACACGAGCACCGCCGCGGGGCCGCGCGCCACCCGCTCGGGCTCCAGCGTCCGGCGCAGCTGCGCGACGTGGGTGCGCAGCGCGGCGACCGCGCGCGGCACCGGCCGCTCACCCCAGATGCCCTCGACCAGTTCGGCCGCCGTCACCGTGCTGCCCGCACGCAGCAGCAGGGCCGCGAGCACGGCCCGACGCTGCGGCGGCCCGAGCTGCAGCGCCGTCTCCCCGCGCCACGCCTTGACCTCGCCCAACACCACGAACTGCAACGACACCTCCCGAATGCTCCGGAGTGTACGTCGCGCCGCGCCGCCGCACGCCGTCCGCGCGAGGGATGTCGGCGCGGTCTGACCGGTGTCCCGCGTCTCGCGTCGCGTCGCGCCGCCGCCGGGCCTCTCGTGCGTGGGGTATCGGCATGGCCGAGCCGGTGGTCCTGCGCCTCGAATGGCGCTGGAACACCGGCTCCCCCTCGAAGGGTCAGGCGGCCGATCGATTACCGCGGAAGGTCAGCGCGACCAGGAAGGTCAGCACCGCGATGCCGACCGCGGCGGCGAAGGCCGTGGTGGTGCCTGTGACCAGGACCTGCGGCGCTGATCCCGTCGCGCCGCGGGCGGCCGTGCCGAACACGGTGACCAGGATGGCGAGGCCGAGCGCGGAGCCGGTCTGCTGCAAGGTTTGCAGTGCACCGCCCGCCGCGCCCGCGTCGCTCGACGGCACGCTCGACATGATGATCACGTTCAACGGCGAGAAGGCGAGCCCGATGCCGACGCCCATCAGCAGCATCGCCACGAACAGCAGCGGGAAATACCCGGTGTCGGTCGTCAGCTGCGTCAGCACCGCCAGCCCCGACCCCATGAACACCGTGCCGAGCATGGTCACCGGCTTCGGGCCGAACCGCGGCAGCAGCCGGGGGATCAGCCGGATCATGGTGAACATCAGCACCGCGGTGGGCAGGAACGCGAAACCCGTTGCCAGCGCGCTCAATCCGCGCACCTCCTGCAGATACTGGGTGAGGAAGAAAAACATCGACATGCCCGCCATCGGCCCGAGGAACATATTGGCGTAGGCGGCGGCTCGGTTGCGGTCGGTGAACAGCCGCAGCGGCAGCAGCGGCTCCGCGGTGCGCAGCTCGATCGCCACGAACGCCGCGAGCAGCACCGCGCCCGCCGCGAGCGAGACGTCGGTGAGCTCGCTGCCCCACCCGTTCGAGGCCGCGCTGATGAAGCCGTAGACCAGTGCGGCGACGCCCGCGGTCGCGGTCACCGCGCCGGGCAGGTCCAGGCGCGCGGGCCTGCGCACCGCGTCGGGCAGATACCGCAGCGCGAGCGCCACGACGACCAGTCCGAACGGCACGTTGATGAACAGCACCGACCGCCAGCTCAGCCACTCGGTCAGCAGCCCGCCGAGGATGAGCCCGATCGCGAAGCCCGCGCTGGACATGCCGGAGAACAGCGCGAGCACCCGGATGCGCGCCTTCGGCTCGGTGAACGTGGTGGTCAGCAGCGCGAGCGTGCTCGGTCCGGCCATCGCCGCGCCGATGCCCTGCACCACCCGGGCGACGAGCAGCCAGGTCGCCGACGGCGCGAGTCCGCCGGCCAGCGAGGCCAGCGTGAAAAGGGTTGTGCCCGCGAGGAACAGGTTGCGCCTGCCGAACAGGTCGCCCGCGCGGCCGCCGAGCAGCAGCAGGCCGCCGAAGACGAGGGTGTAGGCGTTCATGACCCAGGACAGGCCGGTCGCGCTGAACTCCAGGTCGGTGCGGATGCGCGGCAGCGCCACGTTCATCACGGTGATGTCCAAGATGATCATCAACTGGCAGGTCAGCAGCGTGACCAGCACGAGGCCGGTGCGTAGCGGCCTGCTCGGTGCGGACGTAGAGACGCCCGCGGAGAGGGTGGTCGTAGACAAGGAGTTGCTCCATCGAGTCGTGAGCTAATCGGAGAGAGTCTCCGTTTCCGATGGAGCTATCATATGGAGAGATTCTCCGTTTACGCAAGACTAACCGGAGACTTCATCCGTTTCCACTGGAGGGCGCATGGACGTACCGTCGCCGGCGCGGCCGATGCGGGCCGACGCCCGCCGCAACTACGAGCGCATCGTCGAGTGCGCGCGCGAGGCGTTCGCCGACGACGGACCGGACGCGCCGCTCGACGACATCGCGCGCCGTGCCGCCGTCGGACCGGGCACGCTCTACCGGCACTTCCCGAATCGGGAGGCGCTCATCGAGGCGGTGTATCGCGACAGCATCGAGCGGCTCAGCGAGCGGGCCTACGAACTGCTCGAAAGCCGTTCGCCCGCAGCGGCGATCGAGCAGTGGATGCGCGAGCAGGTGGCGTTCGTGCTCGATCGGCGCAGCCTGGCGACGACGCTGAAGGCCCTGATCGACCACGAGTCCGCGACTTTCACCCTGTGCCGCACCTCCCTGAACAACGCGGCGGGCGCGCTGCTGAAGGCCGGGCAAGAGGCCAAGGTGATCCGCGCCGATATCGAGCCGCGCGACCTGCTCCGGCTCGGGCACGGCATCGGCGTGGCCTGTGAGAAGACGCCGGAGGCCGCCGAACGGCTGCTCGGCGTCACGCTCGACGGGCTGCGCATCGCCCCGTAGTCAGCCGCGGCGTATCGCGGTAGGCGTTGTGCCCCACCATCTTCGGCAGCAGCGGGTGAGCGTCGCCTGCTCGGTCAGGCCGAGGACGGAGGCGACCTGACTCATCGGCATGTCGGTCGTGGTGAGGTAGCGGTGGGCCTCGTCGCGGCGAACGTCGTCGAGGATGGCGGCGAAGGTGGTGCCCTCCGCCGCGAGGCGGCGCTGCAGGGTGCGAGGGTGGACGGTCAACAACCTTGCGACATTGGCGATTTCGGGCGCGATGGTGCCGAGCAGCTGCTGCACGGTGGCCCGCACCTTCGGCGCCACCGAGGCGTCCATGCCGCCGGCCTGCTCCGCGAGGAACGCCATCGCGAGTCGGTGCAGGTTCTCGTCACCGCCGCTCAGCGGTAGCGTCGGGAGGTTCCGCGGTACGCGCAGTGCCGCGTACGGCCGGTTCATATGCACTGGCGCGCCGAAGAATTCGGCGTAACGCTCGATCGGCGCCGGCGGCTGGTACGGCAGTTCGACCGACAGCAGTCGGTAGCGGTCCCCGGCCAGGCGCTGAATTGTGTGATGCACGAACGCGAGTCCGAGATCGGTCGCCTGAATCGGCGACGGCACACCCGGTTGCACGCCGTAGTGCAGCGCGATCACGCCCCGGTCGCCGTACGGGTCCGGCTCGGGGGTCAGGGTGAGCGCGCGGGCGTGCAGGAACAGGTAGCGCGCCGAGCACTCGAGCACGTGCGTCAGCGAGGGCGAGTTCCGGATCGCCAGCGCGAGCGGGCCGAGCATGTCGAGGTCTTGGCGGCGGGAGATGCGCAGGCCGAGGTCCGGGCAGTCCAGCCGCTTCGCGGCCAGCTCCAGCACCGCGGCCAGCGCCTGATCGGGGATCAGCAAATCGTCGGTGTCCAGCGCGGTGATCGGCAAGCCGCAGGCGGCGGCGAACTGCTCGGCATCGCCGCCCAGCTCGGCGACTGTGGCGCGAAACCCGCGCAACCCCGCCGATCGGATCACCGTCATGTCGTCCAGAATCAAATAGTTGTCGCGCAAAGTCAAGAAATGGCGAAGGCGCGGTCGCACACTGGGGTCATGAACGAGACCGCTGTGGCTCCCGAACACCTCGACGTCGTGATCGTGGGCGCCGGACTGTCCGGCGTCGGCGCCGCCTACCGGCTGCAGACCGAGTGCCCCGGCAAGACCTACGCCGTCCTCGAGGCCCGCGCCGCGATGGGCGGCACCTGGGACCTGTTCCGCTACCCCGGCATTCGCTCCGACTCGGACATGTTCACCCTCGGCTACCCGTTCAAGCCGTGGCGCGATGCCAAGTCGATCGCCGACGGGCCGTCGATTCGCCGGTATATCAACGAGACCGCCGCCGAGTTCGGCATCGACCGGCACATCCGGTATCAGACGAAGGTGGTCGGCGCGGACTGGTCGAGCGAGAACGCCCGCTGGACACTGACTTTGGAGGTGCGCGACGCGGCGGGTGTCAGCGCGCGGCGCGAGCTCACCTGTAGCTTCCTCTACGCGTGCGCGGGCTACTACGACTACGACCGCGGATACATGCCCGAATTCCCCGGCGTGTCCTCGTTCTCCGGTCAGGTCGTGCATCCGCAGTTCTGGCCGGAGGACCTCGACTACACCGGTAAGCGGGTCGTCGTGATCGGCAGCGGCGCGACCGCGGTCACCCTGGTGCCGTCGATGGCGAAGCAGGCCGAGCAGGTCACCATGCTGCAGCGCAGCCCGACGTGGATCAGCGCGGTGCCCGGGCGCGACAAGTACGCGGACAAGATTCGCGAGCTGCTGCCGCCGAAGCTGGCGCACCGGGTGATCCGGACCAAGAACATCCTGTTCACCATCGGCTTCTATCAGTACTGCCGTCGCCGCCCCGCCGCCGCGCGCAAGCTGCTCACCGCCCTCACCACGCGAATCCTCAAGGACGAGAAGGTGGTAGCCGAACACTTCACGCCCACCTACAACCCGTGGGATCAGCGCCTGTGCGCCGTGCCGGACGCGGACTTCTTCAAGGCGATGAAGAAGGGCAAGGCCGAGGTCGTCACCGACCACATCGATTCGTTTGTGCCGGAGGGCATTCGGCTGCGTTCCGGCCGAATCCTGCGGGCCGACATCGTCGTTACCGCCACCGGCCTGCGGATGCTGCCGTTCGGCGGCATCACCCCGTGCGTCGACGGGCAACCGGTCGCGCTCGCCGACCAGTTCATCTGGCAGGGCGCGATGCTCACCGGCCTGCCCAACTTCGCCGTCTGCATCGGCTACACCAACGCCTCGTGGACGCTGCGCGCCGACCTGAGCTCGCGGCTGGTCTGCAAGGTCCTTAACCACATGGACCGCAAGGGCTATGCCGCCGTCGTGCCGCAGCCCGAGGGCAAGCTGAACGAGCAGCCGCTGCTGGACTTGGCCGCCGGCTACATCCAGCGTTCGATCGCGGACTTCCCGCATCAGGGCGATCGGCACCCGTGGAAGATCCGGCAGAACTATCTCGTCGACTCCGCGACCACCCTGCGCACCGACCTGGACAAGACCCTCGCCGCGACACCCAAATCGGCTGTCCGGGAACCGGTTTTGTCGACGGTGCGCTGACGCCGGGAATTCCTAGCGCTCGCCAAACACCCTTCCTGGTGGACTGGCGTCGGGCCACGGGATCGCGCCGTGGCCCGGCCGTCCAACCGAAAGGGTCATTCGTCATGACATCCACCCGCACGCGACTCCTCCGCGCCGCCGTCGCCCTCGGCGGACTGACCGCCGCCGGGGCGCTGCTGCTGCCCGCGACCGCCTCCGCGCAGCCCGGCTGTGGTGAACTACTCGAATCGACCTGCACTTTCGCCCAGGTCGATGCCGCGCTTCATGCGCAGTTCCCGGATATCGCGGCTCGGCTCGACGCGCACCCCGAACGCAAGGCGAAGTTGCAGGAGTTCCTGAACCTGCCGGTCGACCAGCGTAAACAGCGGGTTCAGCAGTTCCTCGACACTCATCCCGACGCCAAGGCCCGGCTGGACAAGCACCGTGACTCGCCGAAGGCGCAAGAGCGGTTGCAGAAGTTGCACACGATCGCCGATACCTGCCACAACTACTGAGGTGGTCGCCGCGCGGGACGCTCACCCGGCTCGGTGAATCGGTAGGGACACCGTGACGGTGAGTCCGCCGTCGGCCCTGGCCGTCGCTCGGACCGTGCCGCCGTGGGCCTGGGCGACCGACCGGACGATCGACAAGCCGAGACCCGCGTTGCCCGAGTCGGCGACGCGGTCCGGGGCCAGTCGCCGGAACGGCTCGAACAGGCCATCGACCTCGAACGGCGGGACCCGCGGGCCGGTGTTCTCGACGATCAATTCGGCGCGGTCGCCGGCCACCCGCGTGGTGACCGACACCCAGCCCGCGGCTCGGTTGTAGCGAACCGCGTTGTCCAGCAGGTTTTGTGCCAGCTGCTCCAGCAGGACCGGGTCGCCCGTCACCGGCGCGGCGGTCAGGTTTGCGCCGATCCGCACATCGGCCTGTGCGGCGGCGTCGTCGGCCACCGTGGTCGCCCGCGCGGCGATGTCGGCGAGATCGACCGGGGTGTGCTCGGTCAGCCGCTGCTCGCTGCTGGCCAGCACGAGCAGGCCGTCGATGAGCCGCTCATTGCGCCGGTTGACCTCGAGCAGGGTGGCGCCGAGCCTGCGCGTCGCCTCCGGCGCGGCCGGGTCGTCCATGGCCACTTCGATCAGTGTCCGGTTGATGGTCAACGGGGTGCGCAGTTCGTGTGAGGCGTTCGCGACGAATCGCCGCTGGCCGTCGAACGCGCGATCCAGTCGTTCCAGCATCGCGTCGAAAGTGTCTGCCAGATCCTTGATTTCGTCGTCGGGCCCGGTGAGTGCGATGCGCTCGTGCAGGCTTCGGTCCGCTACTCGCCGTGCCGTCGCGGTGATCTTTTGCAGGGGGCGCAGCGCCCGCCCGGCCAGCAGCCAGCCGAACCCGCCTGCCGCCAGGCCCACCGCGCCCAGCGATACCAGGGCCCAGACGAGCATGGCGCGCAACGTGTCTCGGCGGTGCTGCTCGGCCTGCCTGGTCAGCGCCTCGTAGAGATCCTCGGAAACCGGTCTGCGACCGGCACGTTCGGCCAGGTACTCCCGGACCAGGCGCGTCGCACCGACTCCGGGCCGCCGCTCCAACGACTGGTTGAGGTAGAAGTACATCAGGGCGATGAGGATCGCGCCGGCGAGGAAGAACGCGCCCGCGTACAGCAGCGTCAACCGCACCCGAATCGTCGACTGGCGCTTCATCGGATGCGGTATCCGACGCCGGGCTCGGTCTCGATCACCGGCGGCTCGCCCAGCTTCCGCCGCACGTTCATGATCGTGTAGCGCACCACCCCCGTGAACGGATCGATGTGCTCGTCCCACGCCTTCTCCAGCAGTTGCTCGGCCGAGACGACCCCGCCGCCCGCCCGCAGCAACTCCGTCAGCACCGCGAACTCCTTGCGAGACAACGCGATCGGCGTGCCGTCGCGGGTGACCTCGAAGCGATGCGGGTCGAGCCGGATCCCCGCCCGCTCCAAAACCGGTGGGGTGGCGGCCCGCGCCCGGCGGCCGAGCGCTTGAATGCGCGCGACCAGTTCCGTGAACGCGAACGGCTTCGTCAGATAGTCATCGGCTCCCAGGCCCAATCCCGCCACCCGCTCGGCCACCGCGGTCGCCGCCGTCAGCATCAGAATCCGCGCCCCCGCATCGGACTCGACGAGCGTCGCGCACACTTCGTCCCCCGAGACGACGGGCAGGTCCCGGTCCAGCACGACCACGTCGTAATCGTTGACCCCCACCCGTTCCAGGGCGGCCGCCCCGTCATAGGCCACGTCGACCGCCATGGCCCGCCGACGCAATCCGTCCGCGATCGCGTCGGCCAGCAATCGCTCGTCCTCGACCACCAGAACCCGCACCCGACCATCGTGCCCGCCCCCGCCGTTAGGTCGCTGTTAGCGCCGCGTCCGGCGAGCCGCCTCGCGCGCTCGCCCCGCTCGGCCGAGAATCGGGAGTGCCACCGGCCCACTGACCCGAGGAGCCCGAATGTCCGACTGGAACACGAAGATCATCGAAGAATTTCGCGCCAACGAGGGCAAAGTAGGCGGCCCCTTCGAGGGCAAAGACCTACTCCTGCTCACCACCACCGGCGCGAAATCCGGCCTGCCCCGCACCAGTCCCGTCGCCTACCTCCGCGACCAGGGCCGCCTGGTCATCATCGCCTCCAAGGCCGGCGCCCCCACCAGCCCCGACTGGTACCACAACCTCCGCGCCAACCCCGACGTCACCATCGAGATCGGCACCGAAACCCACCAGGCCACCGCCACCCCCATCCCCACCGGCCCCGAACGCGACCGCCTCTACGCCGCCATGGTCGAAATAATGCCCGGCTTCGCCGAATACGAACAAAAAACCACCCGCACCATCCCCGTGGTAACCCTGAACATCACCGCCTGATCACCCCTCGCTCACGCCGTCGGCGAGTACACGCGGACGTCGAGGTCGGCCACCGGACGCAACGCCGAATCGATGAGCGGCTGCACTTCGGACCACTCCAGCCCGCCATACCCACAGCCGAGAGGAGGGACGGCGATAGAGGTGATATCGAGTGCGCCTATGACCGCCACCAAATCCGTGAGGCCCGACTCGATGTCTTCCAGCCGCGAGCGGGCACGCCACTGTGTCTTCGTCGGGAAATTGATGATGTAGCGCGGGCCCTCGGCGAGTTCTGTCTCCCAGATATGCATCTTGCCGACCTGGACTTCGCCACGGTGGCAAGCCTTTCGATACGCCCCGAACATCTCGGGGTAGGCGCGGCGAAACTGCAGCGCGAGCCCTTTGCCCATCACGCCCACGGTATTGACGGTGTTCACCAACGCTTCCGTGTCGGCGCGAAGCAGGTCGCCGGTGGCCTGGGTGAACACTGCGAACGATGCCATGGGCTCAGAAGTATCAGCTGGGTCTGACACGGACGCGTTCGTGGGCGAGGCGGATAGGCCGCGGTTAGGGTCGGAAGTATGCGATATGCGATCTCGATTCCGCAGCATGCGGCGGATGGGGAGTTTCAGGCGAGGGAGCTCAGGGGGTATTTGGGGCGGGCGGAGGAGTTGGGGTTCGAGGGGGCCTGGATGACCGAGCAGGTGCTCGGGGGGTCGCCCAGTGCTAGTCCGTTGGAGATGTTGGCGTTTGCGGCGGCTTGTAATGAGAGGTTGCGGCTGGGGTGTTCGGTGTTTGTGACGCCGCTGCACAATCCGGTGCATTTGGCTAAGCGGATCGCGACGGTGGATCAGTTGAGTCGGGGGCGGCTCGAGGTGGGGGTGGGAATCGGGGGGCGTAATCGGATGTTCTCGGCGTTCGATGTGGATCCGGCGGACAACCTGGTGCGGCGGTTCACTGAGGGGCTACGGGTGATGGAGGCGCTGTGGACTGAGCCGGAGGTAAATATCGACGGCGAGTTCTGGCAGTTGGCGGGGGCCGCGATGGAGCCGAAGCCGTTTCAGAAGCCGTATCCGCCGCTGTGGTTCGGCGGCAGCAAGCCCGCCGCGTTGCGGCGCGCGGTTCGCCAAGGGGACGGGTTCTTCGGTGCGGGGTCGTCGACAACCGCGCAGTTCGCCGAGCAGGTGCCGATCGTGCGCGCGGCGCTCGCCGAATCAGACAGGGACGCAACGAATTTCCGAATCGCGAAGCGGGTATACATCGCGGTGGATGACGACGTGGAGCGCGCGCGACGCCGAATGACCGAGGCCCTGATCGCCCAGTACGGCGACTACGGCAAGACTTTGCTACCCGTCGCGGTCTGCGGCCCGCCGGACACTTGTGTCCGGGAACTGCGCGAGGTCGCCGCGGCCGGAGCCGAAATGATCCTGATCAACCCACTTTTCGACTCGGCTGCCCAGATGGAGCGAATCGCCACCGAGGTTCTGCCGCTAGTCGACTGATCGCAGAGGGCAAGAGCCGTGCCGAACAACACTGTCCGGCACGGCTTCTCGGCCACTATCAGACGCCGATGGAGCTCAACAGCATGGGAAGCGCGTTCTGCATCTGCACCTTCCAGGCGTCCCAGTTGTGCCCTTGGGCAGGCACATAACGCTCGTCCACCTGAGCGCCCAGCTGCTGAAGCTTGTCCACGAAGCGGTAGTTCTGTTCGTAGACAAGGGATTCGACACTGTCGCCCTTACCGTAGGAGACGAACAACGGAATGTTCGTCAGCTTGGCGGCCTGACTGTAGGGATTGTTCGCCACCCAGATATCGCGATGTGTCGCGTAGTCGCCCCACACACGCTTCCAATCCGCCGCGCATCCCTGCCCCGGCTTGTCGGGCTCACCGGGTGCTCCGGAGTCGTGCAGCGGGTCGACGTTTCCACTGAAGGAAGCGGCCGACTTGAACCAACCCTGGTACTCGGCGGCGAACTTCATCGCGCCCAGCCCGCCCATCGAGTTGCCCGCGACGGCCCGGGTGGTATTGGCGTGGTAGGTGGTTTCGAGGATGGTGCGCACGTCGTCGAGCAGGTACTTCTCCCAGGCGGGCGGCCCGCCGTGCCCGTCGTTGTACCAGTCGGAATACGCGCTGCACCAGCTGGTTTCGGGCAGGACGAAGATGGCGTTCTTGCCCGCCGTGAGCGCCTCGAGGTTGCCCTTGTCCGTCCAGGACTTGTGATCGTCGAAGCCGCCGTGCAGCACCCAGACGGTGGGCCAGCTGCGCGTGGACTCCTTGGTCCAGCCCGGCGGCAGTAGCAGCCGGACGACCTTGACGGACCAGTCCGGTCCCTCGAGGTTGGGCGAGGATATGCCGAGGTCGAGGATGCGGTCGCTGACCCTGGTCTCCCAGCGGACCGTGCCCGCCGCGGCGTGCGCGGGCGCGCTGGCCACGAAAGGTAAAGCGAGGCTGGCGATTACGGTGGCTATGGCCAGAATGAGTCTGCTGATTCTTGGCAACGGATGGTCCTTTCCCTCCCGGGGCCGGCTACGAACCGCTCGACCCCGCACCAATGAATCTAGAGCAGAAAGACACTCTACGAATAGTGTTGTTCGCAAATTGGGAGATCTCACGGTCCGCGCTGTCCGTCCCCTGAACCACGGTGTCGAACAACGACTCTCGATACCTGGGCCGCCCGTCCCGCCCCGGCCGCCGACCGGTCCGGCACAGTGATCGACATGCGAATCGCGGTATACCTGGCACATCCCCGGCCCGGCAGTTTCAACGGCGCGCTCTTCGGCGCCGTGGTCGACGAACTGCGGACTCACGCGGTCGAGGTCCTCGCCCACGACCTGTACGCGGAGGGCTTCGACCCGATGCTGGGCGCCGCGGAGACCGAGACGGTCGACAGCACGCGCGCGGGCGACGACCTGATCCGCCGCTACCAAGACGAACTGTCCGAACTCGACGCCATGATCTTCGTGCACCCGAACTGGTGGGGTATGCCGCCCGCCATCCTGACGGGCTGGGTGCAGCGCGTCCTCACCCCGGCCGTCGCCTACAAGCTGAATGACGCGGCGGGCGAGCCGATCCCGCTGCTCCGTGCCGAGCGTGCCCTGGTGCTCAATACCTCCGACACCACCGCCGACCGGGAACGCGACGTCTTCGGCGACCCGCTCGGGCAGATCTGGGCGTCCTGCGTACTGCCCTACATCGGCGTGAAAGACATGCGACGCAAGGTCTTTCGCACCGTGACGGACTCCTCCGAGCAGACCCGTGCCGCCTGGCTGCGCGAGGCCCGCGCGCTGGCGGCCGCGCTCGCGACGGACGGCTGACCCGCTCCGCCGCCCGGGGCACGTGAGCAGATGCTTACGTGTCCTGATTGTTATCTGGAACAACAAATTGGTCGCTCGAACAGGTTGTGCGGTGGGTCACAGTCGAATATGTTGCACCGAACAACATTCGCTCGACCTCGACCGACCCGGGCACTCCGGGGCGGTGGTTCCACGAAAGGCCCCCTCATGCGTAAGGGCATTCTCGGCGTCGCGGCCGTCTCGGTCGCCGTGCTCACCTCCTTGACTTTGACCGCTTGTGGTGACGACTCGAAGGGCTCGGGAGGTGGCGGCGCCAAGATCGGGGTGATCCTGCCGGACAGCAAGACCTCCGCCCGCTGGGAGACCGCGGACCGCAAGTACCTGCAGCAGGCGTTCGACGCGGCCGGCGTCAAGGCCGACATCCAGAACGCGCAGGGCGACAAGAACGCCTTCCAGACGATCGCCGATCAGATGATGACCAACGGCGCGTCGGTCCTGCTCATGACGAACCTGGACAGCGGCACCGGCAAGGCCGTGATCCAGAAGGCTAAGGCGCAGGGCGTCACGGTGATCGACTACGACCGCCTCACGCTCGGCGGCGGGGCCCAGTTCTACGTCTCCTTCGACAACGTCAAGGTCGGCAGCCTGCTCGGCGAGGGCGTGGCGAAGTGCCTGACGGACAAGAACGCGGTCAATCCCGTTGTCGCGTACCTGAACGGCGGACCGACCGACAACAACGCGACGCTGCTCAAGACCGGCTACGACGGGGTGCTGAAGCCGAAGTTCGACGCGGGCCAGTACGTGAAGGGCCCGGACCAGGCCGTGCCGGAGTGGGACAACACCCAGGCGGGCACCATCTTCGAGCAGATGCTCACCAGCCAGCCCAATATCGGCGGCGTGGTGGCCGCCAACGACGGACTCGCCAACGCGGCGATCGCGGTTCTGAAGAAGCAGAAGCTCAACGGCCAGGTGCCGGTGAGCGGTCAGGACGCGACCGTGCAGGGTCTGCAGAACGTCCTGAAGGGCGATCAGTGCATGACCGTCTACAAGGCGATCAAGAAGGAGGCCGAGGCGGCGGCCGAGCTGGCCATCGCGCTGACCAAGGGCCAGCAGGGTCACGCGAACGGCACCGTGAAGGACCCCGAGGCCAAGGCCGACGTGCCCTCGGTGCTGTTGGAGCCCAAGCCGATCTACGCGCAGCAGGTGAAAGACGTTGTGGCGGACGGCTATGTCACCAAGGCCGAGCTGTGCACGGGTGAGATCACGAAACTCTGCGCGGACAACGGCATCTGATCGTCTCAGCCCCTTCCGCCGTCTCGATGATGAGGGGGCGGCGGAGGGGGCTCTTTCTCTGGAGCAGTATTCATGAGTGAAGCATCGCGCGGCGATTCGCCGACGGGCGGGCCGGTGGTCGAATTACGCGGCCTGGAAAAGAGTTTCGGGCCGGTCCACGTCCTGCACGACGTCGCCTTCTCCGCCTACGCCGGCGAGGTGACGGCCCTGGTGGGCGACAACGGCGCCGGAAAGTCCACGCTCGTCAAGTGCATCGGCGGCACCCACCCGATCGACGCGGGCGAGTTCCTCTTCGAGGGCAACCCCGTTCAGGTGCACAGCCCGCGCGACGCGGCCGCGCTCGGCATCGAGATCGTGTACCAGGATCTCGCGCTCTGCGACAACCTCGACATCGTCCAGAACATGTTCCTCGGCCGTGAGCGCAAGAACGGGATCGTGCTCGACGAGTACGCGATGGAAGAGCTGGCCGGAAAGACGTTGGCCAGCTTGTCCGTTCGCACCGTCAAGAGCGTGCGCCAGCAGGTGTCGAGCCTGTCCGGCGGGCAGCGCCAGACGGTCGCGATCGCCAAAGCCGTGCTGTGGAACAGCAAGGTGGTGATCCTCGACGAACCGACCGCCGCGCTGGGCGTGCAGCAGACCCAGCAGGTGCTCGAACTGGTGCGCCGCCTGGCCGATCGCGGGCTGGCGGTGGTGCTGATCTCGCACAACATGAACGACGTGTTCGCGGTCTCCGACCGGATCGCGGCGCTCTACCTCGGGCGGATGGCCGCCCAGGTCCGCACCTCCGACGTGACCCACGGGCAGGTCGTAGAACTGATCACGGCAGGCCGCAGCGGCGCACTGGGTCTGGACGCGAATGGAGTCAAAGAATGAGCGAGCGCAGCGAGCGTCCAAAAGACGCAGCCGCCTCGGCGGTCATGCCGGAGCCGAGCGCCAGCGAGGTGGAGGCATGAGCGCCGTACTGGAAAAGCACACGAACGCACCGGTTTCCGACTTGGTGAACACCTACGTCGGACGCGTACGCAGCGGCGACATGGGTGCGCTGCCCTCCGTGCTCGCCCTGATCATCCTGTCCTGCGTCTTCTGGATCGCGCGCCCGGTCTTCATGTCCGAGGCCAACTTCGCGAACCTGTTCACTCAGGGCGCGGCGATCGCGGTCATCGCGATGGGCCTGATCTTCGTGCTGCTGCTCGGCGAGATCGACCTGTCGGCGGGCTTCACCAGCGGCGTGTGCGCCGCGGTGCTCGCGGTGCTGCTCACCGATCGTGGATGGCCCTGGTACCTAGCGGTTTTGGCGTCGCTGCTGACCGGCGTGGTGATCGGGCTGACCATCGGCACGATCGTGGTGAAGATCGGCATCCCGTCGTTCGTGGTGACCCTCGCGGCCTTCCTCGCCCTGCAGGGCGTCGCGCTGAAGATCATGGACAACGGTCGCAACATCTCCATCCGCGACGACACCATCCTCGCCATCGCGAACAAGAACGTCCCGCCCCTGCTCGGCTGGCTGATGTACCTCGTCCTGGTGGCCGGGTTCGCGTTCCTCCAGTACCGAAAACTGCGGGCCCGCAACAAGCTCGGGCTCACCGGCGAGACCGCGCCGGTGATCGTGGCGCGCATCGTCGCCGTCGCGGCGGTGCTCGGCATCGCGGTGCTGGTGCTCAACGGCGAGCGCAGCCGCAACCCGGAGCTGCACTCGCTCAAGGGCATGCCGATCGTGGTCCCGCTGATCGCGATCCTCTTGCTGCTGTGGACCTTCGTGCTCAACCGCACGTCCTTCGGCAGGCACATCTACGCCGTGGGCGGCAACGCCGAGGCGGCCCGGCGCGCGGGCATCACCGTCGACCGCGTGAAAATCGCTGCCTTCGTACTGTGTTCGACGATGGCCTCGGTCGGCGGGCTGGTCGCGGCCTCGCGCGCCAACTCCGTCGACCCCAACACCGGCGGCAGCAGCGTGCTGCTGCTCGCGGTCGGCGCGGCGGTCATCGGCGGCACCAGCCTGTTCGGTGGGCGCGGCCGGATGCTGGACGCGGTGCTCGGCGCCGCCGTGGTCGCGGTGATCGACAACGGCATGGGCCTCATGGGCTACAGCGCGGGCACGAAATTCGTTGTGACAGGATTCGTGCTGCTCTTGGCGGCCGGAGTAGACGCCTTGTCGCGGAAACGCACGCTACTCCGCAGATGACCCACCCCGCGGCGAAGGACGGTGAATGAGGGCGGCCCCATCTCCCGATGAGATCCGCAAGAGCAACCTGGCTGTCCTGCTGCGGCACGTCCATCGCGACGGACCGGTCTCGCGGGCCACGCTCGCGGAGCGAATGGGGCTGAACCGCAGCACCATTCTGGCCCTCACGGCCGACCTCGCCGCGGTAGGGCTTGTGCGCGAGGAACTTCCGGGCCAGACCGGCAAGGCGGGCCGACCCTCGCTGGTGGTCCGCCCGGAGTCGGAGCGCGTCTACGTCGTCGCGCTCGATGTGGGCGCCGACCGGCTCGCCGCGGCCAGGGTCGGTTTGGGCGGTTCGGTCCTCGATCAGGTCGAAACCGCCCGCCCGAGGGGCGCTTTCGATCCGGACGACGTGATCGCCGCGCTGGCCTCCATGGCGCGCGAGATGATCGGCCGAGCCGCCCCCGAGGCCGTGTGCGTCGGGGTCGGCGTGGCGTTCTGCGGGATGGTGCGCGAGGAGGACGGCGTCGTCCGCTACGGACCCAATATCGGCTGGGTCGACGTGCCCTTCGGCGCCAGCCTGACTCGCGAACTCGACCTCGGCCTGCGGGTCGCGGTCGGCAACAACGCCAACCTCGGCGCGCTCGCCGAGCGCGAACGCGGGGCGGGCGCGGGCCTGTCCGACCTGATCTACCTGCACGGTGACGTCGGCATCGGCGCGGGCATCATCATGGGCGGCCGGCTGCTCGGCGGCGAGGGCGGCTACGCGGGCGAGGTCGGCCACATGATCGTCAACCGGAACGGGCGGCCCTGCGCGTGCGGATCGCACGGCTGCCTCGAGGTCGAGGCGGGTGAGCTCGGCCTGATCGCCGCCGCCGGGCGCGACGACCCGGCAGGCCGCGCCGCGGTCGAGGCGATCGTGGAGGCCGCGGCCCGCGGTGACTCGACGGCGCGCGACGCCCTGCACCAGGTGGGGGACTGGCTCGGTTACGGCGTCGCCAACCTGGTCAACGTGTTCAACCCGTCGATGGTGGTCTTCGGCGGCGTGCTGCGCGAGATCTACCTCGCCTCCGCGGCCCAGGTGCGCAGCCGGGTGGCGGTCGACGCGCTGCTCGCGGTCCGCGAACGGGTGCGGCTGCGCACCTCGGCGCTCGGCGGCGACGCCACCCTGCTCGGCGCCGCGGAACTCGCCTTCACCGACGTGCTGACCGATCCGGTGCAGACGCTGGCCAGGATATCGGCCGCACGCGCCTGAAACCGGTTGCGGCATAGCGCTTTCGGGCTCGCGAACGCACAGGGCGGGCCGACCCCGGTCGGGCGCGAGCTTTCCGCTGGTCACCCAAGCCGACTACTATGCGCAGACCACCGTTCGGGTGATCGAGTGCACGACACTCGCGTGGAACGGCCGATCCGATGACGGTGAATTCGAGCGTGAGCAATAAAGGGGTTTCGATGGACAGGCCGGCGTGGGCGCCCGAAGGCGTGGATATGCAGCAGGCGAGCCCGGCACGGATGTACGACGCGCTACTGGGTGGCTCGCACAATTTCGAGATCGACCGCCGGGCCGCCGAGATGGGCAAGGCCCTGGTACCCGACCTGCCGCGGCTGGCGTTGAGCAACCGGGCGTTCCTGCGGCGAGCCGTCCGATTCCTGGCCGACTCCGGGATTCGGCAATTCCTCGACGTAGGGTCGGGGATCCCGACAGCCGGAAATGTGCACGAGGTCGTGCAGGGCATCGACCCCGATATCCGGGTGCTCTACGCCGATATCGATCCGGTGGCCGTCGCGCATTCCCGCGCGATCCTGCGCGGCAACAGCCGGGCGGGCGCCATCGAGGCGGACCTGCGCAAGCCCGCCGAGCTGCTCGACCGGGCGGGCGAGACGGGGCTGATCGACTTCGATCAGCCGGTCGGCCTGCTGCTGGTCGCGGTGCTGCACCTGCTCTCCGACGAGGACGAGCCCGTGAAGAAGGTGGCCGATCTGCGCGCCGCCCTGGAGCCGGGCAGCTACGTCGCCATCTCGCACCTGACCTCGGAGATGCGGCCCGAGGACGCGGGCAAACTGGGCGCCAACGCCTCCGATAAGAGTCGAGTTGGTATCCATTTCCGCAATCGCGAGGGAATCGTCGCTATGTTCGATGGATGGGACCTGATCGAGCCCGGCGTGGTCGAGTTGCCGGTCTGGCGCCCGGAGTCCGAGCGGGATCGGCACGAGGCTCCGGGCCGTTCGCTCGGTCTGGCCGGGGTCGGTCGAAAGGCCTGAATCGCGCACACCGATCAGCAGGGGGTCCCTGAGTGGGGTCGCATGAGCTAGCCATGCGGTGGGCCGAGGCGCTGGACGGCGCGGTGGCCCCCACGCTCACGCGCTCCCAGATCGAGGACATGCTGGCCGGGGTCGGCGCTGCGCTGCAGGCGGTGGTGCTCGGCACCGCCGAACTCACCGTCGCCCGCGAGGCCGCCTCCGTGCTGGTCGCGGCGAACTATCGCGACGCGGTGGCGGTCAGCCGCTCGGTGGTCGTGATCTGCCACGACCTGGTGGCCGATCTGTGTCCGACCCCCGTCGGCCCGGACTACGAGCGGATCCGCGATCGCGCCGTGGTGGTCGCGGCGGAGTTCGCCGCGGGTTTCACCGCGGCGCTGCGCACGGCGGCGCTGGCCGAACAGGAGGCCACGCTGGTGGCGACCCTCGCCGCCGCGCAGGAGGCCGAGGCCAAACGGCAGCTGTCGGAGGCCAGGTTCGCGGCGGTCTTCGCGGGCGCCTCCGTCGGCATCGGCACGATCGACGTCACGGGCCGGGTGCTCGACGCGAACGTCGCCATGGCCGACATGCTCGGCCTCTCGGTGGACGTCATGCCGGGGCGGACGGTGGACGCGCTGCTCGGCCCCGCCAATATCGGGCGCGCCTTCGCCGAGTTGCAGCGGCTGCTCAACGGGGAGGCCGACCGCTTCCGGCTGGAGACCGACCACCTGCGCCCGGACGGCACCGTCACCACCATCGACCTCTCGATGTCGGCCGTGCGCGACAGCGCCGGGCAGGTGCGCTTCCTGATCGGAGTCGCGGTCGACATCACCGAACGCAAACAGCTGGCCGACCGGCTCTGGCACGACGCCAACCACGACAGCCTGACAGGCCTGCCGAACCGCACCCTGTTCTTCGACCGGCTGGCCAACGCCAGCCCGCCGATCGGCGTCTGCTACCTCGATCTCGACGGGTTCAAGGAGATCAACGACGTGTGGGGACACACGGTGGGGGACAAGGTGCTTCGCGTGGTCGGGCAGCGACTGAGCGCGGCCGTCGAGCCCGTCGACGGACTCGTCGCGCGGCTCGGCGGCGACGAGTTCATCGTCCTGATCGAGAAGTGCACGGGCGCGGGCACATTGGCCGAGGTGTCCGGCTGGCTGTCGCGGGCGCTGGTCGCGCCGATCGAGGTGGAGGGCCACCTGGTGACCGTGGCCGCCAGCATCGGCACCGTCTTCCTCGACGACGTGCCCGCCGCCCCCGACCAGCTCATGCACGCGGCCGACACCGCCATGTACCGCAACAAGGCCGCGCAGGGCATGCGCGAGTCGCGATTCCGGCACCGGTAGGGACGCGCGGTCGCGCCCTCCCGCCCGCGGGTTGCAATCGACGGCGCGTCGAACCCATGCCCGCGCCGGACATCGGTCATGACAGCACCCCACGCAGGTGCGCGGCGTACCGATCGATACGTCGTTGTTGAAGGGCGGCAGCCGCTTTCGAGTGGTGGATCTCGATGCTGAGGCGACCGTCGAAGGTGCTGAGGATGCAGGTGGCGCCGCGTTGTTGCGGAGGGATCGGCACGTCGGGGTTCGACGTCGACGTGAGGGTGGACCGGAAGTCGTTGATACGCAAGCCTTCCGGCGTCCGCAGCTCCGGCACCCTGCCCCAGTTCGTGACCAGCACCATGCCGGGGTGCGGGGTCGCGGCGGACCCGGTCAGGTCGGGGATGTGCAGCGGTGTCTGCTGCACGATGCCAGCGGCCAACGCGTCCCGCAGCGATGCGCAGATGGAACGGGCGAGGTCGACCAGGCCGAGGGGCTCGGTCGGGAGGTAGTTGGCGAATCCGAGCAGGTTGGTGCCGTCGGTCCGGCCGACCATCGGCGTGATCCTGGTGCGCAGGTCGACCGGGTAGAGGTATAAGAGGTCGGTCAGCGGCACTTCGCGTAACTCGGCCTCGCCCAACAGGATTGCCGCAGATACCAGACCGTTTATCGTCACGCCTTCCCGATGCCCCAACTCGACCAGCGCCGCGGTCTCGGCCTGCGAAAGATGGCACCGCGATACCGAAGGCACACGCTGCCAGCCGTCTTCGTCCACCGGCTCGTCGGTCGGCGAGGTGGCATCGGTAGTAGGCGCGACGGCGGCATCCGTGGACTGCTCGGCGGTGGGCGAGGCGTTGGTGTCAGCCGACTGCTTGGCGGTAAGCGCGGCGTTGGTGTCTGCCGACGGGTCGCCAGTAGGCGACACGGTGGAGTCCGCCTGCTCGCCGGTGAACAGCGAGGTGATGGTGTCTGCTGCCGGGTCCGCGGCGGACGAGACCGCGGTGTCCATCGACTCGTCGGCGGCGGGGTAGTCCATCTTCTCGATGCCGCGTTCGGCCAGCAACTGCTCGATCGACGCCGGATACTCCCGAACCGCCCGTTCCGGCGAACGCCCCGCGACCGCGTCGGTATAGCAGGACCACAGCTCGGCCAGCACGGCCAGCGAGTGGTATGCGTCGACGATGCTGTGGTGCGTCAGCAGGGTCACGCTCGCCGTGTCGCCGTCGCGGACGACGCACACCGCGCTCAACGCCTCCCGCTGATCGAGTTTCGGGTCGACCAGCAGGCGGTCCGAGTCGTCGTCGACCACGGAGATCTCCGGCGCTCCGCCCGAGCCAAGCAGGTCGTATCCGCCGTCCCCCGACGGTTCGAGCCGCGCGCCCAGCACGGGGTAGGCGCGCACGACGGCCTCGTACGCCGCGGACAATGCCGCTAGATCGAGTCGCCCGGACACCCGCACCGCATAACCCACATAGACGCCGATGCCCGCGAACACCAGTTCACTCGGGGCCAGCGGGCGGACAACTGTGGACGTGGTCATAGAGCTCCCCTTCATCTGTGACGAGGTGGCGCGTGCCGACCAACTATCGAAGCCGTCGCACGCACGCCGGGGCAATCGGTTTTCCGGCCGCCGACCACGATCCCCCAACCACGTTTCACCAGCGTCTCAACGCCGGATCACGGCGCATCGCTATGCGGCGCCGACCACGTGGGCGGGGTCCAGATGCGCCGCGAGCAGGCGGACGCGCCGCCGCTGCTGCGCGGTGGTTTCCACGGGATGATGGATCTCGATGCTGAGCTGATCGTCGAAGGTGCTGATGATGATGGTGCCGCTCGGCTGCTGCAGCCGATGCCCCGCCTTGTCCGGCTTCGCGATCATCACCGTCCGAAAGTCGTTGACGCGCAGTCCTTCCGGTAGTCGCGGCCGGTCGATCCGCCCCCAGTTGGTGGCCAGCACGATGCCGGGCGCGCGCGGCGGCGGGCCGGACGCGATGTCGGGGATGTGCAAGGGGGTCTGCTGCACGACGCCGCTAGCGAGCCCGCTGCGCAGGCCGTCGCTGATGCCGCGCGCCAGGCCGACCAGCGTGTCGCCCGTGGCGCGGGTGGGCACGAAGTCGGCGAAGCCGAGGACATTAGTGCCCTCGGTGTGGCCGATCGGGGGGAAGACCCGGTTGCGCAGGTCGACGGAGTAGGTGTAGCTCAGTTCGCTCAGCGGCAGCTCACGGAGTTCGGCCTCGGTGAGCAGGATCGCGGCGGAGGCCAGGCCGTTGATCGTCGTCCCGGTGCGGTGTGCGACATCGGCGAGCGCGGCGGTCTTCTGCTTGGACAGCCGACAGCGCGCCGTCAGGGGTAGTAGATACGATTCATCACCCACTCCCGGCCCCGCGGTCTCGGGCGTTTCAGCGACCACGAGAGGGCGCGCCACCACCGGTCGGCCCGACATCTTCTCGACACACCTGGAGAGCAGCAGGTCCTCGACCGCCGCCGGAAACCGGTGCGGCGCTACATCGGGCGCACGGCCGCGGTTGATGTCGGTGTAGCAGGACCATAGCTCGGACAGCGCCGCGAGCGAGTGACACGCGTCGGCGACGCTGTGGTGGGTCACCAGTGTGACGCCGGTGCTGTCGCCGTCGCGAACCACGCACAGCGCGACGAGCGCCGCGCGCTGGTCTAATCGCGCGCCGCTCAGCAACTGTTCGGGATCGCCGTCGACGACGGTGATTTCCGGTGTGCCGCCCGATGATTCGACGAGCATATGGCCGCGTCCATCAGGCTCCAGATGCGCGCCGAACGCGGGATAGGCACGCACCACCGCGTCGAAAGCCGCGGCGAGCGCCGGCAAATTCAACCGACCGAACAGTCGCATCGAATAACCTACGAGGACTTCACTACCGGCAAAGATTTCTTCGCTCGGTGCCAACGGCCGAATGACGGTAGCCGTGGTCATGTCGAATTACCCTCCACATGAGACTGCCCATCGAGGCTAGCCCGAATACTCGGCCCGGCACGGCCTTTCGGGACCATCGCCTCTGTGTGGTTTATCGCGCATACCGAACGAGCTGTTTCCGGTCGTTGCCACAACGAGACCGAATTCGGCGATCAGCCACTGGCCGCACACGCAGCGCAGATAGGCGACGGAGCCGTGCGCGGACACGAGGGTCGGGGTCGGCCAGGAACAGGAGGGGCAGGTCACGTCCATGTCTCCAGCGTGATGTAATGGTCTAGTGCATTTCAACCCTTACGGTGGCGCGGCGGCCGAACTCGCTGCCCGGCTGGTGAACTCGGGCCGCGACCAGGATCTGACGGCGTTGCTCGCCGAGGCGGATTACCGACCGCTCGGTCCTGTCACCGCCGCACAGGCTGCGGAGCTGCGTCGATGGATCGACGAACTCGACGCGGTGTTCGACAATCCCTCGGTGCCGCTGCTCAACGCGTTGCTGGCGAAAACCGCCAGCAGGCCCTATATCTCGACGCACGACGCGCGACTCCCGCATCTGCATTTCGCGCACGAGGCCGCGCCCGTCGACGAACGCGTCAAGGCCTACACGGCCGTCGGCCTGGCCGAACTGTTCTGCGCCGACCCGAATCGCATCGGCCGCTGCGCCCGCCCAGGGTGCGACGACGTGTTCGTCGACACCTCCCGCAACGGCAGGCGCCGGTTCTGCTCCACGCGATGCTCGAATCGGGTGCACGTCGCCGAGCATCGATCCCGTCGCTCGGCCTGAGCCTCAATACGCCTTCGCCGCCGCCGTGATCCGCCCGGTTTCTATTGCGGCCAGCAGCTTTTCGTGATCGAGCCGGGTCTGCTCGGCATAGGCGACGGCGAAGTCGATCATGGCGCGGTCGAAGGTGTCGCTCGAGCCGAGGTACGACGCGATGGCGACGCGGTTGCCGGAGCGCGCGTGGGCGCGGGCCAGGGTGCGCCCGCACAGCGCCGCGTAGTCGCGCAGATAGGACCGCGACATCTCCTCGATCACCGGCGAGCCCTTCATATCCCGCAGCTGGCGCCAGTAGTAGTGCCTGCCGTCCGGGCCGGTCGCCCAGCCCAGAAAGATGTCGCTCGCGGCTTGCATGAGGCGCTGCCCGTGCACGACTCGATGGCCCTGATTGCGGAATCTGCTCGCCGCCGTATGCGCCGCGAGCACCGACTGCTCCGCCTGCTTGACCTGGAGGAACAGGGGGCTGCCGTTCACGCGCCCGGCCATCAGGGCGACGAAGCAGCGGGTGCCGACGCTGCCGACGCCGACCACCTTGACGGCCAGGTCCAGCATCCGATGCCGGTCCAGCAGCACCCGGCGCTCCTCGGCCAGTGAGCGGCGGTAGTCGCCGAACACCTGGCGGATCGTCTCGGCGTCGACCTGTTCGATCGGGACCAGCAGCGGCGGACGGTGCCGGATGCGCGGGACACCGTCGGCGTCCGGCTCCGTCAATTTCTCCAGCGCCTGCAGGTTGGTGCGCGCCCGCGCCTGCTCGAGCGCGCGCTCGACGCCCTTGCGGCGCTTGGGTTTCCGCGCCAGCGTGGTCAGTCGGTCGGCGTCGATCCGCTCGTACCAGACGGCCAGTTCGCCGAGGCCCGACAGCCGGATCATCGACTCCCGATAGGCCAGGGCCGCGGCGCCGACGGCGTTCTCGGCGTCGGTCTCGGCGAATCCGTTGGCCAGCGCGGCGACCGCGACGCTGGCCGCCAGCCGTTTGACGTCCCACTCGAAGGGGCCGGGCAGGGTCTCGTCGAAGTCGTTGACATCGAAGACGAGCGCGCGTTCGGGCGAGGCGAACAGACCGAAGTTCGCCAGGTGCGCGTCGCCGCACAGTTGCACGGCCAGGCCCGTGTTCGGGGTGGCCGCCAGGTCGGCGGCCATGATCGCGGGCGCGCCACGCAGGAAAGGGAATCGCCCGGCTGCCATTCGGGCGTAGCGGATCGGTACCAACTCGGGCACCCGCGTCGCGGCTTGGCGTTCCAGCACGGTGATCGGGTCTTCCCGGTCGGCGGACGGTTCCCACACCCCCAACGCCCGCCGCCCGACCCGCTTGCGCGCCCGCCGCCCCTGTTCGGCCGCGTCCGTTTCCAGGATCGCCGAGGTATCCGCCATCCGGCCAGTCTGTCACCCGTTGGCAACTGACGAGCAACTATTTCTCCAGTGTCGGCCGCCGTGCTCGCGGATCAGGTATCCCGACAGTGGATTCGGTACGAGAGCGGTGAACGGTTGCGGATCGGCGGAGTGTGATCAACAGTGGTGTTCAACGGTGTAGTGACGGGAGGGCCGACATGGACCGCGCGGATGTGGTTGTGGTCGGTGCCGGATACGCGGGACTGTCCGCCGCGCGGGCGTTGCGGGCGGCCGGGCGCGAGGTCGTCGTGCTGGAGGCGAGTGACCGCGTCGGCGGGCGAGCGCTGACCGATCGGGTCGGGGACGGATGGGCCGTCGATCTCGGCGCGCAGTGGATCTCCGGCGGCCACACGCGATTCGCCGCGCTGGCAGCGGAGTACGGTGCCGAGACCTACGCCGCCCCGTCCGACGGGGTGAACCTGTTGGTCGAGGGCGCTGTCCGACGTCCGTTCGCCGGCGCCCGGCCGCCGCTGCCGCCGCTGGTGCTCGTCGTGCTCGGACAGGCCATGTGGCGGATCGAGCGGCTGGCGGCGCGCATCGACCTCGCGCGGCCGTGGGCGACGCCCGGCGCCGACCGGCTCGACGCGATGACCGCGGCGACCTGGCTGCGCCGCAACCTGCCCGAGCGCAGGGCCCGGCACCTCGCCGAGGTGATGATCGGCGAGGAACTGTGCGTCGACGTCGGCAGCGTCTCGATGCTCGCGCTGCTGACCACCATTCGCGCCGCGGGCGGGGTGGAGGCCGGCGTGACGGCCGAGACCGTCACCCGCCTGTTCGTCGACGGTGCCGACGGGCCCGCCCGCTCGATCGCCGCCGAACTGGGTGACGCGCTGCGGCTGAACTCCGTGGTCGGCTCGATTCGGCAAGCGGGCGACGGCCTTTCGGTGCACGGCGAGTTCGGGGAGGTTCGCGCCGAGCGGGTGATCGTCGCGCTGCCGCCCACCCTGGCCGGGCGGATCCGCTACGAACCCGCGCTGCCCGCGGCCCGCGACCACCTCACCCAGCGCATGCCGATGGGGTCGGTGCTGAAGGCGTTCGCCGTCTACGAACGGCCCTTCTGGCGCGACGACCGCCGTACCGGCCAAGCCTTGAACCTGCACGACCCGGTGCCGGTCACCTTCGACGCCACCCGCCCCGGCGGCCCGGGCTGTCTCGGCGCCCTCGTTCCCGGACGCGCGGCCCATCGACTCGCCGCGCTGTCCGCGGGCGAGCGGCGGGCCATGATCGTCGGCTCGCTGGTCCGCGCCTTCGGTCCGGCGGCGCGCGAGCCGATCGACTGGCGCGAAAAGGTTTGGGCCGACGATCCGTTCACTCGCGGCGGTTACGGCGCGTTCTTCCCGCCCGGCGTGCTCACGAGCATCGGTTCGGCCCTGCGTCATCCGATCGGCGGGATTCATTGGGCGGGAAGTGAAACCGCCATGGAATGGGCGGGGTATATCGAGGGGGCCGTTCGATCCGGTGAGCGGGCCGCCACGGAGGTGCACGCGTCTTATGGTGTCGCCGAGGTGAATTGACGCAGCGATTTCGCTGTCGGTCGGCCGGTGCGTCTCGAGTTTGCTCAATAAATCGTGGGTGATTCCTGAGAATGACGAAACTTCATGCCGATTGGCGGAGATTTCGTGAAACATTGCCGCAAGTCCAGAAAATGCTCAGCAATGGGCGCCACATCTGGCCGATTTGCCGGTCCGCACACCGTACTAACGTGATCATCGTGCGAAAAACGCTCCAGGACAGGCGCTCTCGGCATGCAGTGGCAATGCCGTGAACGACTCGGCGATCCAGCGACGGAAGTGAACGCGCCGCTACCACTTTCGGCGTCGTGGGATACGCCCCGACACACGTAAGCGCCCTCGCCGCAACCGGCACGCGAACACGCCATCGACCTCCGGCACGGATCAAGCTCCCGCCGAACGCCTTTCGAACAGCCGATCCCTGGCGACGGACAGCGCCCGCGAGACCGCACCGGTAAGCACGCCGTCGTCGCCCAGCGTGCTGGCGACGATACGCGGATGCAGCGGACCGAGTTCGGCCATGCGCCGCGCGATGGCGTCGCCGAGCAGATCGAGGTTGTTGCCGATACCGCCGCTGAGCACAACGAGTTCCGGGTCGAGGATCGCGGCGACGGCGGTGATCAGCGCGCCGATCCGACGCCCCTCGGACTCGACGACCGCCTGGGCGCGCGAGTCGCCTGCGGCCGCCGCGGCGAAGATCTCCTTGGCCGAGGCCCCGGCCAGCCCCGCCTGCTCGGCCGCGCGGGCGACCCCGCCCGCGGCGGCCACGGTCTCGGTCATGCCGCGTTCGCGGGCGTCCAGCGGGGGAGCGTCGACCTCGCTGGCGGGCAGGAACGAAACCTCGCCCGCCGCACCGGTATTGCCCACGTAGAGCTCTCCGTTGATCACGATGCCCATGCCGACGCCGGTGCCGATGGAGATGAGCACGAAGTTGCGCACGCCCGCGCCAGCGCCGAAGGTGAGTTCACCGACGGCGGCGAGGTTGATGTCGTTCTCGATGGTCGACTCGACCGCGAGCGCGTCGCGCAGCTGCCCGACGAGCCCGGCGCGGCCCCAGCCCGGCAGGTTCTGCGCGTAGTCGAGCCGGCCGGTGCTCGGATTGAGCACGCCGGGGCTGCCGATGACCGCGTAATGCACCGCGGACCAGTCGATCCCGGCCTCGGCAGCGACCTCGTCGGCCAGCGCGCGCACCCGCCGCACCAGATCGGCGGCCGAGCGGGCGGTGTTGCGCACGTCGCGCCGGCCGATGAACTCGCCGCGCAGGTCGGCGATGGCGAGGCGAATCCAGTTGCGCCCGATGTCGACGCCCGCCACGACCCCGGCGCGCACGTTCACGTCGTAGAGCGCGGTGGTCGGTCCCGGCCGGCCGCTCAGCGACCCGACCAGCTCCACCAGGCCGGCCTGTTCCAGCCCCGAAAGAGCCGCCGACACTGTAGGTTTCGACAAACCGCTGGCCTTGGCGAGCTCACCGCGCGAGGCGGGCCCGCTGACCCGCAGATAGTCGAGCAGCAGCCGCTCGTTCATCGTCCGAAGGAGCTGGGGATTGCCGACCCGACTCATCAATCCTCCTGCTCGTACCACTGGACACCTCAGTGTTAGTAAACTACCTTTCTTACCAACGCTCAACCGGGCGCTCTCACTCTCCTCTCGGCACGGTGACCTCATGCGTCGAATTCAGCTCATCACCGCGGCGGCGGCCGCACTCGTCCTGGCGGCAGGCTGTAGCTCCGGCGACAGCGCCAAAGACGCGAAATCGGGCGGCGACGCCCCGACGATCGCGCTGCTGCTCCCGGAATCCAAGACCACTCGTTACGAGGCCTTCGATCGCCCGTTGTTCGAGGCGAAGGTCGCCAAGCTCTGCGACAAGTGCAAGGTGCTCTACTTCAACGCCGATCAGGACGCGGCGAAACAGCAGGGCCAGTTCGAGTCCGCGCTCACCCAGGGCGCGGACGTCATCGTGTTCGACGCGGTCAACGCCGATGCCGTTGCGCCGCAGGTGAACACGGCACAGCAGAAGAAGATCCCGGTGATCGCCTACGACCGGCTGATCTCCGGCATCAGCTACGACTACTACGTGTCCTTCGACAACGTGAAGGTCGGCAAGGTGCAGGGCGACGCGCTGCTCGCCGAGCTGAACAAGCGCGGCACCGCGGACAAGGGTCAGCTCGTGGTGATCAACGGATCGCCGACCGACCCGAGCGCGGGCGACTACAAGAAGGGCGCGCACGAGGCGCTGGACGGCAAAGTCAAGATCGGGCGCGAATTCGACACTCCCGACTGGTCTCCCGACAAGGCGCAGCAGCAGATGGAGCAGGCCATCACCGCGCTCGGCAAGGACGCGATCGTCGGCGTGTACTCGGCCAACGACGGCATGGCCGGCGGCGCCATCGCGGCGCTCAAGCGCGCCGGCTACGCGACGCTGCCGCCGCTGACCGGCCAGGACGCGGAACTGGCCGGCGTACAACGGATCCTGACCGGCGAGCAGACCATGACCATCTACCTGGACTACCGGGCACAGGCGGAGAAGGCCGCCGAACTCGCGGTCGCGCTCACCCGAGGCGAAAAGCCCACTGCCCCCGCCAAAACCAACAACGGCGTGACCGACATCCCGTCCTACCTGCTCGACGCGATCGCGGTCGGCAAGGACAACATCAAGGACACCATCGTCAAGGACGGTCTCTACACCGTCGCCGATATCTGCACGCCCGACGTCGCGGCGGCATGCCAGGCCGCGGGCATCAAATGACGGCTCCTGCAACGGTTCTCTCGGCGCGCGGGCTGACCAAGCGCTACGGCGCGGTGCAGGCGCTGGCCGGCGCGGATCTGGAGGTGCGCGCCGGTGAGGTCGTCGCGCTGGTCGGCGACAACGGTGCGGGCAAATCCACTCTGGTGAAGGCGATTTCGGGAGTGACGGTGGCCGACGAGGGCGAGATCGTCTTCGCCGGCGCCACCGTGCGGATCACCCGCCCGCAGGACGCGCAGGCCCTCGGCATCACCACGGTGTTCCAGGATCTCGCGCTGTGCGACAACCTCGACGTGGTCGCGAACCTGCATCTCGGCGCGGAGACCAGCATCTGCAGCGTGCTCGACGAGATCGAGATGGAGCGCAGCGCACGGGATCTGCTCGCCTCGCTCGACGTGAAGATCAAGGACGTCCGGGCGCCGGTGTCCGCGCTGTCCGGCGGGCAGCGGCAGTCGGTCGCCATCGCGCGGGCGCTGCTCGGGCGGCCGAGGATGGTGATTCTCGACGAGCCGACGGCGGCGCTGGGCGTCGAGCAGACCGCGCAGGTGCTCGCGTTGATCGGCCGGCTGCGCGAGCGCGGCCTCGCGGTGCTGCTGATCTCGCACAATCTCGTGGACGTGCGGTCGGTGAGCGACCGCGTCGTCGTGCTGCGCCTCGGTCGTAACGCGGGCGAATTCGAGACCGCCAAGGCGACCCAAGAGGATATCGTGGCAGCGATCACGGGAGCAGCCGCATGAGAGAGCGTGGCGAACGAATCATGTTTCAAGGTGTGTCGCGCATGACGGTACCTGGCTTCGGCGAGGGGGAGTCATGAGTGACCTTGTAGTGAAAAGGCCGCTCTGGCAAGGCAATCAAGGGCGCGGGCTGGCCGATGCCGCGATGGACCGACTACGCCGCGGCGAGGTCGGCTCGGTGCCGGTAGCGATCGGTCTCGTCATCATCGGCGCGGTGTTCTACCGGCTCAACGCGCACTTCCTGTCCGCCGAGAACCTCACGAACCTGGCCCTGCAGATGGCCGCGACGGGAACCATCGCGCTCGGCATCGTCCTGGTGCTGCTGCTCGGCGAGATCGACCTATCCGCGGGCTCCGTCAGCGGATTGACCGCAGTCGTGATGACGCTGCTGTATGTACGGCACGGGTGGAACGTCGTCTTCGCGGTGCTCGCCGCCGTCGCGGTCGGCGCCGCGATCGGCCTGCTGCACGGGCTCATGCGAACCATGCTCAGCATGCCGTCGTTCGTGGTCACGCTGGCCGGGCTCATCGGCTGGCAGGGGCTGATGCTCTATCTGCTCGGCAAGGAAGGCACCGTCAACCTGCCGTTCGACCGCGGCATCGCCACCATCAGCGACACCTGGCTGCCCGCCCTGCTCGGCTGGCTGCTCGTGGTGCTGCTCGCGGGCGGACATCTGGTCGCCGGCGTGATCACCCGGCATCAGCGGGTGCACGCGGGCCTCGACGCCACGGCGCCGGTGTGGATCGTGCTGCGTTCCGGCGGTCTCGCCCTGCTGCTCGGCGGTACCGTCCTCGTGCTGAACTCCGATCGCGGCGTCCCGCTGACGCTGGTGATCTTCGGCGGTTTGGTCCTCGGCCTCGATCTGATCCTGCGGCGCACAGTCTTCGGCCGCCGCATGTACGCGGTCGGCGGCAACGCGGAGGCGGCGCGCCGGGCCGGCATCAATGTCACCTGGATTCGCATCTCCGCGTTCGTGGGCTGCTCGGCGCTGGCCACCCTCGGCGGCATCCTCGCGGCCTCCCGCCTGGTCGCCGTCAACCAGAGCTCCGGCGGCAGCGACATCCTGCTCAACGCCATCGCAGCCGCCGTCATCGGCGGAACCAGCCTGTTCGGCGGTCGCGGCCGCGCCTACGCCGCGCTGCTGGGAATCCTTGTCATCCAATCGATTACGAACGGAATGCTGCTGCTCAACGTGGACTCCTCGGTGCGCTTCATGGTCACCGGCGCCGTGCTCGCGATCTCGGTCGCCATCGACTCGGTCGCGCGCCGCGGCGCCGAGGGAGCGCGCTGAGCTACGGGGGGATCGTCCGATCGCCCCTGGAGGGCGCCTGGACGCGGCAGGGTTGTCCCGCGTCCAGGTCGTCCCTCGCCAGCCCTGACACGTCGTCGGCGATGGCGGCGTAGGCACCATCCTCGGCGCCCTAGTCCACGGCCTCCCCATGGTGCTGTGGCCCCAGGGCGCCGACCAGCCCATCAACGCCGCCCGCGCGGCCGCGTCGGGCGCCGCGATCACCGTCGACGCCGCGACCGAGATCGCCGCGGCGGTGACCAAGGCGCTCGACGACGACGCCTACCGTGACCGGGCCCGCGCGATCGCCGACGAGATCGCCCAGCGTCCCGCACCCGCTGCGGTCATCGCCGAGATCACGCGGTCGTCTCGCTGACCGGGCGCTAGCTCACCTAACTTCCGCATCGACCTCGTGCATTCCGTGATGACCGCCTCCCACAGCGCGGCGAATCCGAATGCGTTTGCATTGCCAGAAATCAGTCCAGGTATGCGGGCAGTGACCGTTGGTGAGGAACTGAAGCGAGGTTGCTGTCCAGCTGGGGCCGGTGACGGATACGCCTAAGCCATTATGTCTTCATGGAGCCGGAAGAGCCTGTGGCCGTTGACCTGTCGGATATCGAGCGCAAGGTGTTGGCGTATGGGGTGGGGAGCTGGGGCGGGCCGGCGAGGTGCTCCGAGGCGCTCGCGGTCGCCATGGGTTTCCGCGACGCGCAGGATGTGGGGAAGCATGGGCGACGGTTGGAGTCGGCGCTGATCGCGGGTGAGGCGTTGACCGCCATGGACTGGCGGCGAGTGTTGGTGTCTACCGAGATCTTTTTCGCCAGTGACGTACTCGGGTGCGGGCGGGAATGGTCCATCGTCCGGGGAATCTCCGACGAGGAGACACTGCGGGTTCTGCGGGGACTGCAGCGAAAGCTTCCGTGGCGGGTAACGCACTTACCAGAGCATTTGAGACCTCGATAGTCGCGGCAACCCGGTGGTCGGGGACCGTCGTCGCCTGTGGTGCCGAATGGATGCCGGGTCCGCGCCGACTTGCCTGGGGATCGTGGACGTGTGATCCACGTCATGGGACGTAGTAGGCTGCGGGCGGCTCAGGGTGGGCTAAGGTGAGTGGACAGATGCAGATATGCGCATACGTGGCGGTGATGAAAGCGGGCGGCTGATGGGACATGAACACGAGCACGGACACGGGCATGGGAACGGCCACGGGCACTCACACGGTGTGTCCGGTGACGCCGATCGCCGCTGGCTGACGGTCGCGCTCGCACTGATCGCCGGGTTCATGACGGTGGAGGTCGTGATCGGCCTGCTGGCGAACTCGCTCGCCCTGCTGTCGGACGCGGCGCACATGCTGACCGACGCGGCGTCGATCGTGCTGGCGCTCACCGCGATTCGGCTCGCCGCCCGCCCCGCGCGCGGCAAGTACACCTACGGTTTCAAACGCGCCGAGATCCTGTCCGCGCAGGCGAACGGCGTCACGCTGCTAGTGCTCGCGGGCTGGCTCACCTACGAGGCGATCCGGCGCCTGCTCGAACCCCCAGAGGTAACCGGTGGTTTGGTGGTCGTCACCGCGCTGGTCGGCATCGTGGTGAACGTGATCGCGGCCTGGGCGATCAGCAAGGCGAACCGCACCAGTCTCAATGTGGAGGGCGCGTTCCAGCACGTGCTCAACGATCTGTACGGCTTCATCGCCACCGCCGTCGCGGGCATCGTCGTGATGCTCACCGGATTCGCCCGCGCGGACGCGATCGCCACGCTGGTCGTAGTCGCGCTGATGGTGAAGGCGGGCCTCGGCCTGGTCCGCGAGTCGGGCCGCATCTTCCTGGAGGCCGCCCCGGCGGGCGTCGACCCCGACGCCCTAGGCCGCCGCCTGGTGGAGATGCCCGGCATAGACGAGGTGCACGACCTGCACGTCTGGCAGATCACCTCCGGCAATGTCGCCCTCTCCGCCCACGTCCTCGTGCAACCCGGCGCCGACTGCCACGGCCTCCGCCAGCAAATCGAACGCCTACTGGCCACCGACTACGAAATCACCCACACCACCCTGCAAGTCGACCACTCCCAGCTGATCTCCGCAGCCTCGTCCCCATCCAAGGACCGCCTACTCCCGGTGCTCGAGGACCACTGCGACGAGTCCCACGGCCCCGTCCACCGCGAACGTTCCTAGCCCGAACAGTTTTCCGTCTCCAACGAGCGCCGACGTAGGGGCCTGCGCTGGCGTAACCGCCCGGCAGACACCTCGCTCTGATCTCACAGAGCTTCCACACCCTTCACAAGGGCTCCAGCCCTTGTGAACGGTGTGCACGGTCTGTGAACCCAACCGCAGCGTCGCACCGTACCTCGCCCCCCTCTGAACGCAGCCACAGCTAGATGACCACGCTGGAACCTCCACGCCGCGCGCCTGACTGCTGGAGAAAGCCGGGGACGGCACCCACCGCGCCCAGCACTACCCGATCATTGCTTGGACAGGTGCGCCTTTTCGGACAGGCACAGCTGAAGACCCTTGCGAAAGCTGAAGACCCACCCATGTTTTCCCTGGAGCAGTGCTGGGCGCGTCGAGTGCCGTCCCCGGCTGTCTCCAGCTGTCAGGAGCGCGGTGCTCAGCTCCAGCGTGGTCGTCTGGCTGGGGTTGCGTGTAGAGCATGGAAGATCAGCAGAGTCATATGGTTGCTGTCCAAGATCGTTGGGCGACCATATGACTCTGCTCGGTGCTCAGCCCAACCTTGGGAAGGGGTGCTCGGCCTCCAAGAGGTATGCCAGCTCGAGCAGTGTGCGCTCATTACCCCGTGTGCCTGCGAACTGCACACCAATTGGCAAGCCGGCGGGGCTGAGACCTGCCGGGACTGTGATCGACGGCGTGCCGGTGATGTTGTTGATCGGCGTGCCGGTGATGTTGTTGATCGGCGTGAACGACACATATGCCCGCAGCCGCTCGATCAGCTCATCGAAAGGCACGGTCGGACTGAGGTAGCCGAGTTCGGGCGTCTCTCGGCCGAGTGTCGGAAGCAGCACGGCGTCGTACGGGCCGAGGGCGCGTTGGTAAGTGGCGGCGGCTGCCCGTAGTCGATACAGCATTACCGGTGTGCGCCAAGCGCTGCGCAGGAAGTATCGGCGTAGACCGAGGGTCAGGTCGTCCAGGCGAGTGGCATCGAACCGGCGGTCGGCGAGCTTTCCGGTGGAGGCGACGAAGGTGGCCAACAGACCCCAGTACTCGAGAAACGCCGTCTCCAGCGCGGCGGAGAACGGCATCGGCACCGGCTCGACGTGGTGGCCGTGCGATTCCATTGTGGCGGCGACCTTTTCGACCGCGTCCCGGATCGGCCCGGGGGGCACCGGGCCACCGATGTTCTCCAGCAACAGCGCGATACGCAACCGCTTCGACCCCGGCCCCTCGACATACCCGATCGGCGGCAAACCCGGATTACGCCAAAACTCCTCCGCCGCAGCGGTATACGCTGCGGTATCGCGCACCGTCCTGGTCAGCACCCCCTCGCTGACAATATTCACGGGCAACTTCCGCGCCATCGCCGAATCGATGTGCCGCCCCCGGCTCGGCTTCAACCCGACCAGCCCGGCGCACGCCGCCGGAATGCGAATCGACCCGCCGCCGTCGTTGCCGTGCGCGATCGGCACCACCCCGGACGCGACCAGCGCGGCCGACCCGCCGGACGATCCGCCCACGGAATAGCCGGTGTGCCAAGGGTTTCGGGTCGGCGGGGCGAACGGCGGTTCCGTGGTCGCGTTGAACCCGAACTCCGGCAGCGTGCTCTTGCCGAGCACAGTCATTCCGGCACTGAGGAATTGGCGGGCATACCCGCCGTGCTCCCGCGCCAGTTTGCCTTGGAAAGCCTGGGTGCCATGGTTGGACGGCATCCCGGCGAGGTCGGCGTTGTCCTTCACGAACGTCGGCACCCCGTACAGCCTGCCGGTTCGTTCGGCGGGCAGCAGCGGCTTGTCGTAACTCTCGTACGCGACCGCGTGCAACTCCTCCACCCGGCGCGCGCGTTCCACCGCGGCCGCCGCGAGTTCCTGCGGGCTGCGCTCCCCGCTGCGCACCAGCTCGGCCAGCCCGACCGCGTCGTGCTCGCCGAGCGCGTCGTCGGCGAAGGAATGGAGACGGGTGGTCTGAGCGTCGGCGGTCACCCTTCGAATCTAGCGGCGCGCGGCGGAGGCGTCCGTCCAGTGGCGGCCGTCACGCGCATACGGTGGAAAGGTCAACCGCCCGACGAACAGAGAGGAAGTCGATGGCCCTGTCCGTCTCCGACCCGTTGCCGCCGCGGGGACGAATCGGCGCACTGCTGTTCGCGCTCCCGCCCGCGGGACGGCGCTGGAGTCCGGGGCTGCGATCCGCGCTGGCGTTCGCCTTGCCCGCCGCCGTCCTGGTCGCGGCGGGACACCCGGGACAGGCACTGTTCGTGCTGTTCGGCGCGTTCGCGGTCATGTACGGGGAGCGCAGGGCGTATCGCATGCGCGCGTGGGTGGTCCTGGCCGCGGGCCTCGCGCTGCTCGCGTCCTGCGGCCTCGGCGCCGCTCTCGGGCACGGCCTCGCCGGCGGACTCGGCGCCTCGCTGATCACGGTCGCCACGCTGACCGTCGTCGCGGTGGTCGCCGTCTACGCGATCGACGCGCTGCGGCTCGGCCCGCCGGGCGCGCTGCTCTTCGTGATCGCCTGCGGCGGCGCGATGATGGCCGCCGAGGCGGGCATATCGACCTCGACCCTGTTGTCCTGCACGGCATTCGGCGCCGGCGTGTCGGTGCTCGTGTCGATGGCCGGCGTGCTGCGCGATCGGCGCAAGCCCGAGCGGGTCGCCGTCGAGGCCGCGGTCCGCGCCGTCGACGCCTATTTGTCGGCGCGCGCGTCGGGGCGGCCCGCCATCGACCTGCGCCACCAGGCGGGCGGCGCGGTCGCCGAGGCGTGGGCCGCCGTCTACGACGCGGGACTGCCGAGCCGGGCGCCGGATTCGGAGTTGCTCGCCACGCTGGTCGAGGCCAGACGCCGGCTCGCGGGTCCGGCCTACGACGACACCAATGACCTGGTCGTCGACCCACTGATTTCGTTCGTGCGTCCCGGTGTCCTGTTCCGTCTGCGTCGCTCGCTGTCGCCGAACTCGCACGCCGCCGTCAGCGCCCTCCGCGTCGGCGTCGCCTGTCTGGTCGCGGGCGGACTCAGCGCGCTGCTCGGCCAGGACCGGCCGCACTGGGCGGTGTTCACCGCGCTGATGGTGTTGCAGATCGGCCCCGATCGGGTGCGCGGGAAGGTGCGCGGCATCCACCGCTTCGTCGGCACCGTCGTCGGATTGGGGCTGTTCGCGGTGGTGCACCAGCTCGCGTTCACCGGTTACGCCCTCATCGCGCTGGTGGCCGGGCTGATGTTCGGCATGGAGCTGTTCGTGCCGCGCAACTACGCGCTCGCCGCGATCTTCCTCACGCCGATCGCGCTGCTCGCCGTCGGCCCCGCACCCGGCGGAGCCGTCGCGCCGCTGATCCGGGATCGCTTCATCGAGACCGTGATAGGCGTCGGTGTCGCCGTGCTCGTCCCGCACGTCGTCGCCCCGCGCGCGCATCGGCGTACCTTCCGCTGGATCGAGTTTCGCGTCGGCACCGTCGCCCGCGCCCTGCTGGCTTCCGCGCGCCGCGAGCCCGCCGGCGCCGCCGCGGTCGCGCTCACCCAGCAGCTGCAGTTCGAACTGGTCGGCGTGGCCCGCGCCGGAAGCGACTCGGCCACAGAGGATCCGGCGTGGACCGCCACGCACTGGCCCGCGCACGCCGCTACCGCGCACCTCGGCTACGACCTGCTCGCCGCCTACTGGGAGCTGCCGCCCGGCGCGCAACTGCCCGACCCGGACCGCTGGGACGCCGCATTCGACGCGCTCACACCGCTTTCCGCGCACGCCAGCACCCGGTAGCGGCCTGCTAGCGTTCGAGCATGCAGGACAGTGTGACAGTGCGAATGGCCGCCCCCGCCGACAAAATCTGGGAGGTGGTCAGCGACATCACGAACACCGGACGCTTCAGCCCGGAGACCTTCGCCGCCGAGTGGCTCGGCGGCGCGACCGGACCCGCGGTCGGCGTGAAGTTCCGCGGGCACGTCAACCGCAACGGCTGGGGCCTGAAGTATTGGACCGTGTGCCGGATCATCGCGTGCGAGCCGGGGCGGGAGTTCGCCTTCACGGTGCTCGGACCCGGCGGCATGTCGATCAACACCTGGACCTACCGCTTCGAGCCGGTCGAGGGCGGCACCGACGTCACCGAGTCGTTCCGCCTGCACGACAACCCGGTGCTGCGGATCTACTGGCTGCTGGCCGGGCGGGCGCGCGGCAAGACCAACGTCGAGGGAATGCGCGAGACGCTGAACCGGATCAAGGCGTTCGTCGAACAGGGTTAGGCGATCTCGAAGCCCGAATCCGGGCGGACTCGAGATCGGCCTAGTTCACGCAGGGCACCGTGCTCCCGATCGACGTCGTGAGCGGCTTGCCGGAGTCCGGGGCGGGCTCGCCCGTGGTGGTGGGCGTCAGCTGAGTGGACGGCGTCGTCGTGGTGGTCGAGCTCGCGGCCAGCTCGGCGGGCATGGTGAAATCGCTGCCGAGCACGACCTGGATATGGCCCGGCGCGAGACTCTGCGAGGCGGTCGGCGTGAGTCCGCCCAGCGTCTCGGCCACTTGGGTGGCGTCCGCCTCGGCGCCCGCGCCGTAGGTGACCGTGGTCGTCGTGCTGGTGACGCCGCGATTGCCGACTTCGCCTTCGCGATAACCCTTTTCGGTCAGCGCGGCGGACAGCTTGCCCGCCATCCCGGTCGCGCTGCCCGCGTTCTGCACGTCGACCGTGCTGGTCGGGGTGCGCGCCGGTGTGTTCGGCGTCTCGATCCCGAACGCGGACCGCACCTCTTTCCTGATCGCGGCCGGGTCGACGATGTTGACGTCCTGGCCGTTGATGTTGTCGTAGCGCAGCACCGGCAGCGTCCGGAACTCGACCGAGATCGAGCCGGCGGACCCGAGGTTCTCGGCGAAGTCGACCAGGTCCCAGCCGTCGGACAGCACCACGTCCTTGTGCGCCACCTTCATCAGCTCGTTCAGTTTGCCGATATTGGTCAGCGTCCCGGAGTCCTTGAGCGACTTGGCAACCGAGGTGAGGTAGGCCTGCTGCCGATGCGTCCGGTCCAGATCGCCGTTCTCCAGGTTGTGGCGCTGGCGGACGAACGCCAGCGCGTCGGAGGCATTGAGGTGTTGCGGTCCGGCGGGGAACTTGGCGCCGGAGTAGTAGCTGTCGTCGACCGCCTTGTTCAGGCACACGTCGACGCCGCCGAGCGCGTCGGCCAGGTGATAGAACCCGACCAGGGCGACCTCGGCGAACCGGTCGATCGGCACACCGGTCAGCGTGCGGACCGTCGACACGATCGACGCCCGCCCCGCCTCGCGGCCCGCCCGCTCCAGGGTGATCTGGTCCTTCTCACCCTTGGCGATCAGCTTCGCCTCCGTGTCGGCCTTTTTCAGTCCGTATGCCTCTTTGATTTTGATGTGGTCGTAGCCCGGGATGCCGGAGACCGCGACATAGTCGTCGCGCGGGATGGAGAAGGCGACGATCTTCTTCATATCCGCCGGAATATGCAGCAGGATAAGTGAATTCGCGTTGTAGCCGCCGTCGTCACTGTCGCCGGCGTGCAGTTGGTCGAGGATGTCCTTGGGCAGGCTGTTGCCGTTCTGGTCTCTCCTCGTGTCCAACCCGATCAGCAGGATATTGAGGTCGCCGCCCAGCGAGTGGGGCGCGTCGGCGCCGATCGCGTCCGAGCGGTTGAATCCGTTGTTGAAGTCGACCTTGGCCGACCAGGCGAATCCGGTGCCGGAGAGCACCGCGAGCGCGGTCACCGAGACGACGACCCGAACCGCAATCTTCGCCACCCCGCGGGCCCGATGCTGTTTCGCCGCCGCCTTGCGCGCGGTGCGCCGATGCCGCGCACGACCCGCTGCGGGCTCGGTGACCCGGTCGAACTCGACCGTGTCGTCATCGATGTTCTCCGCGGACTCTGTGCCCTGCGCTTTCCTCGGCACTCGCGCCACGGATCGTTCCTCGCCGTCTTGTTCCTCATCCGACCCAATCGAGAGTACGCACGCGCGCGTAACACCCGGATCATCGCTGGTCATACGGTGGCATCGAGCACCTCGCCGAGCCGGGCCGGCGAACCCTGTCCGCGATTACGCGGCGGCTCGAGGCCCTGTGCCGAAGTCCCATCCGGCGTTCGGCGCAGGGCCTAGGCTCGAGATCATGTCTGCTCCCGTGCTTCTCGTGCTCGGCGCCGGTCCCGGCGTCGGATTGGCCGTCGCCCGTCTCTTCGCCGACGACGGTTACGCGGTTTTCCTGGCCTGCCGTCTGCCGGAGGAGGCCGAGCCGCTGGCCGCACAGCTACGCGGCGAGGGGTTCGACGCGGAGGGGGTCGGCGTCGACCTGTCCGACCCGGCCGACATCGCGCGCGTGGTGACCGCCGTCGGCGAGCAGCACGGCCAGATCGACGTGCTGCACTTCAACCCGAGCATGTTCCGGCAGGCGGATCCGCTCGAGCTGTCGGTGCCGGAACTGATCGAGGACTTCACCATCGGCGCCGCCGCGCTGCTGCCCGCCGTGCAGGCCGCGCTGCCGTTCTTCGCCGAAGGCGCGCGGGTGCTGGTCACCGGCAGCGCCGCCGCGGACAAGCCCTGGCACCGCGCCGCGTCCCTCGGCGTGCAGAAGGCGGCCGTCCGCAATCTGGTCACCAGTCTCGATACCACCTTGGCGCCCAAGGGGATTCGAGCCGTCGCGGTGCAGATCAACGGTGTGCTCGACGAGGGTGCGTTCACTCGCGAGCGGGTCGCCGAAGCGCTGCACGCCGCCGCCGTCCGCCCACTCGACGATTGGACGCCGCATACGTCGTTCAACGGGTGACCGGGGTTTCCTCGAGGAGACGGTCGTATCGGTCGAGGCGGGCGCCGAGTTCGAGTGCGGGCCGTATCGGTCGGCGTAGCCACCATATGAACGCGCGGTAGTGCAGGGAGACTCGCGTTGCAGCGCCGTCTCAGAACAGCCGATCGTCCGAAGGCTCAGGCGTCTGCACGCATCTGCTGTCCTCGTCGTAGACGACATCCTGGATCGCGTCGATCTGGTCCTGCACCACCTCGGCGCGCGCCACCAACTCGACCCGGTCAGGCTCGGTGAGGCTCTCGGCCCCGAGCTTCTCGAAAACACAGGAAAGCGTTGATCGTAAGTCCTCTAACCTGCTGTCCGACTCCATGGCACCTCACCCTACGTCCGAAGCTCCCGCCGGTGAGCGAGCATCGAACGGACACAGCAACAACTGCCGGTCCCGTTTATGCGCGCACCTCGTTCGCATCGGCCCGCTCCAGCACGACGACCGGGATCTGTCTGCCTGCGGCCGTCTCGAATTCGGCGAACTTCGGGACGAGCGCTACCTCTTCGGCCCAGATGCGCTCGCGCTCCGCGCCTTCGGTAAGCCGGGCTACGGCTGGCACAGTTTCGGTGCCCGTCTCGACGGTGATCTGTGGGTTGGACATCAAGTTGCGGTACCACGCCGGGTGGCGCGGACTGCCGCCGTGCGTGGCGAAGACGGCCCAGTTGTCGCCGACCGGTAGATAGAACAACGGGCTGATCCGTGCTCGTCCGGACTTGGCTCCGGTGTGGTGGACCAGGATGAGCGGCATGCCCGGGTGTCCGTCGTAGAGACCGGGGATGCGGGGCGGGACCGGGCGGCCCGCGGCGAAATCGGCCTCGCTGCTCCACGCCGCATACCCGGCGTTCGCCCGGACTTCCGCGATGACTCGGGCGTTCCAATTGTTGATATCGGGAGCGTCGGCCTCGTAGGCGGCCGTGGACTGATCAGACATCGCATCCTCTTCTGTTATCCGGAGCACTCGCTCCTAAAAGCTAACACAAGGCGGAGCGCATGCTCCGGATAAGGAGATATGCTTCTGGCATGGCAGTGACCGGATCGGAAAGCGCTAGTCGGCGGCGCGCGCCCCGAGCGGACGCGATCCGCAATCGCGAGACCATCGTCGATGCCGCGTCCGCGGTGCTGGCCGAGCAGGGCACCGCGGTGGATGTGCGTGAAATCGCCCGCCGCAGCGAGGTGGGCATGGGCACCCTGTATCGGCACTTCCCGACGAAGGAGGATCTCGTCCGGACGGTGCTGCGCAAGGACTTCACGGAGTGGGCGGAAACTGCGCGCGCGGCGGCGGCCGACGCCGAGGATCCCTGGGCGGCACTGATCGACTTCTACGACCAGGCCCTGACCGGTTACGCACACCACCGCGCGATCATGGAGCACTTCGCATTGGCCGTGCCGGTTCCGGACCCGGAGGGCCTTGGGCGGCTCCGCCTCGTCATCGAGGAGCTATGCGTCCGCGCCACGGATCAGTTGCGCCCCGGAGTGACCGCCGACGACTTACTGCTTCTGCTGGTCTCGCTGGGCCACGCCGTCCAGATCACCGGCGAATGCCGCCCGGACATGTGGCGCCGACTGCTGCGCATCTCCCTCGACGGCCTGCGTGCCGACCTTCCACCGCTTCCCGCCGATATCTCACCGGACATCAGCCGGGTCCCCGCGAACTCGAAGGCCGGTCCGGAACGAGCGTCTGGTTGATCAGACATCCGCACTCGCCGCGTTTCGTGCGATCGGTACCGCCGAAGCCCTTGGCCGTCAGTTGATCTCGCGAGCATCTGAGACCCTTGAGCTGATTTGCTGGCAGGGCAACGTTTTGGATCTAGGCGGCATCACCATCGGCTGTCGCTCCGGCAGTTTCGGAGGCGGTGCCCGCGTCATCGACGCCGGAGCTGGCTCTGGTGGTGTGGTGGCCTCGTAACGGCCGCCTCGTGTGACCGGCTGCGTGTCAGCTCGGCAGCCAATTCAGTTCGTGTGCCAGCGTTTTGGCGACGGTACGGATGCGGCGGTGTAGTGGTGACTGCACGCGCGGGAGGACCAGGTGGATGGTCAGGTTGGGTGCGCCATGCAGCGGTCGCCAGGTGAGACCGGCCGGTTGTGTCGAGATCGCGGCTTCGCCGGCCGGGGCGAGGGTGAGTCCGTCGTATAGGTCGCGCTGGGACAGGTCGAAAGAGACTGCGGGGGTGTGGAATCGGGGACTGGGCCGGATGTCGCGGAACAGGGCGGAGAGTTGATCGTGGATCACGGGGTTGGCCGCACGGTCGGGCAGTCGTAGCGGATAGGCGGCGGCATCGGCGATCTCGATCTGCGGGTGTTCGGCCAGCGGATGATGCTGTGCCAGTTGGACTCCGATGCGCTGGCGCCGCAGCAGGAATCGGCGTACGCCCCGGCCCGGCTGTTCACCGCGGGTGATCCCCGCGTCGATGCGGCCGTCGGCGACTGCGGCAGAGATCTCCGGTGTCGGCATCGGGGCCGCGCTGACTTCGAGTCCCGGGCTGTCGCGAATGAGCTTGTCCACCAAGGCCGGTGCCGTCTCGGCCCCAGTGCTGAGGCTGTATCCGATGCGCAGGGTGCCCAGTTCGCCGGCCCCGGCATTGCGGGCGGTGTCCCATGCTCGGTCCAGCGCCGCCAGCGCGGGCGGCGCGGATTCCGCCAAAGCCGCGCCGGCGGTGGTCAATACGACGCTACGGGTGTTGCGGGCCAGCAGGCTCGTGCCGAGTTCGGCTTCCAGTCGGCGCATCCGGGCGCTGAGCGCGGGCTGCGCGATCCCGATCCGGGTGGCCGCGCGGGTGAAGTTCAACTCCTGCGCCAGCACCAGAAAGTACCGCAGGCTCACCGTATCCGGCGCCACATGCTCTCCCCGTCGATTGATAACGATCTGTTCTGAGTCTATCCCGTGCCGGTCTTTCCCTCGACCACACATCGACCCTTAACCTGCGCATATGACGATTCAACCGACCGCGGTACCGAACACCCACCCCTCTGATCTGAACGGAGATTGTTATGCATAAATTGCTGGTCCTGTATCCCGAGCCCGCCGACCCTGACCACTTCCGCGACTACTACGTGAACAACCACCTTCCGCTGGTCACCAAGTGGCCCGGCCTGCTCGGGTGGCGATACAGCTTCGACGTAGCGGCGCCCAACGGAGAAGCGCCGTATTTCGCGGTCTTCGAAGCCGACTTCGCTGACGCCGCCGCCTTGGCCGCGTCGCGGGCATCGGAGTACGGCCGGCGAGCAGCCGCCGATGTCGTCAACTACGCCACCGGCGGTGTGGTGGTCATCGATTATGCGGTGCAGGACGGGACCGGCTGAGGTAGGACGGCACGCCCCGGGTCGCGCTCGGCCCGGGCCGTAGGTCCGGCTATCGGCGCAACCGTCGGTTCGGCATCAAGGTGCGCGGCGACGGACGCAGGTGGCGCGCTGGACGCCGACCGCAGTCGGCACCCGCGAGATCGTGATCATGCAGGGCAACGACTCCGAGAGTGTCATGTTCACCGTCGGCACTGGCATCAATACCGGCAGCGTCTGCCAGGCGATCTAGGGTCTCGTTCCCTCCGCCGCGGGCTCCGCGATCGGCGGTGGACCGGCGGAGGTTGCGGGCTGGCTGCTGTCGCCGGTCGCTGGGCCCGCGCTACCGCGGTGCACATGGCGGTCGTCGCCCCAGATGCTGTCGTCTCCGTTCTGGGCGCACAGCATCGCCCTGCCGTCCGGTCGGCAGAGGGCCTGAAGTGCTTGCGGGTCAGGAGCTTTCGAGGGGGCTGACGTCAGTACACTTGGAAGTTTGTGACGCTCGGGGTGTGGGGGAGGTCGGTGGTGAGGGTGAATTCGACTTGGCCGGGGCCGGTTACGAGGCGGAGGTTGCCTACGACGGGGGCCGACCAGAAGAAGGGCTGCCAAGCGCCGAGGTTGGTGGAGGCTTGGCCGGTGGCGCCGGTGTCGAGGTTGTGCCATTGGACGGTGGGGGCCAGGGTACACCAAGGGGCGGGAACGCCGAAGACCTTGAGCCAGCCTCTGAGTTGGAGGTCTACCGTGCCGGGGACATCGCCGTCAGGGTAGACGTTGCCTACTGCCCAGACGTCGCCGGAGCAGCCGGGGCCGTTGGCGCCCGTGGTGGTCATAGGAAGCTCGACGGGGATGTAGTTCGAGGCTGTGGCGGGGGCGCTGGTGGCGATGAGGGCGGCTGCCACCGCGCCGGCGCAGAGGGATATTTTGGCAAGTTTCCGGTGGGACATTTCAGCCTTTCAGCCGCGATTGCATGAGATGGCTTCGGATTCATTGTTCCATCGGGTAGCGAGTTGCCGTCGTTACCTTGGCCTTTCGCGCGGCGAGCGGGGCGCATATAAACGGTTGCCGACCCACTGTCCAAGGGCGCCCCGCATGCACGCTCAGGTCGCCGAAGGCCAACGAGCGGGACTGCCCGTTGGCCGTCCCGCTCGCCCCCTTTCGTCCTGACCGGCACGGAGGTGGCGGTAGCGCGGCGTCACCGTCCGCCGGTGCTGCCTCTACACCTTTCCGACTCGAACTAGTTGCTGGCGCTTCGTCCGGACTTGGGTCCACTCCTCGGCTGGGGTATCCGTTGGTACGTGCAGGCTCCTCCGGCATCCGGAGGGCAGCTCAGGCACCGGTAACCGGGGATGTCCCTGCCCTCGCAGGATGCTGCGAAATACGTCGCTTCACTTTGCACTCGATCGGTCGCCGGGGCTGCGGATGCCTCGTTCATCCCCAAGCCGAGACCGGCGGAACAGACCGCGATCGCGGCGCCGACGGCAATACGTGTGAACACAGTTTTCCCCTCCCAAGGCGACGATTCCCGCCGCCGACCGTGATATATCTTGGCAACGAATTCTCTTGTTGCCGAGTATCTTTCGGTTGATACGAGGCAAAACATATGCACGATGACTTTCAAGATCCTTACGAGGTCTTGCGGCCAGGGTGCCCGGGTTCAGAGTGCGATGAGTCCCGCACCGGTCGACTGGAATCCGCAGGCGTCGAAGTAGAACGTCCGTAGGTGATCGTCGAAGTCGACGTGCAGCCATTCACACCGCGCGGCGCGAGCTCCCCGGGCTGCGGCGGCGACAAGTTCGGCTCCGATACCGCTCCGGCGCAGCTCACGGCTGACCACGGTGTCCAGGATGAACGCGTGAACTCCGCCGTCCCATGCGACATTGACGAACCCGACGAGTTCGCCATCCCGCCGAGCACAGACCCAGCCGAGGCTGTGACCGTGGACCTGCGTCAGCCAGTCGATGTCGCGGACCGGATGATCGAAACCCTCGGCATGCAGTATGTTGACGGCCGAGTTCTCGAAGTCGCCTCGCCACTCGTACGCGATGGTCATATCGTTAACGTAACGTCATCATCGATTGCCGCGCAATCGATTTCAGCTGCGCGGCGTGTGCGCTATTTCGGGAGCCGGGTCGATCGACGGCCTATAAGTCGTGTTGCGAGCGTGGTTGCGGCCTTAGGCTAGCGGTCATGAAGCGGCCAGATTCGAGCACTCCGCCGACCTACGACGAGGCGTTGCGAATCGCGCGCGATCTGGCGCAGCGGCCCGACAGTCTTGTTCCCTATCGTCACCAGGGGCTCGAAAACGCCCGGCACGGAGCGGGTTTCGCCTTCTTGGAGACGATCGGAACAGACCGCGGCGATATGGACGGCTATGTCCTGGTGACCGCGTACGGTCGTGGCAGCGGAGTCTTTTGGGAAGGCAAACCCACCATCGAGGCGGTGATCGCCGATCACCTGGCGCGGGCCGAACATGACAACAGAGACATCCCCGACAGCGAACTCTCGGTGGCGCACCGAATGGCGCTCGAAGCCTACGATCTCGGCCTCACACACATAGACGATGCGTCCGGGCACGCGAAGGTTGACGCCAAGACCGCCGACTACGCCGAGTTCGTGCTCCTCGTCCTACGAAATCACGGCAACTCGGGAGAAGGGGGACGTAAAGTCCTGGCTCGCAACGACTTCTTGTTGAAAAGCCCGGTCCCGGGGCGTCGATACACCCAACCCTGCCCGCACTGCACAAGTCCGACCATTTACCAGGAACGCTATCCCCGTGCGGTGTGTGAAGACTGTCTGAACCGCACCACCGACCACGCCGGGCGTCGAGTCACCGGTTTCAACACCCATCTCAGTGGCGGAATGATCGCCTATTACACCGACACGCTCGAGCACTCCGACGGCTCCCGGCACGAAGAATGCGTCGAGGTCACCCAAACCGGCGTGTGTTTTATCGACGGGCACCCCGCGACTATGGCAGAGGCACGCTTCGGCGGGATCGTCGTCCAACTGGCGCCGACCGACAAGCCACGGCAGAGATGGTTTCGGAGATGGTTCCAGTAGGCCGAACGCCCTGCGATGCCGGTGACCGCGTGTTCCGCCTGGTCACCGGAAGCCTCTGTCTCCCAGAGGTTTTCGAGCTGATTGGGTCGGGTGCCTGGCCGGAGGACGGTGCCGACGACGCGGTCACCCAGTCGATGGGTTCGGTCGTGGGAGAGATGGACTGCGCGGTCCGAGTAAAGGCGTAGGCGCGCAGGGAAGTTCATACTGGTGGGAGCGCACCCGATAATCAGGAAACGAGCGATGTCCCATCCTACCGAAACACGCGGATTGCGTGTCGCTGTCATCGGTCCCGGCGGAATCGGTAGCACCTTCGCTTTTCACCTCTCCCGCGCGGGCCACGATGTCACGGTCGTCGCTCGCGGCGACCGCCTGCAGCGACTGCGTTGCGACGAGGCAATCGTCACTGTCACCGGCGAGCGAGCCGCCGTGCACGTCGCCGACGCATTGGACCCGACGACGGCGTGGGATCTCGTCCTGGTCACGGTTCTCGCGGCGGAGGTCGAGGTACTGCTACCGAGCCTGGCCGACTGCGCCGCCCACACGATCATGTTCATGTTCAACACTTTTCGGTCCCTCGACCGCCTCCGTGACACGGTGGGCACGCAGCGCGCGGTGTTCGGTTTCCCGGCGATAGTGGCCGGTATCGAGGAGGGCGAACTGTCGTCGACCATTCTTCGCCGAGGTGCACCGACCATCGTGTCGGATCGTCGCTGGGCGACCGTCTTCTCCGAGGCCGGGATACCCTCCAGCACGCAGCCCGACATGCAGAGTTGGCTGCGTACCCACGTGGCGCTCGTCGTGCCGTTGATGCTGGCGGCGCATAGCGCGAGTCGTAACGGCCGTGGCGTGGACCGGCATGAGGCGGCGAAGCTGGCCCGTGCTCTGCGCGAAGGACTGCATCTGGTCCGCGAGCTGGGTAACAGCCTCACTCCCAGCGCGTTCGCCATCCTGGATCGACTTCCAGTTCCGGTGATCGCCGCGATACTGTGGGCACTTTCCCGGCTACCAGCGTTCGTAAGGACGGTCTCGGTGGCACCGAAAGACGAACCGGCGGCGCTGATCGATGAGATGAATTCCGCTGCGCCACAAGGCACACAGGGGATACTGACGGTCCGGCCCCGGTGAATCCGGCCACCCTGACCTATGTCGGCGATGCCACCGAACCCGCTGCCCTCGGCGGTAGGCTACGGCCGCCCGCCGGGCCTCGCGCACGCAACACTGTGGCCACCGAGAGCCGCCAGGATCAGGGCTGACCCAGCGAGCGGCTGGGTCACAAACGCCCGCACTCACCGCAGGGCGTTCGCCGCCGACAACGGTTCGCGACATGACGCGGACGGTAACGAGTTCCCATTGGGACTCAGTGCCAGGCGTGGCGATTTTCGTACCACTCGTCCCCAGCGGGTGCACCGGCGAGGTTCCAACTCCAGGACTGGACGGGGGTGATTCGTAGGTAGTGGCCGGGGCCCACCATGCCTGTGCGTTCGATGGGGGGTTCGGCGTGGCCGTAGATGCGGATGCCGCGTGCGATGAAGGGGTTCAGCGAAACCAGGTCGTCGACGACCAGTGCCACCTCGGTGTTGCCTGCGGCGACATTTCGCGCCTTGCGGGTTTCGGGGAAGGTCTCGCCGCCGCCGACCCAGAAGTAGCTGCCGTCGAATTCGAAGGCGACCGGTACGACGTCCGGCTGTCCGTCGGCGCTGTGCGTGGCGAGGCGAGCCAGCGGCTGGGACCGGAGATAGTCGACTTCGGCGTCCGTGAAGCTCATGCCGTCGAATTATTCCTGATCAGCGCGGCAGGACTGCGGCGAACTCGACCGGCATGTGCGCGGGCCCGCGCAAATTCACGTGTTCGCGGTACACCGGCGGATCGGTGGTCAGGCGGGGCACTTCGACGCGTTGCGCGAAACGGGTCAGTGCCACTCGCGCCTCGAGCCGAGCCAGGGGAGCGCCGAGGCAGAAGTGGGCGCCCAGCCCGAAGGCCAGGTGCCGGTTGTCGCGCGCGGGGTCGAATCGGTCGGGGTCGGGGAAGACGGCGGGATCGCGGTGCGCGGCGGCGATCAGCATGACGACGAGGTCACCGCGGTCGACGGAGATCCCGCCCACCGTCAGGTCGTCGGCGGCGATGCGGGGCATCAGCTGGACCGGTGAATCGAAGCGCAGTGTCTCCTCCACTACCCCTTGTGCCCGTTCGGGATTCGCGCGCAGCGCGGCAAGCTCGGCGGGGCGGCGCAGCAGTGCGAGGGTCGCGTTGGCGATGAGGTTGACCGTGGTCTCGTGGCCGGCGACGAGCAGCAGGGCACAGGTGGAGATCAGCTCGTCGTGGGTGAGCATGTCCCCGGCGTCCTCGGCGGCGATCAACTGTGAGAGCAGATCGGGCCCGGGATCGGCGCGCCTGCGCTCGGTCAGCCGCTCGAAGTAGACGCTGAGTTCGGTTCCGGCGCGCTCCAATTCGGCGGGATCGGCCCGGGACTCGGGGGCCTGGCGCGAGGTCGGGTCCAGCGTGCGGGACAGCAGCGACGACCAATGGCTCAGCTGCGCTTCGTCTTCCAGTGGCACGCCGAGCAGTTCGCAGATGACGGTCACCGGCAGCGGGTAGGCGAAGTCAGTGACCGCGTCAAAAGTCCCTGCCGCCGAGTACTTGTCGAGGATGTCGTCGACGATCTCGGTGATCCGCGGCTCGAGCCGCTGCACCACGCGCGGGGTGAACGCCTTCGAGACCAGCCGCCGCAGCCGGGTGTGGTCCGGCGGATCGAGGAACAGGAACGACGGTTTCACCTGCTCCGCAGTGGTTTTCGTGGCGTCGTAGATCGGCATGAAGCCGAGTTGGAGCTTGGCCAGCGAGCGGTCGACGCTCACCCGCGGGTCGCGCAGCACGGCCGTGCAGTCGGCGTGGCCGGTCACCACGACGACCGGCGCGGTGCCGATGCGGAAGGGGCCGCGCTCCCGCAGGCGCGCGAACAGGGGATAGGGGTCCGGCCGCACGGCCGGGTCGAGCAAGCGGATGTAGTCGGCGGTCGACTGTTCTGACGTCATGGGACTCCCACCTGAAGGGCCGCGCTCGGACAACTAGTATTATTCCGATACTGACGGTAGGAATGCAATACCGATGACGAATGCGAAGATATCCGCATGACCCTGCGACGCCCGGCCGACGACTCGGTGACCCGCGTCGTCGAACTGCTCGGCGACCGGTGGACCATCCTGGTCATCGCCGAGGCGTTCTTCGGCGTGCGCCGCTTCAGCGACTTCGCCCGCAATATCGGCATCACCAGCCGCAACCTGCTCACCAGCAGGCTGCGTATGCTCATCGACGCGGGCATCTTCGCCCGCACCGACGAGGGCGGCGGCCGCGTCGACTACCACCTCACCGCCGCGGGCCGCGAGCTCTACCCGATCATCATCGCCATGATGGCCTGGGGCGACCGGCACCTGACCGAGCCCGGCGGCCCGCCGATCGTGCTCGAGCACCGCGCCTGCGGCCACCCGATCACCCCGCTGATGGTGTGCGACCACTGCCGCGCCGAACTCGACCCGCGCGAGGTCGAGCCCCGGCCGGGTCCTGGCTTCCATCCGATGCCCGGCACGGAAGCGGCGAGCTGAGTCAGTCCAGGGTGAGCGCGGCGGCGGTGATCGCCTTGGCCGCCCGTTCGACGTCGGCGTCGGTAGTTCGCCAGTTGCTGAACGCCGCGCGCAACGCGTGCTGGCCCTCGTAAACCGTTGGGGTCACAAAGGTTTCACCACTCTCGGCGATGGCGTCGGCCAGGGCGGTGACCCGCTCGGCGGTCGGCCGGTCGGCCAGCGTGAAGCAGGCGACGTTGAGCCGGACCGGAGCGACGAGCCGGAGCAGCCCGCTCGCGGTGATCTGCCCGGCGAGGCTGTTCGCGCCGGAGATGTTGCGCCGCACGATATCTCGGTGACCGGCCCGGCCGTATGCGGTCAACGAGAACCACGCGGTGAGCGCGCGCAGCCGCCGCGAGTTCTCCGGCACCAGATGCCCGAAATCGGGTGTGCCGGTGGGCGCGCTCAGGTACGCGGCGGAGTTCAGGAAGACCCGCAGTTGCAGGTCGCGATGCCGGGAGAACTGCACGCCCGCGTCGTAGGGCACGTTGAGCCACTTGTGCAGATCGATGCAGACCGAGTCCGCCTCGCCGAGCCCGTCGACCAGCTCGGCGTGCTCGGGAGACAGGGCGGCGAACGCGCCGAACGCCCCGTCCACGTGCAGCCAGAACGGAAAGCGTTCGCGCAGAGCGGCAATCGCGCGGATATCGTCGAAGTCGACCGTATTGACCGTGCCCGCGTTGGCGACCACGATGGCGGGCCGGCCGTCCAGCGCGGCGAGCGCCTCCGCGAGCCGGTCCACGTCGACGGCTTCGCGGCCGGGCAGGGTCGGCACGGATCGCACACTGTCGCGGCCGATTCCGAGCATGGACAACGACTTGAAGATGCTGGAGTGCGGCGTCCCGGAGAGCACCGGCACGGGCCCGAGCGCGCCGACTCCGCTGTCCGCCACGGAGATTCCGATCCGCTCGCCCAGCCACTCGCGCGCGATGGCCAGGCCGACGAAGTTCGACATGGTCGCCCCGCTGACGAACGCCCCGGTGTGCCGGTCGAGGCCGAACATCCGCGCGATCCAGTCCACCGTCTGCCGCTCGAGCTCGATCGCCGCGGAGTCCTCGCCGGACATGGCGTTCTGGTCGAGCACCCCGGTGAGCCAGTCGCCCGCGACCGAGGCCGGGGTCGCGCCGCCGGTGACGAAGCCGAAGTAGCGCGGTCCCGCGCTGCCGGAGAACCGCGGCTCCCAGTCTTCCCGGAATCGCGCCAGCGCCCGCGCCAGGCCGACGCCGTGCTCCGGAAGTTCCTCGCGCCCAAGGGCTTCGGGCGCCCGCGCGACCGGGCGCGACTCGATGCCGGTGAGCATGTCCGTCGCCGACTCGCGCACCGCCTCCAGCAGCGCGGGAAACTCGGCGAGGTCGTTGGCTAGGTTCTCGTCCACACCCCGACGCTACGAGCGAGCGCCCCGGCTTGTCGGGAGCCAGTCCGAAGGTGCTGGCCTTGCCGCTCGAGCACGCCGCCTCGTCACCCGGCCACACTGCCCTACTTCAGCGCACTACCCTGCTGCCACTGCTCCCACGGCACACCCCAGTCACCGTTCTGCCAGACCTCGAGCGGCGCGCCGCCGGTATTACGGACCTCGACCACATCGCCGGGGACCGCGAACTCGTAGAACCAGCGCGCGTTCTCCGGGCTGAGGTTCAGGCAGCCGTGCGAGGTGTTGGTGTTGCCCTGCGCCCACATGGTGGAGGCCAGCTCGTGCAGGTAGATGCCGTCGGTGCTGATCCGGGTGGCCCAGTTGATCGTCTCCTTGTAGCCGAGCCGGGAGTTCACCGGCAGGCCGAAGGTGGACGAGTCCATGATCACCGGATTGGCCTTGCTCATCACCGTGTAGATGCCCGGCTGGGTCCAGAAGGTGATCGTCTTGCCGCCGACATTCTCGCTGCCGCCCATGCCCATCGAGGTCGGCATCGAGCGGATCAGCTTGCCGTTCTCGTAGACCTCGACGTGCTTGGTGTTGTCGTCGGAGATCGAGACATGCGAGGCGCCGATGGTGAACGAGGCCTTGGTGTCCTCCTGGCCGTACAGGCCGTTGCCGAGGTCGACCGCGTAGATGTTGGCCGCGACGTTCACTTTCGTGCCGGACGGGTAGTACTCCTTGGGCCGCCAGTGCACGCGGCGGTCGTCGAGCCAGTACCACGAGCCCTCCAGCGGCGGGTCGGTGGTCACCGACAGGCGCTTCTCGGCCAGGGCCCGGTCCGGGACGTCCTCGTCGAAGTGCGCGGCGATGACCGCGCCGACGCCGAAGGTGCCGCCGTCGAGCAGGCCGCCGCCGGTGGTCTCGAAGTAGACCTTGGTCTGGTTGTTCGGCGTGAGCGTGGAGAACGTCGAGGTCACCGGGCCGCTGCGGCCGGTGATGGTGAGCCCCTCGGCGGTGATCGTGTAGGAGTGGCCGTAGCCGACCGGCTCGGTGGGCTTCCACGCCGTCTTGTCGGGGGTGAAGATGCCCTCGATCGGCTTGCCCTTCTCGTTGGTCATGGTGACCGAGGTCAGCACGCCGTCGCCCGCGCTCACCTGGACCGGAGCCGTGGGGTCGATGTCTTTCGCGCCGGCGGCCGGGGTGATGGCGATCGCGGGTGGCGGAGGATCGGCCGATCCCGGCTTCTTCGACTCCGAACCTGAACAACCGGCAACCACCAAGGCCATCACCAGGACGACAATCCCGGCAATGCTGGATCGGAAGCGGCGACTCGACATGATTTCTCCTGTGTTCGCCGTGCGCTTCCCGCTGCGCACCCTCCACTAACTTTTCCCGCTCGGAAGTTTACCGGTCCGCGAGGGGGTGCTTTCGCCAGCGGAGGGCCGTCAGTTGTCGGGGCCCAGCCGGAACTGGATGGCGAGTTGCCGGGCGGCCTCGTCGCCGACGAACGGCAGCAGGAGGAGGTAGAGGATCATCGACATCGGCACAGCCCCGATCAGGTAACGCGATACTTCGTCCCCCGTGGTCGCCGAGCCCCGACCTCGACGGCACAGCCCGACCATGGCGCACAATCCAGGTTATGGCCGCCGACGGCGGCGGGCAATGGGGCAGCGCGTGGAAGTGCCCGGCATCGCGGACCATCGCGCCGAGACGCGCGGCCAGCCGACGGAATGCTGCGCGACTTGCCGCCGCGCGGCCGCTCGCGCGAACTGGCACGCTCGGGGGCATGGCTGAGCGGTTCATCGTGTACGGGGCGGGTGCGGTCGGCGGGAGTCTCGGCGGGTTGCTGCATCGCGCGGGGCACGAGGTCGTGCTCATCGCGCGCGGGGCGCATCTGGCGGCGATCCGGTCGAACGGGCTGCGGCTGGTGACCGGCGGCGGGACCGAGACGTTGTCCATACCCGCCGTGTCGAGCCCGGCCGAGCTCGACGGTGCGCCGGGCGACGTGGTGCTGCTGGCGATGAAGAGCATGAATACCGAAGCGGCGCTGCGTGACCTGGCCGCGGTGGTCGATCGGGACACGCCGATCGTCTGCGTGCAGAACGGCGTCGCCAACGAACGCGCCGCGCTGCGCCTGTTCCCGGAGGTGTACGGGGTCTGCGTGATGTTCCCGGCCACGCATTTAGAGCCCGGCGTCGTCGAGCCGCGCGCGTGGCCGGTGCCCGCCATCCTCGATCTCGGCAGGTACCCGGCCGACGTCGACGAGACGGCGGAAACCCTTGCGGCCGAGTTCCGTTCGGCGGGCTGCCACGCCGAGCCGCGACCGGACATCATGCGGTGGAAGTACACCAAGCTGCTGATGAACCTCGGCAACGCGGTTGACGCGACCATCCAGCCGGGTGACGGCGTCGCCGAGATACTCGACCGGGTTCGCGCCGAGGGCGTCGAAGTCCTTGCCGCGGCGGGCATCCCGCACGTATCGATGGCCGAGGACGGCGCACGCCGCGGCGACATCCTGCGCATCGGCGGCGCCGGCCGGTCCGGCAGCTCGTCGTGGCAGAGCCTGGCTCGCGGCACCGGCGCCATCGAAACCGACTATCTCAACGGGGAAATCGTGCTGCTCGGCCGCCTGCACGGCGTGCCGACGCCGATCAACGAGCGAATCCGCGCGCTGGCCAACGCCTTTGCCCGCGAGGGCCGCGCGCCCGGCTCGGAGCCCGCGGCGCGGTTCCTCGCGGGCCTGCGCTGAACGGCTACCGCGCGGGCCGGATATCGAGGAGCTGCTCGAAGAACCCGCCGATATTGTTCGCGCGGTCCACCAGGTGGATCTCCAGAATCCAGTGGCAGATCCGGCCTTTCGGGTCGAGCCTGCGCATCGGCGGCGTCGAGCCCGCCGCGACGTAGGAGGTGACGGCCGTGCCGGAGATCTGCTTGTGCGGGAACTCGCCGACCAGATGCCCGGCGATCTCCGCGGTCAGCTCCCATCCCTGCGCGGCGGCCTGCTCGGCGACCCAGCCGTAGAGTTCGTCGCCGGTGATGTCGGGGTGGGCCTCGAAGTAGGCGCGGCCCTGCTCCCAGAAGGGTTCGAGCGCGTCGCGCAGCGCCAGCTTGGCCGGGTCGTCGCCGAGCACGTAGGTGCGCCCGAAATCGGCCTCCCACTCCTCGAAGATCGGCCCGAAGTCGAGGAAGCAGATGTCGTCCTCGCCGATCACCCGATCCGGCGGGTTCGCGCTGTAGGGCTCGAGCGTGTTGATCCCGGACCGCACGATCCGCTTGTGCCAGAACCGTCGCGTCCCGAACATCTCGTCGGCCAGGTCGCGCACCGCGTCGCTGACCACCGATTCGCGCGCCCCCGGCGCGATGATCCCCCGCGCGACCACCTCGTCGAACAAAGCGACCGCGTTGGCCTCCGCCACCAGGAGCGCGGAAACCCGCTCGGCCTCGGCCACATCCAGCGTCTCCATGCCTCGACCCTAGATCATCAGGACCGCCCGGTCGGTTGTCGCGCCGCCACACGCGAGGACCCCGCGCACCACCCCGGCCCCGAGCACATTTCTTGCGCGGGGCCTGCCGCGGACGGGAAGAATCGGCGACATGCCAGTGCTGACGGCCCCTTTGGTCGCCGCCGAGACCTTCACCGACTCCGCCCAGCCGGTGATCGCCACGGGCGACGGGTTACTGCTGCGACCATGGACCACCGGCGACGCGCCCGCGGTCTTCGAGGCGTTCAGCGATCCCTCGATCCAGCGCTGGCACGTCCGCAGCGCGAGCTCGATCGCAGAGGTAGAAGGCTGGCTCGAAGCATGGGCGGGGGCGTGGAGCACGGCCGCCGCCGCCAACTGGGCGGTCACCGACGTCACCACCGGGCGACTTGTCGGAAGAGCCTCGTTGAAGGGTTTGGCGTTGGCCGACGGTCAGGCCGAAGTCGCCTACTGGACGATGCCCGCCGCGCGCGGGCGGGCCGTCACACCGCGCGCGATCGCCGCAGTGACGACCTGGGCCTTCGGCGTCGGATTCCATCGGCTCCAGCTGACGCACTCGGTAGCGAACAAGGCGTCGTGCCGGGTGGCCGCGAAACTCGGGTACGCGCTCGAAGGGACGCTGCGCAGTGCGGGATTGCATGTCGACGGGTGGCACGACATGCATCTGCATGGGCGGATCGGGAGCGGGTATCCGGCGGGCATGAGCGGACCGGAGAAGGACCAGACCACGGCCGAGGTGCAGCAGGGGGAGGCGGACTTCGCCGAGGAGCACTCGAAGCCGACGCACGCCGACGAGCACCCGAAGGGGGCCGAGCTCGAGACCGATGAGTCGACCCCGGACGGTCACGCCGGAATGGACTAGACGCGACGGATCCGCGCCCGCCAAGCCGGGAGGTCGATCTTCTCACCTACGGCGACGCCGATATCGGGGTTCTGTTCGAGCGCGCCCTCGGTCACCAGGCCGCGATACTCGGCCGTCTGGAGTTCCTCCAGTTCCCAACCATCGGTGAAGGATTCGCGGATCACCGCGTCGCTGATCTGCGGCCCGAACCCCGGTCCGGCGTCGGACAGGGCGAGAACGACGACCAGCCCGCCCGGCTTGCAGAGCGCGTGCAAACTGCGCACGTAGGCGGCGCGCGCGTCGGGTTCGGTGCCGAAGACGTGGAACAGAGCGCTGTCGAGGATCGTGTCGAACGGGGCGAGGCCGGCGTCGCCGAACGCGATGGCGTCGCGCACCTCGAACCGGGTGGACGGAACGCCCTGTGCGGCAGCGTTTCCGCGCGCGAACTCGATGGCGCTGGAGGACAGGTCGATACCGAGCACGTCGTAGCCCAGCTTCGTCAGCAGAATGGTGTGTTCGCCTGCCCCGCAACCGGGTTCGAGCACCCGGCCGCTGATCCAGCCGTCGCGCTCCAGTGCGACGACGGCCGGTTGGGGTTCACCGATCACCCACGGTGCGATGTTGTTGTCATAGGTGGAGTTCCAGAATTCGGCGGTTCGAGTCATAGCCGGATGATTCACCCTGAACCCGGGTTCAGGTCAATGATCGCGCGGAAAATCGCTTGGCCGCCCGATGTTTCGCTCGTATCGTCACCGCCCGTGGTCTACGAACATCCGCTGGCCTATCTCCTCGGCGTAGAGGGCTTGGCCCTGCTGCGCGCGTTCACCGGCGAGCACGACCGGGACTTCGTGGCCGCGCGCCTCGCCGAGGTCAGCGCCCTGCTCGCCGACGAGTCACTGCGCGACGCCGCCGTGGACGCCGCCCGATTCGACACGGTGACGGGCTATCGGGACTGGGCCGCGCGGTACGACAATCCGGGCAATGTCGCGTTCGAGATCGACACGCCGATCGTGCGGGAGATCGTCGACCCGCTGCCGACCGGCGTGGCCCTCGACGCCGCGTGCGGCACCGGCAGGCACGCGCGGTGGCTGGCCGAGCGCGGCCACCAAGTGATCGGCGTCGACAGCTCACCGGACATGCTCGCCCTCGCCCGGGAGCGAGTGCCCGCGGCCGAATTCCGGCTCGGCGACCTCCATCGGCTGCCGGTGGACGACGCCACGGTGGATCTCGTCGTGTGCGCGCTCGCGCTGAACCACCATCCGTCCGTCGCGCCGATGCTCGCCGAGTTCGCCAGGGTCCTGCGGCCGGGCGGACATCTGGTGATCGCCGACACCCACCCGGAAGCGGTTGCGCGCGGCTCGATTCCGACCGTCCGCGGCCCCGAGGGGCAGCCGGGCCGCATCCCCGCCTACCACCACCTGGTCGGCGACTACCTGCGTGCCGCCCTGCCCTTGGGTTTTGAGGTCCGGCGTTGCGAAGAACCGGGCCTCCCAGCCGCTCCGATCCCCGAAGCGACGAAAGACCCTGGCCCGTGGGATCTCTGGCCATGGTCGCTGGCGCGGATGATCCCGGAGGCCGTAGCCGCCGCGTCCGCCGGCGTACCCGCCATGCTCATCTGGCACTTCGCGCTGGACAAGAATTGAAGGCGCGCAGCGTTTATCGATGGCGCGGGGAACTTTCGACGACGAGGTCGTCGAACTGACCCGATTCCCCGGCGAACCCGAGGTCGACCGAAGAGTCGGGGCTCGAGTTCGCCGGGGGAGAACGGATCAGGCGACGGCGGCCAGTCGCGCCGCGTTCGCGGCCTCGTCGTCGGCGGCCTGATTGGCCGCCAGCTCGGCCTCGACGCGGTCGCGGTACCGGCCGAGTTCGCGCTCGGCGTCGGCCGGCTCCCAGCCGAGCCGCGCGCCCATCAGCAACGCCACCTCGGGGGCGGCGAGCAGCCCGCGGTCGGACGCCTCGATGGAGATGCGGGTGCGGCGGGTGAGCACGTCGTCGAGGTGCAGTGCGCCCTCGTGGGTGACCGCGTAGACGATCTCGGCGGCGATGTACTCCTCGGCCCCCGTCAGCGGCTCGGCCAGCGCCGGATCCCCGGCGATCAGCTCGAACAGGTCGTGCACGGCCGAACCGTAGCGCCCGAGCAGATGCTCGACGGTGGCCTTCGGCAGGCCGGCGCGCTCCGCGACGCCGTCGAGGTCGGCCGCCATCTCCTGGTAACCCACCGCGCCGAGCAGCGGCAGCTTCTCGGTCACCGACGGCGCGACGGCGCGGCCGAGCCCGGCCACCGCGGCGTCCACCACGTCGGCCGCCATCACCCGGTAGGTGGTGTACTTGCCGCCCGCGATCACGAACAGCCCCGGAACCGGTTCCGCCACAGCGTGTTCCCGCGACAGCTTCGCGGTATCGCTCGACGCGCCGGAGACCAGCGGGCGCAGCCCGGCGTAGGTGCCGACGATGTCGTCGCGGGTCAGCGGGTCGCGCAGCACCGCGTTGACGTGATCGAGGATGTACTGCACGTCGGCGTTGCTCGCGGCCGGATGGTCCTTGTCCAGCGACCAATCGGTGTCCGTGGTGCCGATGATCCAGTGCTGGTGCCACGGGATCACGAACAGCACGCTCTTCTCGGTGCGCATGATCAGGCCGGTGTCCAGATCGAGGCGCTCGCGCGGCACGAGGATGTGCACGCCCTTGGAAGTGCGCACGTGGAACGGGAATTCGACGCCGGTCATGCGGTTCATCTCGTCGGTCCACACGCCGGTCGCGCTGATCACCCGGCGGGCGCGCACGGTGAACTCGCGCCCGGTCTCCAGGTCGGTGACCTGCGCGCCGACCACCCGCTCACCGTCGCGCAGCAGCCCGGTGACCTTGGTGCGGGTGAGCACGGTCGCCCCGTGCTGCGCCGCCGTCCGGGCGATCGTCATGGTGTGGCGCGCGTCGTCGACCTGGGCGTCGAAGTAGCGGATCGCACCGGTCATCGAGTCCTCCCGCAGCGCGGGCGCCAATTCCAGTGCGCGCGTGCGGGTCAGGTGCCGGTGCATCGGCAGCGCCCGCGCGCCGCCGATGGTGTCGTACAGCGCGACGCCCGCGCCGATGTACGCGCGCTCCCACACCCGATGTTGCAGCGGGAGCAGGAACGACACCGGGCGCACCAGGTGCGGGGCCAGCTTGTTCAGCAGCAGGCCGCGCTCCTTCAAAGCCTCACGCACCAGCCAGAAGTCGAGCTGCTCCAGGTACCGCAGCCCACCGTGGATGAGCTTGCTGGAGCGGCTCGACGTGCCCGCCGCGAAGTCCCTGGCCTCCACCAGCGTGACGCTGAGGCCACGGGAGGCGGCGTCCAGGGCGGCCCCGGCGCCGACCACGCCACCGCCGATCACCAGTACGTCGATTTCGTTGTCGCCCAGGGCGTTCACCGCGTCGGCGCGGTAAGCCGGGTCCAATCTCGCGGACATGAAATTCTCCTAACTCGGTAATACGTCGGTGGCGTCGGCGGTCACTCGTCGACGTCGATCCAGTCGAGGGTGCGCGACACGGCCTTCTGCCAGCGGGCGTAGCCGCGTTCGCGCTGCTCCTCGGATCCGGTCGGGTTCCAGCGCTTGTCTTCGTGCCAGTTCTGCACGAGTTCGTCTGTGCTGCTCCAGAACCCGACGGCGAGCCCGGCCGCGTAGGCGGCGCCGAGGGCGGTGGTCTCGGCGACTACCGGGCGCGACACGGGAACGCCGAGGAAGTCGGCCTGCAGCTGCATGCACAGCTCGTTGGCGGTGACGCCGCCGTCCACCCGCAGCACGTCGAGCTGCACGCCGGAGTCGGCCTGCATCGCCTCGACCACGTCGCGGGTCTGGTAGCAGATGGACTCCAGCGTCGCCCGCGCCAGATGGGCGTTGGTGCTGAAGCGGGAGAGCCCGACGATCGCGCCGCGCGCGTCGGAGCGCCAATAGGGCGCGAACAGTCCGGAGAACGCGGGGACGAAGTACACGCCGCCGTTGTCCTCGACCTGCCTGGCCAGCGACTCGCTCTGCGACGCACCGGAGATGATGCCCAGCTGGTCGCGCAGCCACTGCACGGCGGAGCCGGTCACCGCGATCGAACCCTCCAGTGCGTACACGGGTTCGGCGTCGCCGAACCGGTAGGCGACCGTGGTGAGCAGGCCGTGCTCGGAGCGCACGATCTCGGTTCCGGTGTTGAGCAGCAGGAAGTTTCCGGTGCCGTAGGTGTTCTTCGCCTCGCCGGGCCGGAAGCACACCTGGCCGACCGTGGCGGCCTGCTGATCGCCGAGGACACCGGCCAGCGGCACCTCGCCGCCGAAAGGCCCGTCGGCCCTTGTCTTTCCGAACAGCTCCGGGTTCGAGGACGGCGCGATGGCGGGCAGCATCGAGCGCGGAATTTTGAAGATGGACAGCAACTCCTCGTCCCAGTCCAGGGTCTCCAAATTCATCAGCATGGTGCGGCTGGCGTTGGTGGGATCGGTGACGTGCACGCCGCCGTCCACCCCGCCGGTGAGGTTCCACAGCAGCCAGCTGTCGGTGGTGCCGAAGTACGCCTCGCCGCGCTCGGCGGCCTCGGCGACCCCGGGGACATTGTCGAGGATCCAGCGCAGCTTGCCGCCGGAAAAGTAAGTGGCGGGCGGCAATCCGGCCTTGTGCCGGATGGTGTCGCCGTGTCCGGCGCGCTCGAGCTCGGCGGCGATGCGGTCCGTGCGGGTGTCCTGCCAGACGATCGCGTTGCAGTACGGGCGCCCCGTCTTCGGGTTCCACACCACGGTGGTCTCGCGCTGATTGGTGACGCCGACGGCGGCCAGATCGCTCGCCTGGAGGTCGGCCTTGGTCAGCGTGCTCTGGATGACCGCCCTGGTGCGCTCCCAGATCTCGGTCGGATCGTGCTCCACCCAGCCGGCCTGCGGCAGGATCTGCTGATGCTCGAGCTGGTGGCGGGCGACCTCGTTGCCGCTGTGATCGAACACCATGAAGCGCGTGCTGGTGGTGCCCTGGTCGATGGCGCCTACGTACTGGCTCATCGTGGTCCTTTCAAGGAAAACTATTGACAGAGAGATTGATTCAGAAAAGGACCTGTGCGGCCAGTCCGGCGAGCACGCCGCCCACCAGCGGGCCGACGATGGGCACCCAGGCGTAACCCCAGTCGGAGTTCTTACGACCGGGTTGGTCGGTCGGGCCCGGATCAGCCTGCGGCTCAGTCGTTCCGCCCACCGTCGCCCGCGCCGGCTGCGCGGCGCCCTTGTTCACCGGCAGCAGCGCGTGGGCCAGTCGCGGCCCGAGATCGCGGGCCGGGTTGATGGCGTAACCGGTCGGGCCGCCGAGCGAGGCGCCGATGCCCACCACGAGCAGCGCCGCGGCGAGCGGGCCGAGGCCGCTCGCGGTGTGTCCCATGGCCAGCAGCACGATCACGAGGGCGAAGGTGGCGATCACCTCGGTGGCGAAGTTCCAGGGCACATTGCGGATCGCGGGACCCGTGGCGAACACGCCGAGCTTCTTCTCCGCGTCGGTCTCCGCGTCGAAGTGCCGCTTGTACGCGGCGTACGCGAGGTTCGCGCCGACGAAGGCGCCGACCAGCTGGCCGAGGAGGTAGGCGAGGGTGGTGGCCACGGTGATCGAGACACCGGCGGTGTACTCGTCCGCCCCGCTGGCCAGCACGCCGATCGTGTACGCGGGGTTCAGGTGACCGCCCGTCTTGTACGCGACATACACCCCGGCGAATACGCCTATGCCCCACCCGAAGTTGATCAACAGCCACCCGCCGTCGAAGCCCTTGGATTTGGCCAGCAATACATTCGCGACTACGCCGACACCGAGTAAGACCAGCATCCCTGTGCCTAGTGCTTCACTCAGGAAGATCGAGCCGAAGTTCATCGTTGAGTCTCCGTTCGCCCGCGGTCGCCTGCGCGACCCTGCGGATTCCGACGTTACGACGGCGCACAGAACCCGGACATACCGCGCGTTCGACAATGCTGAACGCCCGGTCTGGATACCCCCGGCCGCTGTCGCTACTCTCGGGCCGCCGAGGAGGCGGGCATGACGCACGTCACACTGATCGCCGGGGGTGTTGTTTCTTGTTCACCGTATGTTCGACATTGTCGAATCCGGCGGCTAGTTTCGGGGCATGCCCGGTCCGATCCAGTCGATCGAGCGAGCGGCGGCCATCCTGCGGCTGCTGGCCCGCGGCGCAGGCAGGCTCGGCGTCGGCGAGATCGCGGGCGCGCTCGACCTCGCCAAGCCGACGGCGCACGGCATTTTGCGCACGCTGCAGGGCGTCGGCTTCGTCGAACAGGACCCGGCGACCGGCAAGTACCAGCTCGGCGCGGCCCTCGTCCACCTCGGCACCAGCTACCTCGACGCCAATGAGCTGCGCTCGCGCGCCATCAACTGGGCCGACGCGTTGGCCGCGCGCACAGGCGAATCCGTCCGCATCGGCGCGCCGATCGACGGCAGCGTCGTCGTGGTGCACCACGTCTTCCGCCCCGACTACACCGAACAGGCGCTCGAGCTCGGCGAGCTGCTTCCGCCGCACGCGACCGCGCTCGGCAAGGTGCTGCTCGCCTACGACACCAACCTCATGGCCGCGGCGCGCGGCGCCACGCTGCCCTCGCTCACCCGGCGCACGATCATCGACCGCACGGTGCTCTCCCGTGCCCTCGCCGCGGTCCGCCAGGCCGGCTGGGCCGGCGACACCGAGGAGTACCGGCCGGGCGAGGCGGGCATCGCGGCGCCGATTCGCGCGCACGGCGGGCTGGTGGTCGGCGCCATCGGCATCAGCGGGCCGGTCGACCGGCTCTGCGACACGCAGCTACGCCATCGGACCACCCTGGTCGGGCACGTACGCGACGCCGCGCACGCGATCTCGCGGGATCTGGGCGCCGTCCACTGACCAACCGACTCGTCGCAGGAGAGGACGCGGATGACCCAACGTTTCGTGCTGGCGATCGATCAGGGCACCACCTCGACCAGGTGCATTCTGTTCGATCAGCGCGCCCGCCTGGTCGGCGTCGCGCAGCGCGAGCACAAGCAGTACTACCCGCGCCCCGGCTGGATCGAGCAGGACGCGATGGAGATCTGGCGCAACGTCGACCGGATCGTGCCGCAGGCGCTGCGCGACTCCGGCGTCACCGCCGAGCAGGTGGCCGCGCTCGGCATCGCCAATCAGCGTGAGACCACGGTGGTGTGGGACCGGCGCACCGGCGCGCCGATCCGGCGGGCCATCGTCTGGCAGGACGTGCGCACCGAGGACCTGGTCCGCGAGTACGCGGAACGCCCTGGCGCCCACCTCATCCGGGAGCTGTGCGGATTGCCGCTCGCGACGTATTTCGCGGCTCCGCGGCTGCGCTGGCTGCTGGACTCCACCCCGGGGCTGCGGGAGCGGGCCGAGCGCGGCGAGGTGCTGTTCGGCACCATGGAGACCTGGCTGATCTGGAATCTGACCGGCGGCGTGGACGGCGGCCTGCACCTGACCGACGTCACCAACGCCAGCCGCACGCTGCTCATGAATCTCAGCACCCTCAGCTGGGACGCGGAGCTGCTGAGCTTCTTCGGCATCCCGGCCGCCATGCTCCCGCGGATCCAGCCGTCGACGGCGTCCTACGGCGCCACCCGCCGCGTGGTGCCCGGCATCCCGATCGCCGCCGCCCTCGGCGATCAGCACGCCGCGCTGTTCGGCCAAACCTGTTTCGCCCGTGGGGAAACCAAGTGCACCTACGGCACCGGCGGCTTCCTCATGATGAACACCGGCCGCGAGCTGGTGCAGTCCTCGCACGGCCTGCTCACCACCATCGGTTATCAGATCGGCGACGAGAAGCCGGTGTACGCGCTGGAGGGCCCGATCGCGGTCACCGGCTCGCTGGTGCAGTGGGTGCGCGACAACATCGGTCTGGTCGCCAGCGCGCCCGAGATCGAAACCCTCGCGCGCACAGTGCAGGACAACGGCGGCTGCTATATCGTGCCCGCGTTCTCGGGGCTGTACGCACCGCACTGGCGCAGCGATGCGCGCGGCCTCATCGTCGGCCTGACGTCCTATATCACCAAGGGCCACCTCGCCCGTGCCGTGCTGGAGGCCACCGCGTGGCAGACCCGCGAGGTGGTCGACGCGATGAACGCCGACTCCGGTTTGCAGGCCAGGGCCCTGCGCGTCGACGGCGGCATGACCTCCGACAACCTGCTCATGCAGATCGTCGCCGACGTCCTCGATGTCCCGGTCATGCGCCCGTTCAACGCCGAGACCGTCTCGCTCGGCGCGGCCTACGCCGCCGGGCTCGCCGTCGGCTACTGGCCGGATCTCGAGGGCCTGCGCAACAACTGGCGCCTCGCCGCGCAGTGGCGGCCCCAGATGGACCAGGACCACCGCGCCGACGAATACGAGAACTGGCAGCGCGCAGTGCAATTGACCTTCGGCTGGCAGCGCCCGCGGCGTCAACGGACGGAGGCCTGACCTGTGCTCGAGCTGCCACGACCGCACGGTTGGGGTGGGATCGTGCGCGACTCGCCGGGCGGAGGGGGTTGAATAGAGGGGATTGGCTATTCGCGGCCGATCGGAGGAGGCTCGACGGATGAGTCAGGAAAGCGGGCAAGGGTCCGGGCTGTTCAGCCACGACACCATTCCCATTCAGGTGTATACGCCTGCCGAGAGCAGCGACGTACATCATCAGCCGGTGTTCAGTAGAGCCGAGGACGGCTCCGGGTCTGCTGTCGGGGAGGTCAAGCCGCCGCGCGCCTGACGCCGGACACGACGCGAGCCCCCGCATCGCACACGAGACGCGGGGGCTCGCCGCGTCTCTCGACGAACAAGTGAATCCGCCATAGCGCCACGCGCATCGCTCACCACTGTCTTTGCCCAATGCTGCGCCAGCCGACAGCGGGCTGCTGTTCAATTAGTGAACAGCCGCTAGTCACCGCTGAAGGAACGCCATGAGCAGCCGCGCCGTCGCCGCGGGTGTGGCGGTCATCGTCAGCGAGAATTTCGCCGCGGCCAACGGCATCGACCCGTCGATCGTGATCAGGGCCCAGGCGATGACCACCGACTGCTCACCTACGAGGCGGTCGGGCTCACCCCAGAAGGCCCGGGTATGGCACCGTCACACGCTGAAAGGAACCGCGACACATGGGAACTCTGGATGGCAAGGTCGCCATCGTCTCCGGCTCCGGCCGAGGCATCGGCCGCGAGATCGCGCTGAAGCTGGCGGGCGAGGGCGCGAAGGTCGTGGTGAACGACCTCGACGCCGACCCGGCCGCGGAGACGGTCGCCGCCGTGGAAGCCGCAGGCGGGCAAGCGGTTTCGTGCGTCGGCAGCGTCACGGAGGAGGGTTTCGCCGAACGGTTCGTGCAGACCGCCGTCGACGAGTTCGGCGGCCTCGACATCATCATCAACAACGCCGGTTACACCTGGGACTCGGTCATCCAGAAGATGTCCGACGAGCAGTGGGACGCCATCCTCGACGTCCACCTCAAGGCGCCGTTCCGGATTCTGCGGGCCGCGCAGCCGGTGATCGCTTCGGCGGTGAAGCAGGCCAAGGCCGCGGGTGAGCCCGTGCCCTGCCGCAAGGTCGTCAACATCTCGTCGCTGGCGGGCACGGGAGGCAATGCGGGACAGGCGAATTACTCGTCGGGCAAGGCCGGCGTGATCGGCCTGACCAAGGCGCTCGCCAAGGAGTGGGGCCGCTACAACGTCACGGTGAACGCGGTCGCGTTCGGCCTCATCAAGACCCGGCTCACCGAGGCGCCCGCGGGCACCGGCGGCACGATCGACGTGCAGGGCAAGGAGATCAAGGTCGGCGTGAACCCGAACCTGCTCGCCGCGATGGAGCAGATGGTGCCGCTCGGCCGGGGCGGCACGCCGGCCGAGGCCGCGGGCGCCGTCTACCTGCTCTGCCTCCCGGAGTCGGACTACATCAGCGCACAGACCCTGGTCTGTGGCGGTGGCTTCAGCATCTAGGCCGCTTACCCGAGGGACGGTATCGCTCGCGGGCTACGGCGCGTTCGTCTTCGAAACCCCTCTCTCATGCAGACTCTCGTCGCCGAGGCGGGGCATCTGCCCGCGGCGGATCGGGCGCGCGCGGAAACCGCGCAGCGGGCCTACATCGCCGAATGCGTACACCTGCTGCGCGCGATGCGCCCCGGCTGGGACCCGATCCCCGCCCGCGTGCGAGTCCGAGCCGCGCAATCGATGCTGAGCGATCTGGCGCTGTCGCAGCATCTGCGCGCGTACTCGGGCGTCGTCTCCGCCTCGGCGAGGATCGGTGCCCACGTGCTCGCGCTCGCCTGACTTCCGGCACACCCCTTGCAATCAGGTGTGCGAGAAGAAGGCGCTCACGCCGCGGCGGTGGATAACAACGCCGGCTGCCGGACCTCCACGGCTTCGACCCCGCGCGGCCGATGTTCACAGGTGAACACGACCTCCTGGCCGGGGGACAGGGTCTTGAAACCGGGGGAGTCGATGCTGGAGTACTCCACGAACACACCGTTCGGGTAGTCCGCGGCCGAGAGGAAGCCGAAGCCCTTGGCCGTGTCGAACCACTGGACGGTGCCGCGCACCCAGGTCTGGCCGTCGCTCATCAGACGGCCTCGAAGGTGGAGCGCTCGCTGGACCCCGGCTGCATCACCTGCTGCCACCACGAGGCCAGGGGGCTCGGATCGGGCCACACGACCGCGGAATCGGTGCGGGTGGCGTTGTTCGTAGCTGCTCTTTGTGACGGTGCGATGTTGTCTGGACGGACCACGACAGACGATCTCCTCGGACTCGGAACGTTGCGCGGGTATCCCGCGTTGGCCGGATGCCCGCAACGGCGTTGTCGAAACTGTAAGCAGCGGAACAAGTATTCGTCTCCGCTTCGCCGACCTAGAGGTACAACGTCACATTCTGTCGCGGCATGACGGGCGTCACAAAATGCGGCATGACGGGCGTCACATACCCGGTCTGAGAGTGAACGAGAGTGGGCCGGGCCCTTGGTCGGGCCCGGCCGATGTCATGCCGGAGGTCGATCAGCCGGCCCAGGGGCCGATCCCGCCGACCTTCTCGATGCGGATGCGGGTGAGCAGTCCGGGCGGCGCGTCGGGCGGCGGGAAACCGGCGTCCGGGCTGGCCAGCGTCTTCGCGAGTTCGGCGAGCAGCTCCGGCGCGCCGCCCTCGACGATGCGCGCCGTTCCGGTCACCGACAGGTACGGGCGCATGATCTCGCCGCGCTCGGGGGACAGGATCGTGACCGCGACCCGTCCGTCGCGGCGGACATTGCGGACCTTCTTGTATTCGCCGAGGTGGGCGGTAACGAGTTCATCGCCCTCGGGGGTGGATTGCAACGCGACCCACACCACGCTCACGTGCGGGCTGCCGTCGGGGTTGAGGGTGACCAGCGTCGCGTCAGCGCCGGCCCCGATGAGGGCGCGAGCGGCGTCGTCGAGTTTCATAGTCCCTTCTACCATCGGATCTGCCGGTTCATTCCCGCCCACGCGGCTGCGCCGAAACCGAATGCGCCCGAGGCGCACGCGGTCGCTGTACTAACGTCGCCGGCATGCGGCTTCACGTGGGCTGTGCGATGTGGACGCACGCGGCATGGCAGGAATGGCAACCGGCGTCGGGGGACCGGCTGGCGGCCTACGCCGATCGCTGCGACGCGGTCGAGGGCAACACCACCTTCTACGCGATCCCGGCGCGGCGCACGGTCGAGTCGTGGACCGCGCAGACCGCGCCCGACTTCCGGTTCGTGGTGAAGCTGCACCGGTCGATCACCCACGAGCGCAGGCTGTCCGGGGTCGACGAGGAGATGCGCGCGTTTCTGTCGGCGATCGAGCCGCTGGGCCCGCGCGCGCACGCCCTGTGGGTGCAGTTGCCCGGCTCGTTCGGTCCGAGCGATCTCGGCGCGCTCGCGCTGTTCCTGCGCAGGCTGCCGCGGTCCTACCGATCGGCGGTCGAGGTGCGTCATCCCGCGTTCTTCGAGAACGAGCGGGCCGCAACGCAATTGGAGAGCGTGCTCGACCGTGTCGGCGCGGAGTGGATACCCTTCGACACCACAACGCTTTTCGACGGTCTTCCGGTCACCCCCGCCGAGCAGGAGGCGTGGTCGAAGAAGCCGAGGGTGCCGCGGCGGACCCGCGCGCTCACCGAGTTCCCGATCGTCAGATACCACGGTCGCGACTCGGCGGAGCGCACGGTCGAGGGCTGGCGGCCGTGGGTCGCCACGGTGGCCGACTGGCTGCGCGAGGGCCGATCGCCCACCGTGTTCGTGCACACTCCGGACAACGCAGAAGCGGTGCCGCTCGCGCGCCGCTTCCACGCGGAGGTGGTCGCCGAGGTGCCCGAGCTCGCCCCGCTCCCCGAGCCGAAACCTACCGGCCCGATGACCCTCTTCTGACCGTGGACGCGGCATAGGCGACGGCGAGAATCACCGCGCAGCCGGCCAGCGCGATGAGCACCCCCGACGTCGAAACGCCCAGTGCGCCAACGGCTATGCCGATGGCCGCGGTGGGGGTCGGGTCGGAGGCGGCGGCGTGGTGGACGGTCGTCTCGGCTCGCTGCCCGGTCATTCCATGACTGTGGCACGGTCGGCCGCGGATCGCGACGGAATATCGCGGCGCCCGGGAATCTGAAAATTTCGCGACGCACAGTGTGAAATGCGGCTCGGCACTCGGCGCGTAGGTAATCTGAGGCTGTTCCACCGAGCGTGGAACAGCCGCTCCACGAGTCGCGGGCTCGTCCGACGACTCGCAATCGTCGCACACAGACGGTGGCGTTTCCGGCAATTGACGAGGCCGCCGTGTGGCACTTCCGATCAGCGCTGACCCAACACACGGAGGGCTGTAATGAACGGATCGTCGATCAGCGAATCACGTGGCCACACCGAAACATATTGGTCGGTTTGTCGTGCGGAACCATGGGCATAACCCGCTCATGAAACCGGAGGAAGCCGCGCGCCGCTTGCTGGAGGACATTTTGGCGCGATATACGTCGTTGGAGGAATTCATCCGTCTGCTGCGGGTGGACCCGCTCGTCGACACCGCGGAACTGCCTCCGATATCGGCTTACCTGTGGACAATTCCGTCGTAGCGCGGAGATAGCCCGGCCTCAGCGAAGCCCGATCGACCGCGGTCGGCGCGCCTCGATGTCGTGCGCTAGGTCGGTCCACTGATTCGCGAGTTCGGCCAGGCGTGACCACGCCGCGTGCACCCGCTGCTCCGGCACGTTCTCGGCGGTCATGAGCAGATGGTCGGCGAGAATCTGGGCGGCGGCCATCCGGTCCACGGTGCTGCCGAGCGTCTCGCCCGTCCGGGCGTTCGGGCGCCGGGGCATCACCTGCTTCGCCACCCACTCGTCGATCACGCAGACGAGTTCACCACGGCGGCGGTCGATCTCGGGATGGCGCCCGGGCTGGGCACGGCGCGTGTGGTGCAGCTGCGCCAGCGCCCGCGCCAGCTGGATAACGAGGTGATCGCCCGGGCGGTCGCCGATCTGCATGCGCAGCGCGGCGGACACTTGATGCCAGTCCGGCAGCAGCGGCTTGGTGCCGCCCTCGTCGATGGGCTTCGTTCGCGATCTCGGCCACTCGGCGGACGGCACGGTCACATGACGGGATCGGCGCGGCCCGGTGCGTGCGCCCGGCAAATGCGACCGGCTCGTGCCTCGGTACCCAGGCTCGGTGTCATGGTGCGCACGCGAATTCGCGCGTCGCGCGTGTCTCGGTGGTCCAGCTGCGTGGGCAAGGTAGGCCTTCCCTGGCGACGGTGGAGGTGCGCCCGACCCCGGCGACCAGCCACGTTCCTCTGGGTGAAGCCGGCCGTTCTGCGCGTACCCGAGATAAGGGAGCGAAGCGCCCGGGGGCGGACGCACTATCGAGTCTCGTCCTCGACGCGGCTGTCCGGAAGCCGAATTCGGGTCAATACCCGCGGTATTTGGCCTCTTTGGTTATGTTCCCGCAATCGGCGACCCGCTCTGCGGGGCATCGCCGGTCGGGCGCGAGGCTAGGGAGCGGGTTCGGGAAGGACGGTGAAATGACGGACGGTGCCGGAGAGCTCGGGGAGTTCGACGGGCTCGGTCCAGGTGCGGAAGTTGTCGTGGCTGTCGCTGTAGAGGTACCGGGGGTGGTCTTCGTCGTAGTCGTCGAAGAAGATTCGCCACGAGCCGCCGGGCAGCGGGATGACGCACTGGCCCTCCCGCGGCGCGCCCCAGGTGGCCCAGTTGCCGGTCGCGACAAAGACATACGGACCCAGCGGCGCGGGGGCCACGGCCAGTTCGATGAGCTTGCTGGTCTCGTTCTTGGTGAAGGCGCAGTAGAGGTCGTAGTTGTAGACGATGGTGGTGTCGATGTAGCCGTAGCCGAAGAAGTCGCAGGCAGGGCGGTCGCCCGAGCTGCGGTAGCCGGGGGGCGGACCGAGTCCGGCCAGCGGGGTCAGCGGAGTCCACGAGCGCAGCGACGGGTCGGTCGCGGTCATCAGATGCGGGGTGAAGCGGCATCCGTCCGACAGCGACACGATGACATTGACGCGGCCCTGCGCGTCGATCAGCCACTCCGGCGCCCAACTCGATGTCACGGTGAAACCGGGCACCTGGGTGGGGAAGTCGTACATGTGCGTCCAGTTGACGCGGTCGGTGCTGCTGGCGAAGCCGATCGTGTGCCCCTCCCACCCGGTGGTGTAGGTGAGGTAGTACACGCCGTCGACGTGGCGGAACAGGGACGGATCGCGCAGCAGGCCCGTCGGCGGCCGGTAGGCGGGGCCGCGCAGCAGCTGGAAGTTGGTCGCGTCGGTGGATTCGTAGACGTAGAGGTCGGTTTCGCTGGAATTGGTGAACGCGGTCATCGTGTACCGCATCGCCGGCTGGCGTGCCGTGGCGTGCTTCAGCGCCAGCAGGCTGAGTGGCACGCCTGCCGCCATCGCCAGCGCGGACCTGCGACGCATCGTCACTCCTCGATTATCCAGAGCGGATCGCTATGTCCGGTAGTCGACACGCCGCAGGTCGTGGTGGCGCGCAGCGGGTTTACGACGCGGTAGCTACGAGAGCGCATTGCGCACGGCAATGTGTCACTTCATGCCGAATGCAAGAGTGCGTTGATTTCGCACCGGAAGTCACCGGATCTTTCCATCCGGAATCGCCACGGAATATCTGGTCGTTGGGTAATCTTGCGGAGTCCCAGGAAAGTTCGGGACAGTTCCGCAGAGTGAGTCGTGGTCGCCCCTGCGGCTCACTATCGCTGTACAAAGCCCGATGGGGCCCGGGGGATTTCCTCGGGCCCCATCGGTCGTGTCCTCGTGCGCCTCTCTTTGTTCTGCAGCGCAGGCTATACAGCCGAACCACCCGTCTCCGCGATGAATTCGTGTCGAATTCTGGCGATCCAGAACCGCCGCGGATCCGAATATTCCGTAGTGCCGACACATGTCTGGCTCGTTGTCGGCCACAGATACCGCATTCGAGACGACAAGGGGTTATCTATGTTTCACAAAACCACAGCCGCCGCGGTGAGCGGTCTGCTCGCCCTCGCCGCGACGCTCGCCGTCGCCACCGGCACCGCCGCCGCCACGCCGAGCGATCCGTCGCCGGGGGTGTCTGTCATCGCAACGTCGCCGACGGAGCAGGTCGATCCCGCCGGCGACGAGGGCGACGCCGAGGCGGAAGACACGGCGGATCTGTACGACCCCGCCGCGCCGGAGGGCGAGAAGGCGGGGGAGAAGGGCGGCAAGGGGAAAGGCAAGGGCAAAGGTAAAGGTAAAGGCAAAGGCGAGGACGTCCCGATATTCATGCCGCCAGGCATAGACCAGGCAATCGGCGCCGGGCTCAAGGCGCTGCGGGAGTACCTGGAGCCCCCGAACGGCGGCGCGAGGTTGGGGCTCGGTGGCAAGTCCGTCGACTACTGGCTCGATCTCTTCCTCGGAGAGGAGTCGCGCACGGGCTAGGCCGAACCGGTCGAGTGACGAATTGACCGGCCCGCGTTACTGATTCACCGACCAGGCAGGTCCGCATCGATGAACGAGCGGACCTGCCTGTGGTCGATCTACCTGAGAAAGTCGTCCGCCCGGACGATTCGCCTGCGCGTGTACAGCAGGCGAGCGGTCTCCGCCAGCAGCAGGGTCCACACCAGATAGCGGCTCGCCTCGAGCAGCCCGGCCTCGGTCTCGGCGGACTCCGATCCGCGGCGACCGAGGGCCGGAGCACCGTGATCCGCCGGGCGACCCCCATCGACCTGCACGGCGGCGTCCCTGGACTTCGGCGGATCACCGGGCACGGCAGGATCTTTGGCGGCGTCGCCGGCCTCGGGGGCGTGGGCGTCGCGACCGGGCATCGAGGCGAGCACCCCATCCGGCCGGCCGGCAGCCGGTTTGGGCACGCTCGGTGCGGGCAGCGCGCGGGCGGCCGCGACGAACCAGTCGGCGACGAACTGCACCGACGATCGGTCCGCGGCGACCGAGGTGACCGCGTAGGCGCCGTGGCGGACCACCGCGTCCTGGTACTTGGCCCAGACCTCGGTGTCGACGAGTTCGAGGTTGTCGCTGACCAGACGCCCGATCTCGTTGAACGCCTGAGTGACCACCTGGGTGAAGCGCGGCGCGGACGAGCGCTTCGGCATCGCGGCGAACATCCGGGAGCCGAGGCTGGCCAGCCCGGCGAGCGGGTCCGTGGCGCCGAGGGCGCCGATCTGGCAGACGTCCTCCGGGCTCAGCACGACGCCGACGATGCTGGTCAGGGTATTGAGGGCGATGGTCGCGATCCGCAGCGCGGCCGCCTGGCCCGTGGGGTCGTCGATCAGCGAGCGCGGATCGGAGGCCTCGGCGAGCCGTTCGCTGAGCGACTTCTCGCGCGAGAGCACGAGACTGCCCGGGGTCACGCCCCTGCAGGTCCTTGTCCACCACGTCGGTGGTGGCCTTGC
>NZ_BAGH01000092.1 GCF_000308715.1 Nocardia tenerifensis NBRC 101015
GCGCGGCAACAGCGCGGTGGTTCAGCTGGTCGGCACCGACCTGCTCACCGTCCGCATCGACCTGGACGACTAGTCACTGTCCCTCGCGCACTTCGACCAGAACTTGAAGGGGCCGGGGACACTGAAGGCATTCTTCGCCCTGGCGAGCGCCTTATCCTGTGCCTCGTCGGTGGTGTTGCCCCAGTCGGAGGCCCAGCCGCCGCCGTCCCCGAAGGCGAAGGCGACGCAGGCGTCCTTCGACCAGACCGGTTCCTGGCAGGAGGCGCCGCAGGCTCGCTGTGCCTGACCGACCGCGGCCTCTTGGCTGAGCGAGCTTCTCGCCCAATGCACCTCGTTGGTCGCTTCGTTGTAGGTCGCGGCGATCCACACGTTCGAGACCTTCGTCGTCGGCGCCGTGGTCGGCCGCTCCGTGGTCGGCGGCGGGACCTTGGCGCTCGGCCGAGTGGTCGGCGCGCCGGACGCACCGGTGGCCACCGAGAAACTGGTCGTGGTGCCGGCTCCCTCGTCGGCCCGGTTGTGCTTGGCGTTGCTCTTGAGCACCTTCACTCCGATGACGCCCGCGATCACCAGCAGCGTCATCAGGATCGATCCGATTACCGCGAGAACCTTCTTGCCCCCGCCGCCCGAGCCGGACCCGCCGGGGCCGTACGGCGGCGGGAACCCCTGGCCGGGCGGACCCGGCGGGAACCCCTGGCCGGGCGGACCCGGCGGGAACCCCTGGCCGGGCGGACCCGGCGGGAACCCTTGCCCAGGCGGGCCAGGCGGGAACGAACCGGGCTGCGGCGAAAACTGCTGCGCCCCTTGCGGAAACTGCGCCTGCGGAAACTGCGGCTGCTGATACGGCGGCGCCTGCGCATACCCGGGAACGGAGGGGTACTGCGGAACCGACGGATACGGCTGGCCCTGCGGATCGTAGGGCTGCCCTTGCTGATACGCCGGGTCGACCTGACCGAGCGGGTTCAGCAGCGTCGGATCGGCCGGCGGAACCGGGTGATAACCCGGACCCGGCTGGCCGACGGGATTGAGCATGGTCGGATCCGAGCGCTGATGGCCGGGTGGCTGCCCGCCCTCCGGTGCGCTCGGCTGATTCAGCATCGTCGGATCCGAGCGCGAGTAGCCGGGCGCCTGTTGTTCACCGTTCGCCGGACTCGGCTGAGCGTGTGGATCGTAAGGCTGCCCGGGTTGGTGGCCGGGTGGGTATGACATGCGCCCCCGCAGTGTTCGTCTCGATCAAGGCCGGGCCAGGTTACCGGCTCGATGGCAGGTTATCTGCCCCCGCCAGTGGGGGCATCCGTTGCGTGCGACGCAATCCCGCCCGTCGGCGGCCGCCTGACCTGGATGCGGAGGGTTAACTGCCACGATGGATCTCATGATCCGTGTGTTGACAGACCGCTGGACCGTGTTCGTTCCCCTACTCGCCGCCGTCGCGTTGGCCGCCACGTGGGGGCGAAGTCTGTCCGGGGCGGCCGTGGTCGTGGTGGCCGCCGCGCTGATCGGCGCGGTGCTCGCGGCGGTCTACCACGCGGAGGTGGTCGCGCACCGGGTCGGCGAGCCGTTCGGGTCGCTGGTGCTCGCGGTGGCGGTGACCGTCATCGAGGTCGCGTTGATCGTCACGCTGATGATCTCCGGCGGCGACAAGGCCGCCTCGCTGGCCCGCGACACCGTCTTCGCCGCCGTCATGATCACCTGCAACGGCATCTTCGGGCTTTCGCTGCTGGTCGGCGCGCTGCGCAGGCGGGTGGCGGTGTTCAACGCCGAGGGCACCGGCGCGGCGCTCGGCACGGTCGCGACGCTGGCCACGCTCAGCCTCGTGCTGCCGACCTTCACCACCAGCCAGGCCGGGCCGGAGTTCTCCGCGGCTCAGCTCGCCTTCGCCGCGGTCGCCTCGCTGGCGCTCTACGGGCTGTTCGTGATGGTGCAGACGGTGCGGCACCCGGACGACTTCCTGCCCGTCGAGGGCAACGGCGTCGTCACCGACGACGAGGAGCACGACGAGGGGCCCTCCGGCAAGGCCGCGCTGCTCAGTCTCGCGATGCTGTTCGTCGCGCTGGTCTGCGTGGTCGGATTGGCCAAGGTGGTCTCGCCGTCGATCGAGTCGGCCGTGGCCGACGCCGGGCTGCCGCCCTCGGCGGTCGGTGTGGTGATCGCGCTGCTCGTGCTGCTCCCGGAGACGCTCGCCGCCGTGCGCGCGGCACGCCGCGATCAGGTACAGATCAGTCTCAATCTCGCGCTCGGTTCGGCCATGGCGAGCATCGGCCTGACCATCCCGGCCATTGCCGTAGCAACTATCTGGCTAGACGGTCCGCTCGTGCTCGGGCTCGGCGCGACGCAGATGGTTCTGCTCGCGCTGACCATCGTTGTCGGCGTGCTCACGGTCGTGCCGGGCCGGGCGACGCTGCTCCAGGGCGGTGTCCATTTGGCCCTGTTCTCCGCTTTTGTGTTCCTCGCCGCTAGTCCGTAGCGGAAGTGATACCGCTCACGCATAAGCCGGTCGGATAGGCGAAATCCCATTCTGGTGACCAGGGTCACGCCTGCACGATTTTGTTGTTACAGAGAGTAACGATTAGCTTGCTGTTTGTTGGCAGTGAGGCCGGATGCGGAGAGTGCGCCATGAATTTCGACACATCCCGTGCCGCGTGGGCGGTCCGAGGACATCGACGGTGACGCCGGATACCCGGGCGTCGAGCGGCTCCGCTGTCAAGGTCGTTCGCAAGAATTTCTCCGACACCGTCGTGTCCTCGTTGCGGACCTTCGGCCGGGCGGTCGATATCGCGCGCGAGTCGGTGACCGGCACGGTCACCGGCGTGGCGCGCGGTCAGTTCCAATGGCGCGAGGCGATCACGCAGGCGTGGCGCCTGGTGACGGTCACCGCGATTCCCGCCATTCTCATCGCCATCCCGTTCGGTGTGATCGTCTCGATTCAGGTCGGCAACCTCATTCACACCCTCGGCGCAGACTCGCTGCTCGGCGCCACCGGCGGCCTCGGCGTGATCAAGCAGGGCGCCCCGCTGGCCACCGGCTTCCTGCTCGGCGGCGCGGGCGCGGCGGCCATCGCCGCCGACCTGGGCGCGCGCACGATCCGCGAGGAGATCGACGCGCTCAACACCATGGGCATCAGTCCGATTCCGCGCCTGGTGATTCCGCGGCTGGTCGCCATGGTCCTGGTGGCGCCGCTGCTGAATATCCTCATCATCTTCGTCGGCATCGTCGCGGGTTACGCGGTCGCCGTCGGCGGCCAGAATGTCACCCCGGGCAGCTACTGGGCCACCTTCGGCTCCTTCACCACCGTCGCCGACGTGTGGGTCTCGCTGCTCAAGGCGGTCCTGTTCGGCTTTCTCGTGGTGATCATCGCCTGCCAGCGCGGGCTGGAGGCCAAGGGCGGGCCGCGCGGCGTGGCCGACGCGGTGAACGCGGCCGTCGTGCTGTCGGTCGTCTCGATCGCGGTCGTCAACCTCGGCGTCACCCAGGTGGTCGAGATGTTCCTGCCGACCAGGCTGGTGTGACGTGTCCGCCTCCACTTACGCGCCCAAGGGCCTCGGCTGGCTCGCCCGGTTCTATCACCGCCGCGGCTTGATCCTGCGGCGCTTCGAGACGCTCGGCTTCGTGCTGGCCTTCGTCTGGCAGGTGCTGTCGTCGATTCCCTTGACGCTCAAGCATTATCGCGACGAGACGCTGCGCATCATCTCCGATATGACGTGGGGCCGCGGCTCGGTCATCGTCGGCGGCGGCACCGTGCCGATGATGGTGGTGCTCGGCCTGGTGATGGGCGCGTCGGTGGCCGTCGAGTCGTTCACCATGCTGAACATCCTGGGCATGGGCCCGGTCACCGGCATCGTCTCGGCCTACGCGACCACCCGCGAACTCGCCCCGATCGCCGCGGCCATCGGTTTCGCGGCGCAGGCGGGGTGCCGCATCACCGCCGAGATCGGCTCCATGCGCATCTCCGAGGAGATCGACGCGCTGGAGGCGATGGGCGTGCGCTCGGTGCCCTTCGTGGTGACCACCCGGGTGATCGCGGGCGCGATCTCGATCGTGCCGACCTTCCTCATCGGGCTGATCCTGGCCTACCTGTCGTGCCGCGGCCTGATCACGCTCGTGCACGGCCAGTCCGCCGGCGTCTACGACCACTACTTCTTCCAGTTCGTGTCCGGGTTCGACGTGGTCGCCGCGGTGATCAAGGTGGCCATCTTCGCCACCGTGGTGATCCTCATCCACAGCTACTACGGCTTCTTCGCCACCGGCGGACCCGAGGGCGTCGGCATCGCGTCGGGCCGCGCGGTGCGCGCCTCGTCGGTGGCGATCGTGGCCATCGACATGGTCCTCACCATCGTGCTGTGGGGCTTCAACGCGACGATCAGCTTTACGGGGTAACCGCCGATGCCGAAGTACGGAATGCCAGGAGTGGCCGTCGACAAACGGCAGGCCCGCCTCGTCGGGGCGGTCGCGGTCGGGGTGATCGTCGCGGTGGTCGCGGCCCTCGTGCTGCAGCGGCAGCTGCGCACCGACGACGGAATGCACGTCGCGCTGCACACCGAACAGGTCGGCGACGGCATCCTCTCGGGCACTCCGGTGCGCGTGGACGGCGTGCAGGTCGGCACGGTCACCGCAGTCGACCCCGCCGAGCGCGGCACCCAGCGAATCTCGTTGCGACTGGACCGATCTCAGCTGCACGGCATCGACGACAGCCTGCGCGTCGACTACGCCCCGGCGAATCTGTTCGGCATCAGCGAGATCGAGCTGCGCCGCGGGCCCGGCGGCGCGGCGCTGCGCGAGGACAGCGTGATCGACCTGACCGGCGCCCATTCCGAGGCGATCTTCGACGCGACCATGGGCAGCATGCTGCGCAGCGTCTCGCAGACCGGCGACTCGTTGCTCACCCCGCAGATGGCGACGGTGATCAGCCAGGTCTCCCGCGACATGAAGGCGTTCACCCCGCTGGCCCAGGCGATCGTCCAGGCGGCCCAGATCGTCACCGACAACCAGCGGATGCCGCCCTCGCAGCTGGCCGCCGCGCTGGGCCCGGCGTTCTACGGCGCGGGAAACTTCGCCGGCGCCAACGAGGTGATGGTGGACATGCTGCGCAACATCCCTCGGCTGCAAGCGGATCGGGAATCCTTCGACGCGGGCGTGCGCATGCACACCGACACCCTGCTGCCCGGCATCGCCGACCTCGGCAACGCGCTCGGCGGCGGCCTGTCCGGGACCACCGACATGCTCGGGCCGGTGCTGACGCTGCTCGCGCAGATGGTGCCGCGCCCGCAACAGTCCGGCGCCGGCCTGACCGAGCTGCTGCGCCGCCTGCGCGCGGCCATGCCCGACACTCCGAACGGTCCGGTGTTGAACGCGCAGATCGATGTGAGCGGAATGCCCGTGCTCGCACCGTTGTTCGGCGGTGCGCGATGAAGGTCGGCGCCGCCGCATGGCGGCTCGGCCTGTTCGCCGCGGTGATGATCGTCGTGCTGATCATCGTGTGCACGGCGATCAAGCGGCCGGTCTCGGGGCCCACCGAGCAGCACAGCGCGCTGTTCACCGATGCCAACGGCCTGAAGGTCGGCGACGACGTGCGCATGTACGGCGTGCAGGTCGGCAAGGTCGACGGCATCGAGCTGGCCGGCGCGCAGGCGCGAGTTCGGTTGTCGCTGAAGACCGATGCGTCGATCTACGACAACTCGAAGCTGGCCATCCGCTACCAGAACCTGACCGGCCAGCGCTATATCGATCTGCAACAGCAGCCGCAGCCTGGTAAGCGCATCCCCGGCGGCACGACGATCGGCACCGAGCTCACCGTGCCGTCGTTCGACGTGACCAGCATGTTCAACGGCCTGAAGCCGGTGCTGGCGACGATCTCCCCGGAGGAGATCAACCGGTTCAGCGCGAGCATGGTCGCCCTCATCGAGGGGGACGGCAACGGCATCGGCCCGGCGCTCGAGGCCATCGACAAGCTCGCCGCCCACGTCAAGGACCGGCAGGTGGTGATCGACAAGGTGCTGCAAAACCTGTCCGACCTCCAGGAAACGGCCGGCGGCAAGATCCATTACATGGTGCCGCTGCTGGCCAGGCTCGCCGACATCTTCTCGGGGTTGCAGAGCAATATGGCCGGGCTCGCCCAGTTCGCCGCGGCCGCGCCCTCGGTGCTCGGCCCGCTGGACAACCTCTTCAACGCACTGGGCCTGCGCAGCCCCGACGACGTGAACGCGTTGATCGCCAAGGTCTTTCCGGATCCGCAGCAGGCGCTCGAGGTGTTCGACAAACTGCCCGCGCTGCTGGCCGGTTTCGACGCGGCGATCCCCAAATCCGCTGTGGCGGGCTGGAAGCCGCAGTGCTCCAAGGGACAGGCCGACGTGCCGCAGGTGCTCGGCGTGCTCGTCGCGGGACAGCAGGTGGCGATATGCGCTGGGTGAGTGGGTTGTTCGCGGATCGCCGCGTCGTCGGCGAGCGGGAGAAGACGCGTCGGGAGATCCGGCTCGGCATTGTGGGCGTCGTGCTCGTCGCGCTGCTCGCGGTCGCGGCGGGCGTGCTGTACGCCGCGCCGATCGGCAAGAAGACCTACACCGCCGATCTGGCGGAGGCCCAGTCGGTGAAGGCCGGTGACGACATCCGCGTCGCCGGGATCAGCGTCGGCACGGTGAAATCGCTGGAGCTGAAGCCGGATCGGGTCGTCATGCGTTTCACCGTCGACTCCGAGGTGTTCGTCGGCGACAAGTCCACGCTCGACATCCGCATGCTGACCGTGGTCGGCGGCAACTACGTCGCGCTGTTCCCCTCCGGCTCGGTGCCGTTGGGCGACAAGCACATTCCGATGGACCGGGTGCGGTTGCCGTACAGCCTGGTGCAGACCTTCCAGGACGCGGCCGAGCCGATCCGCGAGATCGACGGAGATACCTTGCGGCGCAACCTCGCCGCGCTCGGCACCTCGGTCGCGCAGGCGCCGGACACGCTGCGCACCACCCTCGACAGCCTCAGCAGTTTCGTCGACGACCTGAACCGTCAGCACGTGATGATCTCCAAGGCCATCGCCAACGCCGACGAGTACACGACCATGTACGACGGCGCCAAGAGCTCGCTCGGCAGGCTGGTGGAGTCGACCAACCTGATGGAGGACCTGGTCCTCGGCAAGCAGGCCGAGCTGCGCGAGGGCCTGCGGCTGCTGAACGAGGTGATCGGCAAGGCCGCCGCCATCGCGCCGACCTACGCCGAGGTCAAGCCCAAGCTCCAGCAGTTGTTCGACGCAGTGCCGCGCATGGAGGAACTGCTGAACCGGCTGGACCCGGTCGTCGGCTCCGTGCGTGACCTACAGCAGAAGCTCTCGGCCATGGCCATTCCCGACGGCGGCGTGACGATCGACCAGTCCGGCCAGACCATCACCGCGCCCGCGGACGCCCTTGCGCGCGTGTGCGTGCCGCTGCCGGGGAGGGACTGCTGATGCTGCACAAGGTGCTCGGCTCGCGGGCGTTCATGTCGATCTCGGGCGCGCTCGTCGCGATCGCGCTGGTCGTCGTCGGCTACGTCATCGCCTTCGATCCGTTGAAGAAGACCGAGAGTTACTGCGCGATCATGCCCGACAGTGTCGGGCTGTACGTCGGCAATCAGGTGACCATGCGGGGACTTCCGGTGGGCACGGTGACTTCCATTGCGCCGCAGGGGAAGTCGGTGAAGGTCGAGTTCGAGGTGGAGGCGGGCAAGCCGGTCTACGCCGACGCGGGCGCGACCACACTGGCCGACAGCATCGTCGCGTCGCGCGAACTCGCCGTCGTGTCCTCCGGCAAGAACACCGCGCGCTGGAACGCCGCGCAGTGCATCACCAAAACCCTGACGCCCAAGAGCATCTCCGAGACGCTCAACGCGGTCGCCCAGCTGTCCGCGCAGATCTCGGGGCCGGACGCCAAGACCCCCGACGCGCTCGCCAGGGGCCTGAACCAGTTGAACGCGGCGACCGCGGGCACCGGGCCGCAGATCAACGACATCATCAAGAAGCTGAGCGGCGCGATGGCCTCGCCCGACGCCGATATCGGCCACCTGGTCGGCGTTTTCGACGCCTTCGCCTCGGTCGGCGAGAAGGTCGAACAGCACTGGGGCGACATCGAGTCGATGTTCCGCCGGTTGGCGCCGGTGCTCATCGCGGCGCGCACCGATCTGCTGGAGCCCGGCGCGCAGGTGATCGACGGTCTCGCGCAATTGCTTCCGGTGCTCAACGACCTCACGACGGCCTTCGGCGACCCGATCATGCAGGCGCTCGACTTCACCGTGCCGCTGGTGAAGTTCCTGCGCGCCCACGTCGGCTCACTGGCCCAGGTGGTGTCGATGACGCCCGTGCTGACCGACGCGTTCCGGTCGGTGGGTGCGTCCGGAATCTCCTATGCCGCACCGAAGGTCGCGATCCCGCAGCAGCAGGCCGATCAGGTGTGCGCGGTGGTGAACGCCGTGACGCCGGGGCGTTGCGACGCCGAGGGCGGCTTGGCGAAGGTCGACCTGGCGGCTCTGGTGTTCGGAATGGCGGGTGTGCGATGAGGATCCATCGGAACGAGACCGGGCGGCTGGTCGTCACGCTCGCCCGGCCACGCGTCGGAAAGCGCGCTCGCGGTGGACGTTTCGTCGCGGGCCTCGCGGTCGTGCTCGCGGCCGCCGTGCCCGCGGCGGGCTGCGCCTTCGATCCTTCGTCGGTGCCCGTGCCCGGATCCGAGGTCTCCGGCCCCACCTACGACATCCACATCCAGTTCGCCAACGTGCTCAATCTGCCCGCGCGCGCCAAGATCATGGCCAACGGCGCGCAGGTCGGCACGGTCTCCGGTGTGTCGGTAGTGGATTCGGCCAAGGCAGGCGGCCGCGGCTACGTCGTGGTCGACGCCCGCATCTCGAAGTCGGTGCGGCTGCCCGCGGCCACGCGCGCCGAACTCCGGCAGAACACGGTGCTCGGCGACATCCATCTCGCGCTGCTCACCCCGCCGAACGGGTTCGACCAATTGCTGCCCGTCGGCGGCACCATCCCGCTCGCGCAGACGAAACCGCCTGTGCAACTGGAGGACACGATGGCCGCGCTGGCCACCTTCACCCAGGGCGGCGCGGTGCAACAGGTGCAGGACACCATCGAGCAGCTCAACCGGGTGCTGCCCGCCGACCCGGCGCGCACCGCGCAGATCGGCAAGACCCTGGCCGACGACGCCGTCGACCTCGGCAACCACCTTGACGAGCTGGACTCGCTGCTCGACGGCATCGACAACAACGCCAATGTGCTGCACGGCATTCGGCCGGTGCTGGCCGACCTGCTGACGCAGGAATCGGTGGACCAGATGAACGGCATCGCCCCGTCCATCGTCGGCGTGACCAAGATTTTCAACGTGCTCGGCCCCATCGGCAGCTCGCTCACCTGGCTCGGGCCGCTGCTGAACGGCGCCGACGGCAGCGTGCAGGCCTTCCTGCCGCTGCTCGCGTCGGCCAGGCCGCTGGATCTGAGCCAGCCCTCGAATCTGCAGGCGCTTATCTCGCTGGTGCGCGACAAGATCATCCCGTTCGCCGAGCACGGGCCCAAGGTGAACATCACCGGCGTGAAAACCGATGCGCCCGTACCGATTCAGGAACAGACGGATCGAATCGTCCAGACCCTGCGCATGATCGGAGTCGTCCGATGAGGCTCGGACCGCTCGCCTCGCTCGGCGGCATCGCCGCGATCACGGTGCTCGGCGCGGGGTACCTGACGTTCGGGGTGGTGCGCGCCGACCCGCTGGCCGACTTCACCGACGCCACCATGGTGCTGACCAATTCCGGTGGGCTCGCGGTGGGCTCGCCCATCCTGCTCACCGGCATCGAGGTCGGCCGGGTGAGCTCGGTGACCAAGAGCGCAGGCGGCGTCGAGGTCGGGCTGAAGATCGCCGCCGACCGGCACGTGCCCACCGACAGCACGGTGACCATCGAGCACCTGTCCGCGCTCGGCGAGCCGTACGTCGAGTTCCGGCCGAACACCGAGGGCGGACCGTACGTGCGCGACGGTCAGCAGCTGACCACGTCGAATGTGCGTATGCCGCTGTCGATTCCGGAGGTCGCGCGGCTCGCCACCACCACGCTGAACCAGCTCGACCCGACCGTGGTCGGCTCGCTGGTGAGCACGGCCGAGCAGTCCCTGGCCGGCACCGACGCCGCGATCCCGAACCTGGCGCGGTCGGGCGATCTGCTCGCCGCGGCCATCATGAGCCGCAATCCGCAGATCGTCTCGCTGCTCAACAGCCTGCAGAGCACGGCGACCAACATGGACTGGGTCGGCCCGTCGTTCAGCGCCGCCGCGCCCGAGTGGATCAAGTTCACCCAGGCGCTGAGCGACCTGGTCACCCACGTCGGCACCATGGTCGACGGCCAGTCGATCGAGGCGTACACGACCGGAAACGGACTGGCCCCGTTCAGCGCGAAGACCGCCGACCGGCTGCGCGAACTCCAACCGGAGCTGAACTCGCTCGCGCCCGCGCTGCGCCCGCTGATCGACGCGATGCGCTCGACCGCGCCCCGCGTCGACCTGTCCGACCTGATCTCCCAGGCCCTCGCCGACGTCGACGCCGACGGCGCCGTCAAGGTGCGGGTGGCCGTCAAATAGAAAGGAGGACGCGATGTCGAACGACGTTGTGACCGAACCGAAGCAGGATGCGGCCGAACCGAAGACCGCCGCTCCGAAGACCATATCGATCCGCCTGTCGACGGTCGCGCTGGCCGCGGGGCTGGCGGCGCTCACCGCCACAACGGTGGTGTTCGGCACGCTGTGGAACTCCGCGCGCGGCGAACTCGCTGATCGCGACGACGCCGTCGCGGCCGACCGGCGCGCCGAGCAGGTCGCCACCGACTACGCGGTCGGCGCGTCCAACATCAACTTTCAGGACGTCAACGCCTGGGTGGCCAAGCTCAAGACCAACACCACCCCGCAGCTGGCGAACAAGTTCGACGCCACCGCGACGAAGCTGCAGGACATCCTCGTGCCGCTGAAGTGGACGTCGACCTCGGCGCCGATCACCGCCAAGGTGATGAACACCGACAACGGGGTCTACAAGGTCAACGTCTTCCTCAATGTCACCTCGACCAGCGCGCAGACGCCCGAGGGGGCGCAGGCCACCGTCACCTACACGGTGAATGTGGATCCGAACAACGGGTGGAAGATCGCCGACGTCGGTGGGATGGCGGGCGCGCTGCCCAAGCAGTGACAGGCTTCCGCGAAACGCGGAGGTTGAGGCGGGGTCGCGAGTTTATCGGCGGCTACTGCCGCAAATGGCTTTTACCTGCATCAATAACATTCACATAAATCGAGTATCGGAGCAGCAACCTTCGGGTAGCCTGCCGTGAAGATCAACATTCGTACCGATGTTTCCCTGCCCGGCAGCGAAGGCGGTTTCGATGGTGACACCCGGCGGCAGTCACGACCCCGAAGACGATCGCGGGACCGGCAACCGCGGTCTGGTCATCGCAGCCGTGCTGGCCGCCGTGCTGGTGCTCGTGGTCGCGATCGGCCTGCTGCTGCGGTCCAACGACGACTCCGAAGACGACCGGGCACCCTCCTCCTCGACCGTCACCACCCCGCCGACCAGCCGGGACACCACCTCGCCGTCGAGCGGTTCGAGCCCCGCCCCGTCCACGCCCGGCGCCCCCGCGCCGCAGCCCGCCCGCAAGATCGGCGACGACTGCTCGGCGGGCGGCATCGTCGCGCAGTGGGATCTGCGCGGCGGCCAATGGGCCTGCGTTCCCCAGGGCCAGGGCGGCCAGCACCGCATCGGCGACGACTGCTCACACGACGGCATCACCGCCCAGTGGGGCCGCGGCCCCGACGGCCGCTCCGTCTGCCTGCCCCAGCGCCAGGGTCCCGACGAGCACCAGGTCGGCGCCGACTGCTCACACGACGGCGTCACCGCCCAATGGGCGCTGACCCCCGACGGCCGCTGGACCTGCACCCCGCAAGAACAAGGCGGCCCCCACCACCCGCCCCCATCGACCAAACCCCACCCGCGAATTCAGCCCCCGCCCCCGCCAACCCCCCTTCGCCCCCACCCAACCCGGGCCCACTCCCCACGAACCCAGGCCCACCCCCCGCCGAACCAGGCCCTCCACCCGCCCCAGCCCCCCTCCTCCCGGGCCCGCTACCTTTCCTGCCCGGCTTCCTGGCACCCCCACCGCCCCCCGCACCCAACTAGGCCCTGACCCGGTACCACCCGCCAGCCGATCCCCCTCCGCCGCTGGGCCTTTCGGTCGTACCCCCTGCGTAGTCCCCACCGACAGCCGCACTCTCACTCGGGAGCCGCACTCGGGCGGATCCCGAGAGGGAGTGCGGATTCTGTCGGAGGCCTGATTGAGCGCCGGCGCAGCCAGTCCGGGCCCGCCGCGCGCGAATCTGGCTTCGCAGCCCGCCGAAGCAGGTGTTCGCTCGTGCCGCCTGCCCCTGTCCGCCATTCCGAGACCGCTGCGTTTCAGTCGGTTTCCGCCGCCCTCGCTGCGCCCCGGTGCCGCCTCTGATGAACCGGGGCATGCGCCCGCGCCGTCTGCCCCGTCGTCCGTCGGCCACTGTGCTTTCGACCCGGATGCCTGCCGCCTCAACGGGTTTCGGGCAAGCGCCGCACGAAGCTCGACCCTCGGTTGAAGTCTCGTCTGGCGACTCGGGGTCTTGGTCGACTGGGTCGCGGCGTCGTCATCGTTGGTCGCCGAGCGTAGGGCAGTTCGGTTCATGCTCATCTCTTCGTAGACGCGCGGTCGATCAGGTCGCTGATCGACCGCGCGGCGATCAGCCGTGGACGCGTCCGGCGGGGCTGCGGCGTGGGCTGGGTTGCGCGAAAAATCGATCGACACGGCTGAGATGCTCGGTGGCGTGACTCTTGTGCCCGAGTTCTTCGCTACCCGACTCGCAGACCAGGAAGGGGCGCCGGCCCGCGCCTGGCTCGACCGCCTGCCCGACCTTGTCGCGGAGTACGCCGACCGATGGGGGCTCAGCCTGGATGGGCCGTCCATGCACGGGTACGGGGGGCTTGTGCTGCCCGTCCGGCGCGCGGACGGCGTGTCGGCCGTGCTCAAGCTGAATTACCTTACGCCCGAGACCAAGGACGAGCCGGTCGCGCTGGCCGCTTGGCAGGGGGACGGGGCGGTGCTGCTGTACGACAGCGACGCGGAGAACGGTGCGATGCTGCTGGAACGTCTCGAGGCCGGGCGCTCGTTGGAGACCGAGCCGATCGATGACGCCGTGCGGATCACGTGTGAGCTGCTGCGGAGACTGGCGATTCCAGTGCCGCAGGGCATCACGCGTGACCTGCGGACGGAAGCCGAGGGTTGGGCGGAGGAACTGCCGCGGGAGTGGGCCCGGCTCGGTGAGCCGTTCCCGCGCAAGATGCTCGACGCGGCGGTGGAGGCGTGCACCCAGCTCGGACCCGTCGCTGACCGGCTGCTGGTGAACGAGGACCTGCACTTCGAGAATGTGCTTGCCGCGCAACGCGAACCGTGGCTGGCCATCGATCCGCAGCCGCTGGCGGGCGATCCGGAGTTCACCACCCTCTCGCTGTTGTGGAGTCGCCGAACCGAATCCGCGCTCGACGACCGCTTCGCCGCCGTGGTCGACATCGCCGGACTCGACGCCGACCGCGCCCGCGCCTGGACGCTCGTGCAGTGCGCCCGGAACTGGCTGTGGTTCGCCGAGGACGACGACTGCGACGACCCCGGCTACCCGTCCGTCCAGGCGATCGGACCGTGGGCTATGCGCTGAAAACTCAAGCGTGCGCGGTCTTTCCGCCGTCGATGACCAGCTGCGCCCCGGTGAGATACGGGTGCTCCGGCGAGGCGAGGGTGAGCGCGAAGGCGGCGATCTCGGCCGCCGTCGCCAGCCGGCCCAGCCCGGGAACGTTGCTGCTCGCCCACTGTTTCATCATCACCTGGTACACGTCGTCGGGGATGCTCTCCAATCCGCCTGCCCTGCGCACCAATTCGGTGTCGGTGGTGCCGGGGACGAGGGCGTTGACCCTGATTCCGTCCGCCGCGTAGTCGAGCGCCGCGGACTGGACCAGCCCGACCAGACCGCGCTTGCTCGCGGTGTACGCGCCGCGGCCCGCGTCGGTCGCGAGCGCGTTACTCGACGACGTGACCACGATCGTGCCGCCGCCTCGCCGAAGCATCTGCGGCACTTCGTATTTCATGGCGAGGAAGGTCCCGCGTAGATTGGTGTTCAGCACCCGGTCGAAGTCCGCGGTGCTGTACTCGTGCAGCTTCTTCTGCACGGTGATACCGGCGTTGTTGAACGCGACGTTCAGCCCGCCATAGGTTTTCACCGCCGAGTCGACAAAGTTGCGGACGTCGTCCTCGATCAGGACGTCCGCGCGAATGTAGATGGCCTCCCCGCCCGCCTCGCGGATCTCGCGCTCCACCGCCCGCCCGCGGTCCTCGCGCCGCCCGCAGAACGCGACCCGCCCGCCCTCGGCGGCGAACAACCGCGCGGCCGCCGCGCCGATGCCCGAGGTCGCCCCGGTGATCAACACGGTCTTGCCGTCGAACCGCCGCCGTTGTGCCGGTTCATACCTGGGCGGGTTCGAATTCGCCCCCAGCGCAACGCCACCGGCGAGACCGGCGGCCGCACCGACCGCGAGACCGGACGCGGCGGCCATTGTGCCGAGCAGTCGCCTGCGGCTCGGTGCCGGCGCGTCTTTGCCGGGGGCGGGCTCGATCGTGGAATCTTCGTTCGTCATGCGACAACCTTCGCGACAACCGGGATCCGGCGGCTCCGCCCGCGGGCCCGATTCTCGGCCGGTCGGCGGAGGTCACTCCTGCGCGGGGAGGAGGTACCGCGGATCGGCGCGCGGCATGATGGGGGCGTGGTGAGTTCGGCTGGGATGACACGCGGGCTGGCATCGTGGCTCGACGTGCGGTTCGTACCGGTGCGTTCGCTGGTCCTGGCGGTGGCGGCGGTCGGGTGTCAACTCCTGCTCGCCGACTCGCCCAGCCCGCTCGACTGGACGATCGCGATGCTCGCGGTGCTGGTGACCGCGGGCGGGGTGCGGTGGCCGTTCGTCACAGCCCTGTTGACCAGCGCCCTGTTGCTGCTCGGGTTCGAGTTCGGCGACACGGGCCCGGTGGTCGGTAAGGTGGCCGCCGCGATAGCGCTGATCGAGCTGTCGGCGCGCCGATCCGGTTGGCAGCCCTGGGTGGCCGCCTGCGCGCTGGCCGCGGCCTACCTCCTGCACCCCAGCGGTGATCTTGCCGCGAACGGATACCGCGCGGTCGTCATGGCGGGCGCGCCGGTGCTGGTCGGTGTCCTGCTCCGCACCGCGCGCGAGAGCACCGAGCACGCGCGCCGCCAGGCGAGCGAGATCGCCCAGCGCCGCGACGCCGAGATCGCCGCCGCCAGGGCCGTCGAACGCACGGCCATCGCCAGGGAGCTGCACGACCTCATTGCCCACCACGTGTCCTCGACCGTACTGCGCGTCGGCGTCGCCCGGCACGCCATGCCCGACGCCCCGCCTGCGGCGCTCGAGGTCCTCGACGACATCCACGCCAGCGGCCGCCAAACCCTCGCCGATCTACGCAGACTGGTTGCGATACTGCGTGATCCGGCAATGACCGGCGACTCCTTCCTCGCCCCCGCCGACCTCCCCGCCGCGCTCGCGGCCGTGCTGGGGCGCGCGCGACAGTCGGGCATCGCCGTAGACGCCGAGATCGCCGACGACATCACCGAGGTCGACGCGGTACTCGCCCTGACGCTCCTGCGACTCACCCAGGAGGGCATCTCGAACATCGCCAAGCACGCCGGTCCGGGCGCTGCGGCCCGATTGACCATCGCCAGGGATGACGACAAGGTCGAATTCACGTTGCGCGACAACGGGAATGGGCGTGACGCCAGTGTCGGGCGCAAGTGCCGGGGCTGGGCGTGACGCCGGGATTGGGCGTGACGCCGGGGCTGTGCGTGACGCCGGGGCTGTGCGTGACGCCGGGGCTGGGCGTGACGCCGGGGCTGGGCGTGACGCCGGGATTGGGCGTGACGCCGGGGCTGGGCGTGACGCCGGGGCTGGGCGTGACGCCGGGATTGGACGTGACGCCGGGGCTGGGCGCAACGCCGGGATTGGGCGCAACGCCGGAATAGGGTGCAACGCCGGAATAGGGTGCAACGCCGGAACTGGGTGCAACACCGGGATTCGGCGCGACGCGGGGAGTGGGTGCGACGCGGGGAGTGGGTGCGACGCGGGGAGTGGGTGCGACGCGGGGAGTGGGCGCGGCGCGGGGAGTGGGCGCGACGCGCGGATTGGGGGTGACGCCAGACCTGGACGCAACGCCGGAGCTTGGCGCGACGCCGGTGTCTGGCGCGACGTCGGGGCTGGGCGTGACGCCGGTGTCGGGCGCAACACCGGAACTGGGCGCGACACCGGGATTCGGTGCGACACCAGGAGTGGGCGTGACGCCGGGGCTGGGCGTGACGCGGGGATTGGGCGCGACGTCGGGTTGGGCGTGACGCCGGAACTGGGCGTGACGCCGAACCTGGGCGCAACGCCAGACCTGGACGCAACGCCGGATCTTGGCGCGACGCCAGACCTGGACGCAACGCCGGATCTTGGCGTGATGTCGGACCTGGACGCGAAGACATCGCTGGCCCGGTTTACGGCGTCCATCCGATCGGCGGCAGCGGACTCGGTCTGATCGGCCTGCACGAGCGCGTCGAACTGCTCGGCGGCGAGTTCCGCGCAGCCCGCGTCGGCGCGGAATGGCTTCTCGCGGCGCGTCTTCCGCTGGTCACACCGGTGCCCGCATGACGATCCGCGTCCTCATCGTCGACGATCAGCACCTGGTCCGCGCCGGTCTGCGCATGCTCTGCCAGACCGATGACGGGCTCGAGGTGGTGGGGGAGGCGGCGACCGGCGCCGACGCCGTGCGGCTGGCCGAGCAGCTGAGCCCGGACGTCGTCCTGATGGATCTGCGCATGCCGGGCATGGACGGAATTCGCGCGACCGCAACGATTCTCGCGGCGCGGCCCGCCATCCGAGTGCTCGCGCTCACCACGTTCGACGACGACGATCACCTCTACCCGGCGCTCGCGGCGGGAGCCTGCGGCTTCCTCGTCAAGGACGCCTCGCCCGCCGACCTGCTGCACGGCATCCACCGCGCCGCCTCGGGCGATCACCCGTTCTCGCCCGAGGTCCTGCGGCGCGTGGTCGACTCCGCGCTGGCGGCCCGCACCGTCGCGACTCCGGTCGAGCACGCGCCGCCGCGCGGCCTGACGACCCGCGAGGCGGAGGTGCTCGCGCTCGTCGCCGAGGGCCTCGCCAACGCCGACATCGCCGCCCGCCTGCACCTCGGCGTCACCACGGTCAAGACCCACATCGCCAACCTGATGGCGAAGACCGGCGCGACCAACCGCGTCCAATTGGCGGTGCTCGGCGTGCGCGGGCGGTGAAATTGGCTGGACAGGGCTGAGAGGCTCGAGGGGTGAGCATTGTTCCCGAGTTTTTCGCCGAACGCCTCGCCAGGAACGAGGGGCCGCAGGCGCGAGCCTGGCTGGCGCGGCTGCCCGAACTCGCCGAGGAGTACCGCCGGCGGTGGGATCTGCGCCTCGACGGTCCGCCGATGCACGGTTACGCCGGGCTGGTGCTGCCCGCCACCCGAGCGGACGGCAGTGCGGTCGTGCTCAAGCTGAGCATCATGACCCCGGAGACCCGCGACGAGCCGCTGGCCCTCGCCGCCTGGAACGGTGTCGGCGCGGTGCGGCTGCTCGAGAGCGATCCCGCACAGGGCGTCCTGCTGCTGGAGCGCTTGGACGAGTCCAGGTCGCTGCTGACCGAGCCGATCGAGGACGCCGTGCGGATCGCCACCGGCCTGCTGCGTCGCCTGGCCATCCCCGCCCCGGCCGGACTCAGCCGCGATCTGCGGACCGTGGCAGAGCGCTACGCGGCGGAACTGCCTGAAGAGTGGCGGCGCCTGGGCGAGCCGTTCCCGCGCAAGCTGCTCGACGCGGCGGTCGACGCGTGTAATCACTTGGGCCCCAGCGCAGGCCGGCTGCTCGCCAACGAGGACCTGCATTACGAGAACGTGCTCGCCGGGGCGCGCGAGCCGTGGCTGGTGATCGACCCGCAGCCGCTCGTCGGCGAGCCCGAGTTCACCACGCTGTCGCTGATCTGGAATCGGCACGCGGAGTCGACGCTGGACGACCGGTTCGCCGCCATCGTCGACGGCGCGGGGCTCGACGCCGACCGCGCCAGAGCGTGGACTCTCGTTCGCGCCGTGCGCAATTGGCTGTATTTCCTGGACGACGACGACACCGAAGGCGACCACTACCTCACGGTGCAGCGCATCGCGCCGTGGGCGTTGCGCTGAATCCGGTTGCCATGCGGCGAAAGTGGGCACGACGAACCGTGCGGCCGGCGCACGCGCCGTGGCGAGATCGGTTGCGCGCCAAAACAACAGTGACCGCACCACCCGGGCGATCCAGCGCGCTGCGTCGCGGTCGCCGGTGGCGATTCCGCTGACCACCCGGACGCGGCCAACGGCTCAGTGTGGGTGCTGCGCAGCGTATCTCGCGCGTTCCTGCGCGCGACGGTGGGCTCGCTCCGGATTCTCCAGGTCGGCGGGCAGGCCGTGCTTGGCCAGCCGGTGCGCGCGATTCATCGGCATGAAGGCGGCGGTGTAGAACAGCGCGAGGAGCGCGGCGAGCAGCACCATCGAGCCACGTAGCCACAGCTCGCCGGGGAAGAACAGGAAGATCGCGAACAGCGGGGTGAACGGGATCATGCCGCGCAGGATGTGCCGGGCGGTCGCGTGCTTCCCGGCGAGGTCGTTGCGCACCCAGTCGGTCATCGAGTCGGGCAGGCGGCGGCCGAAGGCGTAGCCGATCCACTGAATCGGGTTGGGCCGTCGTGCGTTTCGGGTCATGCGCAGTCTCTCCTGACGGGTGTCGCGGACGGGTTCAGACCGACAGGGATCGCCGCGCGGCCTCGTTGACGCGGGTGAGCACCTCGCGCAGCTCCTCCAGATCGGCGAGGGTGACGCCGAGCCGCTCGACGACCGCGGGCGGGATGCGCTCGGCCTGCGCACGCATGGCGGCGCCGGCCTCCGTGAGGTTCACCACCAGGTTCCGTTCGTCGCGGCTGTCGCGTTCGCGCGTGATGAGCCCCGCGCTCTCCAACCGCTTGAGCAGCGGCGACAGCGTCGGCGAGTCCAGCTGGATCGCCTCGGCGATCGCCTTCACCGACATCGGCGCCTCGCCCCACAGCGCGAGCATGACCAGGTACTGCGGATGGGTGAGTCCGAGCGGCTCCAGCAGCGGGCGATAGACGCCGAGCACCGCGCGATTGGCCACCGCCAACGCGAAGCACACCTGCCGGTCGAGCTGCAACGGATCGTCCATCTGTCCTCCTGTCGAACTGCCCTCAACGTTAACGCACAAACAGTTAACGCACGAAGTATATGGGCGACATCACGTCGGAGAAGCGTGGCCGCGGCGCGGGTGATCGTTAGTTTGAGACGCATGCACAACGACGCAGGCCGCATCCGCGAGCTCGACGCCGTGCGCGGTTTCGCCCTGTGCGGGATTCTCGTGGTGAACATCTGGCAGCTCACCGACATGTCCGCGGTGTGCGCGCCCGGCGAGATGGCGCCGCTGCGGCATCTGCTCTCCGTGCTGTTCGAGGGGCGCTTCTTCCCGATCTTCTCGTTCCTGTTCGGGCTGAGCTTCGCGCTGTTCCTGGACAGCGCGGCCCAGCGCACCGCCCGCCCACGGCTGATACTGATTCGGCGTCTGGTCGCGCTCGGCGTGCTCGGGCTGATCCATCATCAGTTCCAGCCGGGCGAGGCGCTGTTGCCGTACGCGCTCGTCGGAGTGCTCATCCTCTTGCCCGCCGCGAGCCTGCCGCGCTCGGCGGTGCTGGTCGCCGGGCTGGCCGGGACGATCGGTGTCGCGGTCACCCTCGGCGGCGGATTCGGGTTGGTGCCAGGCCTTTTCCTGCTCGGCCTCGCCGCAGCCCGCTACGGCGTCGCCGAGACCCTCGACGAGCGCGGCTGGCAACTCGCCCTCGTGTTCGCGCTGGCCCTGCCCGCCGCCGTGTTCACCGGGCTGTGGGAGTACCGCACCCCGTACCTCGACCTGCTGGTCAGCACCGCCCCGCCGGTCGCGGGCCTGCTCGGCGCCCTCGCCTACCTGACCGGCCTGCTGCTGATCCTGCGCACCGAGGCCGGCCTGGTGTTGTCGGAGGTGCTGGAGCCGATGGGCCGCATGGCGCTGACGAACTACCTCGGCGCCACCGTCCTGATCCTGCTCGCCGAGCCGCGTCTCGGTCTCTCGGGCTCCGAAAAGTACGGCGTGCTGCTCGGCTTGGCCGCCGCGATCATCGCCTTCCAGGCGATCACCAGCTGGATCTGGCTGCGGATATTCCGCTACGGCCCCCTGGAATGGCTCTGGCGCTGCGTGACCTGGTGGCAACTGGTCCCCGCCCGCCGCGTCCCGGAGCCTATTCGATACGGCTGAAGCCTAGGCGAGCCGCACGGGGAGCGACAGCGGACCGCGATGCCGAAACCCGGAGCGCCACTGAACGTCTCGCTCATCGATCGCCAACCTGGTTGC
>NZ_BAGH01000091.1 GCF_000308715.1 Nocardia tenerifensis NBRC 101015
ATGCTGGGGGAGGTGCCGGCCGCGCGGGTGGACGAGCTGGCGGCGGACCCGGAGTACGTGCGGCGGGTGGACGCCGCGGCGGCGGATCTGCGCGACTATCTGGCGGCGCCGAGCTGGTTCGAGCGGCGCGCGGGCGAGGAGGGCGTTCGCGGGATCGCCTACTTCTCGATGGAGTTCGGCGTCACCGAGGTGCTGCCGAACTACTCGGGCGGGCTCGGGATCCTGGCGGGCGACCATCTGAAGGCCGCCTCCGATCTGGGCCTGCCGCTGATCGGCGTCGGATTGCTCTATCGCTCAGGCTATTTCCGGCAGACGCTCTCGGCGGACGGCTGGCAGACCGAGCACTACCCGGACCTGGATCCGCAGGGCCTGCCGCTGCGACTGCTCACCTCCGACAACGGCGGGTCGGAGAGCGCGCCGGTGCTCATCCACGTGGCCATGCCGGACCAGCGGGTGCTGCGGGCCCGCGTGTGGATCGCGCAGGTCGGGCGGGTGCCGCTGCTGCTGCTCGACTCCGATATCGCGGAGAACGATCCGGAGCTGCGCGCGGTGACCGACCGTCTGTACGGCGGCGATCAGGAGCATCGGATCAGGCAGGAGATCCTGGCCGGCATCGGCGGCGTGCGCGCGGTGCGCGCGTACACGAACGCGACCGGCCTGCCCGACCCCGACGTGTTCCACATGAACGAGGGCCACGCCGGGTTCCTCGGCGTCGAGCGCATTCGCGAATTCGTCTCGGCGGGACAGGATTTCGACACCGCGCTGGCCGCGGTGCGGGCGGGCACGGTGTTCACCACGCACACCCCGGTCCCCGCGGGCATCGACCGGTTCCCGATGCCGATGGTGCGCCGCTACTTCGGCGGCGCGCACGGCGAATCCGAATCCGCCATGCTCCCTGCGCTTTCCGTGGACCGGATCGTCGGGCTCGGGCGCGAGGCCGATCCTTCGGTCTTCAACATGGCGCACATGGGTCTGCGACTCGCCCAGCGCGCCAACGGCGTATCGCGACTGCACGGCGAGGTCAGCCGGGAGATGTTCGCCCCGCTGTGGCCCGGCTTCGACGCGGCCGAGGTGCCGATCGGCTCGGTCACCAACGGCGTGCACGCGCCGACCTGGGCCGCCCGCGAGTGGTTCGACAAGGCGCGCAAGCACATCGGCGCCGAGCTCGTAGAGGAGGCACGCGGCTGGGAACGGCTGCGCGACGTCGACCTCGGCGAGCTGTGGTCGACGCGAAACGCGTTGCGCGCCATCCTGGTCGGCGAGGTGCGCCGCCGGGTGCGCGCGTCCTGGCTCGACCGCGGCGCGGCGGAGGCCGAACTCGGTTGGGTCGACAGCGTTTTCGACCCGGACGTGCTGACCGTCGGCTTCGCCCGCCGCGTCCCCACCTACAAGCGGCTGACGCTGATGCTGCGCGACCCGCAACGCCTGCGCGCGCGGCTGCTCGACCCCGAGCGGCCGATGCAGCTGGTGGTCGCCGGCAAGAGCCACCCCGCCGACGACGGCGGCAAGGCCCTCATCCAGCAGGTGGTCCGCTTCGCCGACGATCCCGAGGTGCGTCACCGCATCGTCTTCCTGCCCGACTACGACATGTCGATGGCCCGCTACCTGTACTGGGGCTGCGACGTCTGGCTCAACAATCCGCTGCGCCCGCTCGAGGCTTGCGGTACCTCGGGCATGAAGTCCGCGCTCAACGGCGGCCTCAATCTGTCCATCCGGGACGGCTGGTGGGACGAGATGTTCGACGGCGAGAACGGCTGGGCCATTCCGAGCGCCGACGGCGTCCGCGACGAACACCGCCGCGACGATTTGGAGGCCGCCGCCCTCTACGACCTGTTCGAGCGTACGGTCGCGCCCCGCTTCTACGATCGCGACGCCGCCGGGCTGCCGGTGCGCTGGGTCGAGATGGTCCGGCACACGCTACAAACCCTCGGCCCGAAGGTGCTCGCCTCCCGCATGGTGCGCGACTACGCCGTCGACTACTACGCACCCGCCGCCGACGCCTACCAGCGGGCGACCGCCGACGAGTTCGCCGTCGCCCGCGCCGTCGCCGACTACCGGCGCCGCGTCGAGGCGGCGTGGCCGTCGGTGAAGGTGATCCAGGTGGACAGCGCGGGCCTGCCCGACACGCCGATCATCGGGGCGAGCCTGTCGCTGACCGCGCGCATCGACCTCGGCGGGTTGCGGGTCTCCGACGTCGTCGTGCAGGCGGTCCTCGGCAGGGTGTCGACCGCCGACGACCTCTCCGACGTCACCACCGTCGCCATGAACCACACCGGATCCGACTCCGGCGTAGAGCTTTTCAGTGTGGACACGCCCGTCCCGCTGTCCGGCGCGGTCGGGTACACGGTGCGGGTGCTGCCGCACAACGAGTTGCTCGCGTGCGATGCCGAGCTCGGGTTGGTGGCCGCGCCCAACGCCTGAGTCCGCGCCCAGCGCTCGAGCCTGTGCCCACGCCGGCGTCTGTGCTCGAGTCCGCCGCACGCTCGAGTCCGCGTCCGAAGCTCGAGCCTCGCAGCCGCCGCACCAGCCCTTTCGCCCGAGGACGGTCCGGGCGGGTCGTCGGCAGGGCGAATTCCCCGATTGGGTGAATCGTCGGCTAACGTGCCTGGGCACGCCCGTACCACTCCCCGACTGGAGACCGCCCATGGCCACCGCCGTACCGACCGAGCCCCGAGGTCGCATCGACGCGTTCTTCGGCATCAGCGCGACTGGTTCGACCATGAAACGCGAACTGATGGCGGGCACGGTGACGTTCCTGGCCATGTCCTATGTGCTCGCCGTGAACCCGTCGGTGCTCGGCGACGAGGGCGCGTTGGGCGCCAAGGGCATTCCCATGCAGGCCGTGTTCACCGCGACCGCCGTCGCCGCGGTGTTCGGCACCCTCGTCATGGGGCTGTGGGCGAAGTACCCGATCGCGCTCGCGCCCGGCATGGGTCTCAACGCGTTCTTCGCCTACTCGGTGGTGCTCGGCATGGGCATTCCATGGCAGGTCGCGCTGTCCGGCACGCTGCTGTCCGGAATCATCTTCTTCGTCCTGGCCGTCACCAAGGTGCGCGAGCGCATCCTGAACGCCATCCCGATGCAGATGAAGCTCGCCGTCGGCGCGGGCATCGGATTGTTCGTCGCGTTCCTCGGCTTGAAGAACGCCGGCATCGTGGTGAACAGCGACGCCACGCTCGTCACGCTCGGCGACTTCACCAAGGGCACCACCCTGCTCGCGCTGTTCGGGCTCGTCGTGACCGTGGTCTTCCTCGTCGTCGGCTGGCACGGGGCCGTGCTGTACGGGATCGTGCTCACCGCCGCCGTCGGTATCGTCAGCGGGCTCGTCGACCTGCCCAACGGAGTCGTCGCTGCGCCGAAAGGGTTGGAGCACACCTTCGGACAGGCCGTCATCCACCTGCCCGACGCCTTTACCGGCCAGATGGCCGTTGTCGTCCTGACGATGCTGTTCGTCGACTTCTTCGACGCCTCCGGCACCCTCATCGGCGTCGCCAACCAGGCGGGCCTGCTCGACAAGGACGGCAAACTGCCGCGCGCCGCGAGCGCGCTCGCCGCCGACTCGGTCGGCACCATGGCCGGCGCCGTCATCGGCACCTCCACCACCACCGCCTACGTCGAATCCACCGCGGGCGTCTCCGCGGGCGGGCGCACCGGACTGACCGCCGTCACCACCGCGGGCTGGTTCCTGATCGCCATGTTCTGCTACCCGATCTTCGCCGTCGTCGCGGGGTCCGGGGAGGTGACCGCGCCCGCGTTGATCGTGGTCGGTGTGCTGATGGCGCGCGCGCTCGGCGAGATCGACTGGAATCGCCTCGAATACTCGATACCCGCGTTCATCACCGTCGTGATGATGCCGCTGACCTACTCCATCGCGAACGGTCTGGCCATGGGCATGCTCTTCTACCCGATCGTGATGGTCGCCAAGGGCCGGATCAAAGAGGTGCACCCGGCGATGTGGGCGCTGCTGGTCATCTTCCTCGGTTACTTCTTCTTCCTCGCGGAGTGAACCGAGCCCCGGCCTGAAACGTAGCTCACATTAGGACCGGGGTCTGGAAAGTTGTCATGTCCCATGCCATTATCGGACCGCAGTCCGCTTCAACGTCGAAGCACTTTGACAGCTGTGTATCCGACTTGCAGGGACGAGGACCAGCATGACCACGAAATCCGTACTCGACCGAGCTACCACCAACACACAACTCGACGGCGTCTCCGCCGATATCGGACTACTGATCATCCGCGTCGTCTTCGGCGCACTACTCGCCGCGCACGGTACCCAGAAACTCTTCGGCTGGTTCTGGGGCTACGGAATGGACGCCACCGCGGGCATGTTCGACGGCATGGGTTACAACCCAGGCAGGTTCTTCGGCACCCTGGCCGGGCTCAGTGAGCTCGCAGGCGGCCTGCTCTTGGCGCTCGGGCTCCTCACGCCGCTCGCGGGCGCCATCGTGGTGGGCACGATGATCAACGCGATCAACGCGTCGTGGGGGCCGGGGCTGTTCGGCCAAGGTGGCTGGGAGATCGGTTTGCTCTTCGCCGTCGTGGGCGCGGGCTTCGCCTTCACCGGTGCCGGCCGGTTCTCGCTGGACAACGGGCGGCCTTGGCACCGGCAGGGTTTCGCGGTCGGCGCGGCCGCCGTCGCGCTCGGCGTGATCGCCGCCGTGATCACGCTCATCTTCAAGTGGGTTCTCTGATCTACACGACCGTAGTGCGGTGACCCGTTCGGGTCCTTCGTGACCTGATCTGTCGCGCGGGCCTCGTCTCCCTTCGGAGGCGGGGCCCGCGTTGCTGTCACAGTCGGGGACGTTGCGTCGTCTTCTTCTTGTTGTGGTGTGTGAGACGAGGAGGAGATGACGGTGGGTATCGAGATCAGTAATCCGGTGGGGCTGCACGATCCGACGGGGTTCGGGTACAGCCATGTGGCTCGGGTCAGTGGTGAGTTGGTTCTTGTTGCGGGGCAGTACGACTCGGATGGGGAGGGGCATACGACCAGTGACGACTTCGCCGTTCAGGTCGACAATGCCTTCGCCAATCTCGGGATCGCTTTGGGCTCAGTGGGTTTGGGGTTCGCGGAGGTCGCGCAGTTGCGGACCTTCGTCGTCGGGCACGATCTCGACAAGCTCGCGGTGATCGGGAAGAAGATCGCGGAGATCTGGGGTGAGCGTCCGCCGGTGCAGACGCTGGTCGGTGTCGCCGCACTCGCCTTGCCGGGGATGTTGTTCGAGGTGGACGCCGTAGCTGTGCGTGATTGAACCGCCGGACCGCCGTTCGCCGCGTGCCGGGAGCGCGCGGCGAACGGCGGGTGGGCTGGAATGTTCCAACTGGACTGCTCTAGTTTGGAATGGAACCAGGGGGACAGCGTGTGCGTCTTATCCTGTGTCGGGGTGTCCGGGCCGAAGTCAGGAGAGATATGCGAACCGCCGTTGTGTCGCCGAAGTTCGTAGTACGGACGGTGCTGGCCGGGGTGGTGGTGGTCGGGGTGGTCGCGGGGTGCTCGCCGACGAAGGATGGGACGCCTACGACGGAGGTCAGTGGGAAGCCGACGAGTGGCGAGAAGACGGTGCAGTACAACCCGTGTAAGGAACTGTCCGACGAGGCATTGCGCGCTACCAAAGTTGACCCTGCTTCGAAGGACGTGACCACGGACGCGCCAACCGGCCCCGTTAGCGCCCGAGTGTGCCAGTGGACCTCGACCGAGGGCCCGTACTACGTCAGCGTCTCGTCCACGATCTATTCGCAGGACGATGCGCGCAAGAACGACAAACTGACCGGCTTCCGCGATGTGCGGATCGGTTCCCGTGCCGGGTTGGTCTACCAGGACAAGTCTGACGAAGACAAGCTCCGTTGTTATGCGAACCTGCCGTGGTCGAAGGGCATGTTCGAGGTGACCGTCGGGTGGCAATACAGCGAGCGGGCGTCCATGCCGCAGTCGCCTCCGTGCGATTTGGCTGTCAGGCATGCTCAGGAACTCGAGCCCTATTTGCCCAAGTAGGCACCGTCGGCGATGGGCTGTTGGCGACGACCCGAACGGCACAGACGGTGGTGGCGCGCAGGGGACCAGAGTTAGAGGAGGGACGATGTCGGACACCGAGATGCAGGGAATGCTGACGCGCTGGCAGACATTGAAAACGCAGGCCGAGGGGGGCGAACTGCGCCTGGACACGGACATCGGTCAGCAGTTGGCGGCACATGCCGAGCGGATGCGCACCAAGCTCAACGGGTTGATGAATAAGGCTGTCGAACTGGAGCATCTCTCCGGTTTTGGCACACTGGCATCCGCGGAAGATCTGCGGCAGAAGTTCGCGCTCAAGGCCAACAACGGTAATGACTCGGCTGTGAAGCGCCTCAAGCAGAGCATCGACATTGCCACCCTCATGAAGGAAACCTACGAACTCGCCATCCGCAAGATATCGGAGTCCGATCAGTCCGCCGCGGACAAGCTCGCCGGCCTGGGGATGGGTGATGCGTGATGGCTTCGTTCAATGACTGGCTCGTCGCGATCGGCGCGGGAAATCTCACCGGCTCCTCGCGAGAAGCCGACAAGAACAAGCAGGACGATCAACAGCGGGCCGCTGATGAGAAGACGAGGTGGGATCAGGACCGCGGCTTCGTCAACAACGAGTGGTCGAACCTGGTGTCGGAGTACGGCAGCGGGACGTTCGACGCGCCGGCCATCAAGGCACAGGATCCCTTCGAGACCATGTCGCACCAGGCCATCTACAGCGCTCTCGAAGGGGTGCAGGAGGGCGAGATCAACGCGAAGGCCGACGGGTGGCGCAACCTGTCAGCCGACGCCCGCAACGCGGTCGACGAGTTCAAAAGCGGTGTCGAGAAAGATATTTCGGAGCATTGGAACGGTAAGTCCGGCAAGGGCGCGATCGACGCGACGCGCGAATTCTCGACATCGTTCTCTAAGCTGGCCGCCACTTTCCAGATGGTCGGACACGGCCTCGATCTGACGCAGGGGCACCTCGCGCAGGCGAAAGCCAGTGTGGGAAAACCGGATAACTACACGTTCGGCGATCGGATCATCGATTCCTTGCCGTTGCAGAACGTCATCAAGGGCCCCACGCATCGTGCGCAGGAGGCGGAGAGCGAGGCGCGGTATGTCATGACGCAGTACTACCGCCCGGGCGTGAACGAGGTCGACAAGATCACTCCCATCCTCCCCGAACCGACCAGCACCGTGGACAAGAACAACCCCGTCGACCCGGGCACCGGCCCCGGCCCGAGCCAACCCGGCACCCCGAACACGAACAACCCGACGAACTCGCCGAACACCTCGGACCAGAAGTCCCCAAACGATTCCAACAACCCGGACGGCACCACCCCGCAATCCACGCAGCCCGCGAGCACCGATCCGAACTCCACGGACAAGAAGCCCTCTTCGACCACCCCGGCCTCCACCACCCCGGCGAACACCTCCACCACCGACGACCCGACAAAATCTCGGACACCGTCAAACCCTTCCACCCCGTCGAACACACCTAACCCGTCGAACACACCGACCACAACGTTCCCCGGAACCCCGTCACGCACACCGAGCACCCCGAACTCCACCCCGTCCCCCGGCAAGAGCATCCCTGGCAAAGGTGCGGCAACCCCCACCGTCGCGGCCGCGACCTCGGCGCGCAACACCACTTCCGGCAAGCCGGGTATGGCCGGCGCACCGGGCATGGGTGCGGGCGGGGCGCGGGGCAAGGGGGACGAGGACGGTGAGCACAAGACGCCGGATTATCTGATCTACGACCGTGGTTCGGAACTGCTGGGCACGCAGCCGCCCGCGCTGCCGCCGGGCGGGGTCATCGGCGGATGAACGAATCCCGCTGGCGCCTGGACGGTTTGATGTTCGAGCTGGCGCTGGAGGCGCTCGGCCGTGACCGCCTGCCCTACCCGTTGCGCTACACGATCGAGGGCGTCGAAGCCTACGAGGACTATCAACGGTTGCGCGCGAACGCCGCGCGGCAGCTGTCGGGTTTCGCGACTCCGGATTTGTTCGATGCCTTGAATGTGTTGCTGGAACCAAAGGTTCGCGTCGAGGTGCACGGATTTTACGGGCGCGATTTCCACCAGGTGGTGCGGGTGCACGCGGGCATGACGGCGCGCGCGGCCACCGTCGCCGTCCAATTGCCCGGCCCGACACAGGAATATGGCAGCGATATCCTGCTCACCCGCTGTTCGCCGCAGGCCCTGCCGAAACAGATCGTCGCGCAGCTGCCGAAATGCGTCGGCGGCAAATATCCGACGATCAGCGGCCGCCGCTCGGATGTGCACCGGGTCGAATACGCCAGGCACCCGACGCGCCTTTCGCATACCGAGCAACTGAATCGCATCGTCCGTCGCCCGCGCTCGGGGCTCGGCGAGGTGGGCGTGTTCGCGGGCGGCGCGATCGACAGCAGGCCGACGACCGACGGCCGTGGCTTCCACTGGATGGACTACCTACCGGCCGACGGCCGCTATCTGCTGCACAATCACGGCGACGACGAGTTCACGCTCACCCCGGGCCCGGTCGAGGAGATTCAGCATCAGCTGCACGCTCTCGTCGAGACCACCTACCGGGCGGTCGCGCACAGCTGGTGATCAGGGGCGGAGCACGAGCACCGTGTTCGCTCCGTGATGGAACTCGTAGCCGGTCTCGCGCAGCTCTGTTCGAATACCCTTGTCCTCCAGTTCCTTTCGGAGGCTCGCCACCAAATCGTCGTGCTGATTGCCGAGGTGGTCTACCAGGGGGTACGCGCGGATCTCGCCCGCGCAGACTCGAGCGAGTTCCAACAGGGCGGCGAGGTGGAAGTCGGCGTCCAGGCGATCGGCGTAGGTGAAGAGCAGGTGTGAGCTCAGGGCCAGGTCGAAGCTGTCGTCGGGGAACGGCAGCGAGGGGAGCGCGGCGGCGACGTACCGGCCGGGGTGGGCGCTCAGATCGGCGCCGAAGCGGCGGGCGGCGGCGTGGCGTATCTCGCGGTGCCGCTGCGGGCTGCCGTACCAGTCCCACCGGTATCTCGCGGAATGCGCTGTGGCCCAGTGGCTTCCGCGATCGGTCTCGGCGATGGCGAGGTCGCGCAGGTTGTCGGGGGGTCGGGCGTAAACCGGGTCCGCGGCGGTGACGTCGGCGCCGAGGGCGTTCGCCTCGGCCGTGAAACTGGCTGCGCCGCCGGGGCAGTCGAGAATTCGGCCGTGCAGATCGGCGTCGGAGAGAGTGAAAATCGCGCGATACTCGGCCAATGATCTTGCGCTGACCAGAAATTCGCCGAGGACATCATTGTCGGAAGGGTGCGTCATCCGGAAACGGTCTCACGGGCACGCCCGGCGCGCGGAGGGTTTGTGGTGTCCCCGCGCCGCGTGCAGGGCTTGGCGCGGGGACCGCCGATACATTCGGTGTGGGAATTGGGGTTCCACCGAAGTACCACCCTCAAATTTACTTCTGTTCGGAAACAAGTGCGCGCTAATGTGCGCTGTTTCACACCGCGTTTTCGGTGAGTCGTCGCAATGCTTTCACGACGACCTCCGGGTCGGCGGTCTCCCAGTACGGCGGGAGCGAGGCGCGCAGGTAGCCGCCGTAGCGCGCGGTGGCCAAGCGGGAGTCGAGGATCGCGACCACGCCGCGGTCGTCGACGCTGCGCAGCAACCGGCCGGTGCCCTGGGCGAGCAGCAGCGCCGCGTGGTTCGCCGCGATCGCCATGAAGCCGTTGCCGCCGCGCGACTCGACCGCGCGCTGGCGCGCGGTGAGCAGCGGATCGTCGGGGCGGGGGAAGGGGATTCGATCCAGGATCACCAGGCTCAGCGACGGGCCGGGCACGTCGACGCCCTGCCACAGCGAGAGCGTGCCGAACAAGGAGGTCGCCGGGTCGTCGGCGAACTTGCGGACCAGGGCGCCGGTCGCGTCGTCGCCCTGGCACAGCACGGGCGTGTCCAGTCGCTCGCGCAATGCCTCGGTCGCCGCCTTGGCCGCGCGCATCGAGGAGAACAAGCCGAGCGTGCGCCCGCCCGCGGCGTTGATGAGCCGCTCGATCTCGTCCAGGTAGGCGGGGGCGAGGCCGTCGCGGCCGGGCGGGGGGAGATGTTTGGCGACATAGAGAATGCCCGACTTCGCGTGGTCGAACGGCGACCCGACATCGAGCGAACTCCAGCGCACCTTGTCGTCGTCGGCCGGGACCTGCGCGCCGTTGGCCATGCCGGGATCGACCTGGCTGGACGACTGGGCCGGCAACCCCCAGGTGATCGCGAGCCCGTCGAACGAGCCGCCGATCTGCAAGGTCGCCGAGGTGAGCACCACGGTGGCGGTGCCGAACAGCCTGCTGCGCAACAGCCCGCCCACCGACAGCGGAGCCATCCGCAGCGTGCGCCGGGCGACGCCGCGGATCTCGTCGGCGGACAGCCAGATGACGTCGTGTCGCTTCGCCGGGTCCGGCTCGTCGAACGCGGTGAGCGCGCGCACCGCGCTGTCGTGGATCTCGTCGATCGCGGCCAGCGCCTGGGTGCGCGCGGCGGCGGTCTCGACGTCGCCCTGCTGGGTGGTGCCGCCCTGCGGCGCGAGCGCGGTGCGGGCGTTCCACGCGGCGTCGCGGATGAGCGCGAGCACCGGGGCGACGCCCTCGGGCAGCCGCTCCCAGCGGGCGGCGGGCAGCTCCTCGAGCACGTCGTGCCAGGCCTCGGCGGCGCCCTCGAGGCGGTCGACCTCTTTCTCGTCGATGAGCTTGGTGCAGCGGCGCGCGGCCGCGGTGATCGCGGTGGCGGCCAGGTCGGCCGTCGCGACGCCGGTGACCCGGTCGACCAGCTCGTGCGCCTCATCGATGACGACCACGTCGTGCTCGGGCAGCACCTGGATGCCGCTGATCGCGTCGATCGCCAGCAGCGCGTGGTTGGTCACCACCACGTCGGCCTGTGCGGACTCGGCCCGCGCGCGCTCGGCGAAGCAGTCCTGCCCGAACGGGCAGCGCGACTTGCCGAGGCACTCCCGCGAGGACACGCTGACCTGTTTCCAGGCGCGGTCGCTCACGCCGGGCACGATCTCGTCCCGGTCGCCGGTCTCGGTGTCGGAGGCCCACTCGTTGAGCCGCTGCACCTCGCGGCCCAGGCGGGAGATGGCGAACGCGTCGAACAGCTCGGCCTCGGCGGGCTCGTCGGGGATCGCGCTATTGATCTTGTTCAGGCACAGATAGTTGTTGCGCCCCTTGAGAATCGCGAACTTGGCCGCACGACCGAGCGGCTTGCTCAACGCCTCGGACAGGCGCGGCAGGTCGCGGTCGACGAGCTGACGTTGCAGCGCGATCGTCGCGGTCGACACGACCACCGTGCGCCCGGTCCGCACGGCGTGGCGCAGGCTGGGCACCAGGTACGCCAGCGACTTGCCGGTGCCGGTGCCGGCCTGCACCGCCAGGTGCTCCTTGGTGTCGATCGCGTGGTCGACCGCGGTCGCCATCGTCACCTGCCCGACGCGCTCTTTTCCGCCGAGCGCCTGCACGGCGGTGGCCAAAAGTTCGGGGACGGCGGGGAGTTCGGGCACGGCGTGCAGCCTACTGCCCGAGACCGACACGGCACGCGGGCGTCGCGACGATCGATCAGGCGCGGACGCTTCCTTCGAGGTCGACGCCCGCGGCGCGCATGCGATTCAGCGCGGCGTCGGTGGTGTCGCGGGCGACGCCGGCGGTCAGGTCGAGCAGGACGCGGGTGTCCAAGCCCTCGATCCTGGCGTCCAGCGCGGTCGCGCGGACGCAGTGGTCGGTGGCGATGCCGACGACGTCGACCGCGTCGACGCCGCGAGCGCGCAGCCACTCGGCGAGCGCGGTGCCGTCCTGCGCGGTGCCCTCGAAACCGGAGTAGGCCGCGGAGTACGCGCCCTTGGAGAAGGTCTCCTGGACGGGAGCGGTGTCCAGGTTCGGGTGGAACTCCGCGCCCGGGGTTCCGGCGCGGCAGTGCGGCGGCCAGGAGTCGACGTAGTCGGGCTGTGTGGAGAAGTGCGCGCCCGGGTCGATGTGGTAATCGCGGGTCGCGACGATCGCGTCGTAGTCCGCGGCCGCGAGGTGCTCGCTGATCCGCGCCGCGACCGCGGCGCCACCCGCGACGGCGAGCGACCCGCCCTCACAGAAATCGTTCTGCACGTCGACGATGATCAGGGCTCGGGCCATGGTGACCTCCTGCGGTGTGAACTCCAGTATCCGTACTGCATTGTGCCGCGCCGCGGGCCGGGCGGCGCGGCTCAGCTCATGAACGTCGTCGGCACGGCGGGCTCGCCCGCCGATAGCTTCAGCCCTTCCCACGGCAGGCTGATCAGCCCGTGCGCCACATGGTCGCGACTGTCCGACAGCGTCGGCAGGTCCTCGACGACCTTGCCCTCGCGCACCAGCGGGACGAGCAGTTCCCGCGCCTCGAACCCGTTCGCCTCCGGCGTCGGTCCGGCGGCCGGATAGACGATCTCCTCGACGATCGTGCCCGTCGGCCGCGACAGCCGGATCGCCTTCTTGGTGCCGCCGCGCGACTCCTTGTGGCTGCTGCGCTTGGCGACCGGCACGCCCTCCACCTCGACCAGCTTGTAGACCATGCCCGCGGTCGGCGCGCCGGAGCCGGTCACCAGGGAGGTGCCGACGCCGTACACGTCGACCGGCTCCGCCCGCAGCGCGGCGATGGCGTACTCGTCCAGATCGCCGGAGACCACGATGCGGGTCTTGGTCGCGCCGAGCCCGTCGAGCTGATCGCGCACCTGCCTGGCCAGCACGCCCAGATCGCCGGAGTCGATGCGCACCCCGCCGAGTTCGGGCCCGGCCACCTCGATCGCGGTGGCCACGCCGCGGGTGATGTCGTAGGTGTCGACCAGCAGGGTGGTGCCGATGCCGAGCGCGGCGACCTGGCTGCGGAACGCGTCCGCCTCGTGCGCGCCGTCGTCGCCGCCCGACCCCGCGTGCAGCAGGGTGAACGCGTGCGCGCTGGTCCCCGCGCCGGGCACGCCGTAGCGGCGCACCGCCTCCAGATTGGAGGTGGCGTCGAAACCGGCGAGGTAGGCGGCGCGCGAGCTGTCCGGCGCGGCCCGTTCGTGGGTGCGCCTCGAGCCCATCTCGATCATTCGGCGTCCGCCCGCCGCGCTGACCATCCGGGCGGCGGCCGAGGCGATCGCGCTGTCGTGGTTGAGGATCGAGAGCGCGAGCGTCTCCAGCACGACGCACTCGGCGAAGGTGCCGCGCACCGAAAGGATCGGGGAGCCAGGGAAATACAGCTCGCCCTCGGCGTAGCCGTCGATGTCGCCGGTGAAGCGGTAGTCGCGCAGCCAGTCCACCGTCTCGGCGGGCAGGAAGGGTGCGATCACGGCGAGTTCGGTCTCGCCGAACCGGAAGCGCTCGAGGGCGTCGAGGAGCCGGCCGGTGCCCGCGACGACGCCGTAGCGGCGGCCGTGCGGCAGGCGGCGGGCGAACACCTCGAAGGTGCACCGGCGATGCGCGGAATCGTCGGCCAGCGCGGCGGCCAGCATGGTCAGTTCGTACTGGTCGGTCAGGAGTGCGGTGCTGCTGATGCCGTCGCGGATGTCCACGCCGCCAACTGTATCGAGCGTCGACCCGCCCGAACCGTTCAGAGCGCTTGCGCGGGCCGCGGTGAGCGCTCACGCGCGGCCGTCAATCATAGGCGGACAGCCGCCCGACAAGCTGTGAAATGCTCGAAACCCGCATCGGCGGGGTGTTGCTCACTCGGAGTCGAGTCGTACCCTTGACGTTATGGCCTTGTGCAACATAGTCGGAGGCGGCGCCGTGGCGGACGCCGTGGACGCGACCCTGTCAGCGGCACAGGCGACCCCCGAGGCGGTCGAGTACACCGAGATCTTGGAGGCGGAGGATCGCCCGTGGGTCACCGTCGTCTGGGACGACCCGGTCAACCTCATGCACTACGTCGCCTACATATTCCAGAAGCTGTTCGGCTACAGCAAAGCGAAGGCGACCGAGCTGATGCTCTGCGTGCACAACGAGGGCAAAGCGGTGGTCTCCTCGGGGTCGCGGGACAAGATGGAACACGACGTTCAGCGCCTGCACGCCGCGGGACTCTGGGCGACCATGCAGCGGGACGACTGACCAGGACGACTACCCTGACGCCGTGCGGAAGTGGAGCAGGAAGAACTCGCTGAGCGGTCTCAAACTGCGGTCCGAGATGGACGCCCGTGAGGCCAACGTGCTGCGCTCGCTCGTCGGCGCGGTCTCCGGGCTGCTCGCCGAGCGAGCCGAGGAAGCGCCCGAGGACGATCTGGCCGCGCTGACCGGGCTGCGCACCGGCAACACCACCGCGCCCGAGGATCCTCGGCTGCGCAGGCTGCTGCCGGACTTCCACCGCAGCGAACCGGGTTCCCCCGACGCCGAACGCGCCGACCTCAACAGCGCGCTGCGCGGGCTGCACGAGCCGGAGATCATCGACGCCAAACTCGCGGCGGGCAGCGTCATCCTGAACACCGTGCCCACCTCCGGCGGCAAGATCGTGCTCACCCCCGAGCAGGCCGACTCCTGGCTCACCGCCCTCACCGACGTGCGCCTCGCCCTCGGCACCGTCCTCGGCATCGACGCCGACACGCCCGACCACCTGTCCCCAGACGACCCGCGCGCCCCGCACCTGGACGTCTACCACTGGCTCACCTGGATGCAGGATTCCCTGCTGCAAGCGCTGGCTCCTTAGCGCCTGGCTTCGAACTCCAGACTGCCCGACGGCCACGCCCTGGCCACACCCCCAACGAGTCGCCAGGGGCTGTGAAGAACAAGCTCAGGAGTCCTGGGCGATCGTGTCCCTGGCGATCTGGATGTAGTTCGAAGTGGCCTCGTCTTGTGACATGCCCTTCAGATCGTTCCAGGCGTTCCACTTCGCTTTACCGGTGAGATCGAACATGCCGGGTGCGGAGGTGTCGTTGTCACCGACGGTGGCTTGCTTGAAGTGTGCGTACAGACGGAGCAGCGTGTCGTTGCTCGGTTTGCTCGACAGTGACTTCACCTGCTCGGCGAGCTGGGTGAACTCTGGGTTGTGCAACCCGGTGGCCATCGGCGAACCTCCCTTGCTCGATCTTCGACTTGGGAAATCAATCCAAGGCTACGGGGCCAACTCCTTCGAGACGCCGATCCAGCGAAATGACCGCAACTCGGCTACGCGGCCGCAGTCGGGACGCCGACACCGTCCACCGCTGTTCGGTCCCGCGCCGGGGGCTCTGCTACTCGAGTCCACGCGAACCGACTGCCGGGGCCCCGCGAATCCGGCGCGGCAGGGTAGAACAGAACCTGTACGCGCGAGGCGAGGGTAGGAGCAACTGTGCAGGTGCAAGCGGGGCAACGTAATTCGCTGACCGACGTGTCCGGCCTGCTGGTCGGGCACCACCACGTGCTCGACCCCGACGCGACCCTCGGCTCCGGCGCGGCGACGGGATCCACCGTGGTCTTCGCCCCGGGCGGCGCGAACGCCGCGGTCGACGTGCGCGGCGGCGGACCGGGCACCCGGGAGACCGACGTGCTCGACCTGGCGACCACCGTACGTCAGGTCAACGCGCTCCTGTTCACCGGCGGCAGCGCCTACGGCCTCGCCGCGGCCGACGGGGTGATGCGCTGGCTCGAGGAGCGCGGCGAGGGCGTCCCGATGGACGCGACCGATCCGAGCCGCGTCGTCCCGATCGTGCCCGCCGCGGTGGTCTACGATCTTCCGTTGGGCGCGTGGAACATTCGGCCCAACGCCGACTTCGGCTACCGGGCGGCGGACGCCGCGGCGCTCGACTTCGCACGCGGCGTGGTCGGCGCGGGCGTCGGCGCGCGGTCCGGCGCGCTCAAGGGTGGCATCGGCTCGGCGAGCGTGGTGATCACCGAGGGCGTGGCGGCCGGAGCCACCGTCGCCGCGCTGGTCGTGGCCAACTCCGCCGGCTCACCCTTCGATCCGCGCACCGGACTGCCGTGGGGCGCGGGCACCGACGGGCCCGAGCACTTCGGCCTGCGGCCCGCGACCGCCGAGCAACTGGCCCGCGCCAACGCCCTTCCGGCGAAAGGCATGCGACTCAACACGACCATCGGCGTAGTGGCCACCGACGCGCCGCTGGACCCGGTGGGCTGTCAACGCCTGGCCACGACCGCGCACGACGGCCTGGCCCGCGCCATCCGCCCCGCGCACGCCCCGTTCGACGGCGACACGTTCTTCGCACTGGCGACCGGCGCGTGGCAGCCGCCCGAGCGCATCGAACTGCCCGCGGCGTTCCCCCGCGACGTGATGCTGGTCGACAAGCTCTGCACCGCCGCGGGCCTGTGCGTGGAGCGCGCGATCGTCGACGCGATCCTCGCGGCCACCTCCGTCGGCGAAGTCCCTGCGTACCGCGACCTGTTTCCCCGGTGAACGCGGAGAATCCGGAACCAGGCGCGGCGCGCGGGGAATAGCCGAATATTCTCACTGGTTGTCGACTGCGACAGGTCGGCGCTGCGGAGCGCGGCGAGGGCGAGTGCCCGAACCGGGCGGAAGGGTGAGAACTCGTGCTGGTGATCAGGGCCGACCTCGTGGAGGCGATGGTCGCGCACGCGCGCGCCGACCACCCCGACGAGGCGTGCGGCGTCATCGCCGGGCCGGAGGGTTCGGACCGTCCGGAGCGGTTCATCGCCATGATCAACGCCGAGCGCTCGCCGACCTTCTACCGCTTCGACTCCGGTGAGCAGCTCAAAGTGTGGCGCGCCATGGACGACGCCGACGAGACGCCGGTGGTGATCTACCACTCGCACACCGCCACCGAGGCGTACCCCAGCCGCACCGACGTGTCCTACGCGTCCGAGCCCTACGCGCACTACGTGCTGATCTCGACCCGCGACCCCGAGCAGCACGAGCTGCGCAGCTACCGGATCGTCGACGGCGAGGTCACCGAGGAGCCGGTGCGGATCGTCGACGCCTACGAAAACGCCTGAAACCGATGCCTTTTCGCGAAACCGAGGAGTTCTCATGCCGGTAACCGTGTCCATCCCGACCATCATGCGTGGCCTCACCGGAGGGGAGAAGCGCGTGCAGGCGCAGGGCTCGACGCTGAGCGCGCTGATCGATGACCTCGAGGCGAGCCACCCCGGCATCGCCGAGCGGCTGCTCAAGGACGGCAAGCTGAACCGCTACGTCAATATCTACGTCGACGACGAGGACGTGCGCTTCGCCGGCGGGCTCGAGGCCGAGGTCCCCGCCGACGCGAGCGTGACCATCCTGCCCGCCGTCGCCGGAGGCTGAGGCGAACCCGTGGCGCGCTATGAATCGCTGATCGCGACCCTCGGCGACACCCCGCTGGTCGGCCTGCGCACCCTGTCCCCGCAGTGGGACGGCGAGAATCATGTGCGGCTGTGGGCCAAACTCGAGGACCGCAACCCGACCGGCTCCATCAAGGACCGGCCCGCGCTGCGGATGATCGAGCAGGCCGAGGCCGAGGGCCGGCTGACGCCCGGTTGCACCATCCTGGAACCCACCAGCGGCAACACCGGCATCTCGCTGGCGATGGCCGCCAAGCTCAAGGGCTATCAGCTGGTCTGTGTGATGCCGGAGAACACCTCGGTCGAGCGGCGTCAGCTGCTGACCATGTTCGGCGCGCGCATCATCGACTCGCCGGCCGCGGGCGGCTCCAATCAGGCTGTGGCGCTGGCCAAGCAGATCGCCGGGGAGAATCCGGACTGGGTGATGCTGTATCAGTACGGCAACCCGGCCAACGCGCTGGCGCACTATGAGACCACCGGGCCCGAGATCCTGGCCGACCTGCCGGAGATAACACACTTCGTCGCCGGGCTCGGCACCACCGGAACGCTCATGGGCACCGGGCGTTTCCTGCGCGAGAAGGTGCCCGGCATCGAGATCGTCGCGGCCGAGCCGCGCTACGGCGAGCTGGTCTACGGGCTGCGCAATATCGACGAGGGCTTCATTCCCGAGCTGTACGACGAGTCGGTGCTGACCACCCGGTTCTCGGTCGGCCCGTTCGACGCGGTCAAGCGCACCCGCGAACTGGTCGCGGAGGAGGGCATTTTCGCGGGCATCTCGACCGGCGCGATCCTGCACGCGGCCCTCGGCGTGGCCCGCAAGGTCGCGAAGGCGGGCCGGCGCGCCGACATCGCGTTCGTCGTCGCCGACGGCGGCTGGAAGTACCTGTCGACGGGCGCCTACGACGGCACGCTGGAAGAGGCCGAGGAGCGCCTCGACGGTCAACTCTGGGCATAGCGCCCGCGGGTACCCTCGAAACAGCGGGTGGACGGCCCGCGCCGAAGATCAGCGAGCCGTCGTGATCCCGCCGAGCGAGGAGGCTGCGATGACCGGCGGTTCGGGAATCGGTTCGTCATTCGACCCCGATCGGATCGCGGCGATCCGTGCCCAGCTGGGGAAGCCGGGCGCGACGGCGAATTCCCCTGCGAAGCCCAGCAATATCGCCGCCGTCAAACAGTTGTGGCTGCGGGCCGGAGTGCTCACAGCCGGTTTCGTCGCGCTGCTGTACGGCATCGAGGGCGTGGACACCCTCGACCACAACGAGCTGAACAACGCGGGCATCCATCCCCGTGAGGCCGACGGACTCTGGGGCATCCTCTTCGCCCCGGTCCTGCACGCCAACTGGCCGCACCTGGTCGGCAACACCCTGCCCGTCCTCGTGCTCGGCTTCCTCGCGCTGCTCGCGGGCATCGGCCGCGGGCTGGCCGCGACCGCCATCATCTGGGTCATCGCAGGCATCGGCACCTGGCTCACCGGCGCCACCGGCAGCGTGCACCTCGGCGCCTCGGTTCTGGTGTTCGGCTGGTTGACATTCCTGATCTCGCGCGGCTGGTTCGCCCGCAACGTCGGCCAGATCCTGCTCGGGCTCGTGGTTTTGGCGCTCTACGGGTCGCTGCTGTGGGGCGTATTGCCCGGCCAGGACGGAATCTCTTGGCAGGGCCATCTTTTCGGGGCGATGGGTGGAGTGGTTGCCGGCTGGGTACTCTCTGGTGATGCACGCCGGATACGTCGCGGGGATCGAGCCGGGGTCGCCGCGTCGCCACGGTGATCGCGCGGCCCTTCGAGAAATGTGGGGATAGTTTCTTGACCGATAATTCGTCGTGGCAGCATGGGGGGATGCGCCTCACCGTCCTCGGGTGCTCGGGCAGTGTGTCCGGCCCGGACTCCCCAGCGTCGGGGTATTTGCTGAGCGGGCCGGATATGACGCCCGTCGTGATCGATTTCGGGCCGGGGGTGCTCGGCGCGCTGCAGCGCTACGCCGACCCCGGTGAGGTCGACATCTTCCTGACCCACCTGCACGCCGACCACTGTCTGGACCTGCCCGGCCTGCTGGTCTGGCGGCGCTACCACCCCACCCCGCCGGTCGGCCGGGCCATCGTGCGCGGGCCGTCGGACAGCGCGCTGCGCATCGGCAACGCCTCGGCCGAGATCGGCGGCGAGTGCGACGACTGGTCCGACGTGATCGACCACCGGCCGTGGACCGTCGGCGAGGAGATCGAGTTCGGGCCGGGCCACACCGTGTCGGCGCGCCGGATGTTCCACCCACCGGAGTCCTATGGACTGCGGATCGTCACCGCCGCCGGACGAACCTTCGTCTACACCGGCGACACCGCGATGTGCGACGCGGTCAACGAGCTCGCGCAGGGCGCCGACATCCTGATGGCCGAGGCGTCGTGGACCCACGATCCCGCGAATCGCCCTCCGGGCATTCATCTTTCGGGCACCGAGGCGGGCATGATCGCCGCGCGGGCCGGGGTGAAGGAATTGCTGCTCACCCACATTCCGCCGTGGACCTCGCGCGAAGACGTCATCGCCGAGGCCAAGGCGCAGTTCGCCGGGCCCGTGCACGCGGTCGCGCCGGGCGAGACGTTCGATCTCTGACCGGTTGCCCGCGCGGCTGTCCGGTGTGACTAGGCTGTGGCCGTGTCTAGACGAGCCGATGGCAGGGCGGACGACGAGCTCCGCGAGGTAAGGATCACGCGTGGATTCACCACGCATCCAGCCGGTTCGGTGCTGGTCGAGTTCGGTCAGACGCGGGTGATGTGCACCGCGAGCGTGACCGAGGGCGTGCCGCCGTGGCGGCGCGACTCCGGACTGGGTTGGGTCACCGCCGAATACGCGATGCTGCCCGCCGCCACGCACACCCGCAGCGGGCGCGAGTCGGTGAAGGGCAAGGTCGGCGGCCGCACCCAGGAGATCAGCCGCCTGATCGGCCGCTCGCTGCGCGCCTGCATCGACCTCGCCGCCATCGGCGAGAACACCATCGCCATCGACTGCGACGTGCTGCAGGCCGACGGCGGCACCAGGACCGCCGCGATCACCGGCGCCTACGTCGCGCTGGTCGACGCGATCACCTACCTGGCCGCCAAGGGCGTGCTGGCCGACCCGCAGCCGATCTCCTGCGCGATCGCCGCGGTGAGCGTCGGCGTGGTCGACGGCCGGGTGCGCCTGGACCTGCCCTATGAAGAGGATTCGCGCGCCGAGGTCGATATGAACGTGGTCGCCACCGACACCGGCACCCTGGTCGAGATCCAGGGCACTGGCGAGGGCGCCACCTTCCCCCGCTCCACCCTGGACAAGATGCTCGACTCCGCGCTGGTCGGGTGCGAGCGGATCTTCGCCATCCAGAAGGAGGCGCTGGCGCTGCCGTACCCGGGCGTGCTGCCCGAGCCGTCCGAGCCGAAGAAGAAGTAGCCGTGTCGCGTCGTGTGCTGGTGGCGAGCCGAAATGCCAAGAAGCTGAACGAGCTTCGGCGCATCCTCGCCGAGGCGGGCATCGCGGAGATCGAGATCGTCGGGCTCGACGACGTGCCCGCCTACGACGAGGCGCCGGAGACCGGCGCGACCTTCGAGGAGAACGCGCTCGCCAAGGCGCGCGACGGCGCCACCGCGACCGGACTGGCCTGTGTCGCAGACGATTCCGGCATCGAGGTGGACGCGCTCAACGGCATGCCCGGTGTGCTCTCCGCGCGCTGGGCCGGGCGCCACGGCGACGACGCGGCCAACAACGCGCTGCTGCTGGCCCAGCTCGGCGACGTGCCGGACGAACGGCGCGGCGCGCGTTTCGTCTCGACCTGCGCGCTGGTCGTGCCGGACGGCGCGGAGATCGTGGTGCGGGGCGAGTGGCCGGGCACGGTCGGCCGGAAACCGCTGGGTGACGGCGGCTTCGGCTACGACCCGCTGTTCATCCCCGAGGGCGGCGACGTCTCCGCGGCTCAGTTGACGCCCGCCGAGAAGGACGCCGTCTCACACCGCGGCCGGGCGCTCGCCCAGCTGCTGCCCGCGCTGTCGGAGCTCGCCGAGGGCTGAGCCGATCCGGCGTCAGACGCCGAAGTCCTGCTTGACCTTCTTCGCGTTGACGTGCTCGACGAAGAAGGACAGCAGCGGGATGGTGCCCGCGAGCAGCGTGCCGACGGTGCGCAGGACGGGCCAGCGCACCTTCACCGCCAGGTCGGCGGTGACCAGCAGGTAGACGAAGTACACCCAGCCGTGCACTACCGCGATCCAGCTGGGGGTGTGCACGTCGAAGCCGTACTTGGCGATCATCTCGCCGGTGAGCAGCAGCAGCCAGAGGCCGGTGATCCAGGCCAGCGTGCGGTAGCGCAGCAGCGCCGACTTGATCTTGTCGGTGCTCGCTCCGCCGGCCCGCGCGGGGGCGAGGGTGGCCGGGGCCGCCGTGCTCTCGGTGGAATTCTCGCTGGCGGTCAACCGGCGCTCCTCTCGGTGTCGCGGACGCGCAGGCCCGCCTCGCGGACCTGAACATCGATGTCTTCGGCGTGCAGTGCGGCCAGGTACCTGTTGTAGTCGGCGAGCACCGGGTCCTCGTCACGCACCGCCTTCGGCCGCTCCGGCAGCAGTCCGGCCGGAATCTCGCGCGGCGCAACGGCTTTCGGCGCGCGCCGGGGCTTGTCGGCGGACTGCTCGCCGGACTCGTCCTCGTGCGCCTCGCGCTCGAGCCGCACGAACCGGAAGTAGGCGAACACCGCGAACGCCGCGAACAACGGCCACTGCAGCGCGTAACCCAGATTCTGGCCGGTCCCGCTCGACGATTCGAACCGTTCCCACTGCCACCACGCCAGCGCCAGGCAGCCGAGCGCAGCGACGATCACCAGCGCGATGAGGGCCGGGCGATTGTGTGCCGAGCGGCGGGGTGAAGCGGACACGGCTTCTACGGTACCCGTCTACTACACGGTGCGTAGGACCAGGTCGGCGGACGGACGGCCCGCTCGGCCGCGTCGCTCCACGCCCGGCCTGCTCGCCGGGGTCAGAACTTGTAGCTCACTCCGGTCAGTCGCTCGGACTCTTCCCACAGCCGCCGCCACAGCTCCTTGTTCTTGGACAGCTTGCTCGACGGCGAGGCCTCCACCGGCCCCTGGGTCTGGAAGAGCCGGCTCGGGCCCCAGTAGACCTCCGGATCGGCGTCCGGCACGGTCGCGGCGAACAGCGAGGAGTGCGCGGCCTTGCTCGGCGGATGCCCGATGAGCGCGACGAACGGCTTGATGATCCGGTCCACGGGGGTCTCGGTCCTGGCGAACAGGTCGGTGGCCGAGACGCCGGGGTGCACCGCGTAAGAGCGCTTGGCCGAACCGGATTCGGCCAGGCGGCGCTGGAGTTCGCGGGCGAACATCAGATTCGACAGCTTGGCCTGCGCGTAGGCGAGGTTGCGCTGGTAGCGACGGTGCTCGTAGTTGAGGTCGTCGATCCACAGCTTCGGGGTCTGCTTGTGCGCGATGCTGGCCAGCGTCACCACCCGGTCGCGGATGCGGTCGAGCAGCAGGCCGGTCAGCGCGAAGTGGGCGAGATGGTCCACGCCCCACTGGGTCTCGAAGCCGTCCTTGGTCCGGGAGAACGGGACGTTCATCAGCCCGGCGTTGTTGATCAGCACGTCGAACTCGGCCTGTTCGTCGGCGAACTTGCGCACCGACGCCAGGTCGGACAGGTCGAGCTCGGCGACGCGGACATCGCCGGTGATGCCGTCGGCGACCGCCTGAGCCTTCTTCGCGTTGCGGCAGGCCATGACGACGGTCGCGCCCTTGGCCGCGAGGACCTCGGTGGTCACGGCGCCCAACCCGCCGTTCGCGCCGGTGATCACGAAGGTGCGCCCGGTCTGATCCGGAATTTCAGTAGGTTTCCACGCCATGCCGCAACCTTACTCTGGAGTAAGTTCCAGGGGAAGGGTTTCCCTCGGGCTCGATGACGAGTGTCTCAGACGGGAACGGTTACCACCACTCAGCGTACGCTGCCGATCGGTTGCTGGAACGCCGACGCGAGCGTGGTGCCCACGACCTCGCCCCACACCTGCCACGTCGCGGAGTCGAGCATCATCGAGCCGACATCGGTGGTCGTGACGCCGGGTGCGACGGGTTTGCCCGCGAATCGATCCCGCAGCCACAGCAGGGCGCGCGGCGCGCCGATCGGGTCGAGCGTCAGGTGTTCGCTGAAGTGGTCGCGCACGTACTCGACGCGAGCGTTCGGGTCCTGCGCGTAGTAGGCCACGAGGTCGTTGACCGGGCCGACCGGGATGAGCCAGTCCGGGTTCGCCTGGAACATGAACATGGGCATGTCCGGGACGGCCTTGCCCATTTTGGTCTTGTCCAGCACCGAGACGACCGTGGGATCGGTGAACGGGTTCGTGGTGAGCATGCCGATGATGTCGGCGAACGGGAAGAAGATCGACTGGTAGCTCGCGCAGAGCTGCTCCTTGGCCGCCATCATCAGCTTGCCGAGACCGTTCATGTTGGCGTCGAGAAAGTTTCGCAGCTCCGGGTATTCGCGCGAGACGCCGAGGGCGCCCGCGAAGACCAGTCCGGCGGAGAGGTTGCCGTTGGCCATCTTCAACGCGGCGGAGAGGTCGGCGGGGATGCCGCCCTCGGCGGCGCCGACGACATTGAGCTCGGGCGCGTAGCTCCGCTTCAGCTCGGCGGCGTGGCCGGTGGCGATCGCGCCGCCGGAGTAGCCCATCATGCCGACCCGGGTGTCGGCGCCGGACAACTGCATCGGCTCGAAGCGCTCTGCGGCGCGGATGCCGTCGAGGGTGATCCGCCCGGCCAAAGGTCCTGCGGCGTAAGCGGAGTCGGGGCCCTGGTGGTCGGGCACGACCACCGCCCAGCCCTGCGCCAGCGCCGCCTGCACCTCGAGGAACTGGGCGGCGACCAGGATCGAGCCGGTGAGAGTTGCTGGGATGGAACCCATTTGGAGCTGATAGGACGGCATGCAGTAGTTGCCGGTGGAGTCCTCGGCGATCTGGTAGGAGAACAGCGGCCGGTCGGCGACGTAGCCGCGCGGCTTCAGCACGGTAGCGACCGCGGCGATCGGCTCGCCGCGGGTGTTGGTCGATCGGTAGGACAGCTGCCAGGAGTCGACATTGACCGGAATCAGCGACAGATTCGCCACATTCACCTGGCGGGCCGCGATGAGCCGGCCCGGCTCGAGATTCGCGTAGGTCTCCGGCGCCGGGCGATAGAAGGCGGGGTCGAAGCCGGGCGGCATGGGCGGGATCGGGAACGGCAGCGCGGGCTGGACCGGGGGAGCGGCCGGCTCCGCGACGGCCTGCCCCGCGAGGGTGAAGGGCAGCCCGGTCGCCAGCACGGCGAGGGCGACGAGCAGCTTCGATGCGTGCTTGCGCGATGTGACCACAGATCAACCTCTTTGTTGCCCGGACGCACATGTGAGCCCAGTTGGTTTCAGACTGTTGTCGAGTATGCAACGCCATGACGCGGATCACAACACCGCCTCCCGGCCGGGACTGTGTCAGAGGGAGGTATGCCTGGTCACGAAGGTTGTGCCACGGCTCGGATACGGTGGTGGCGTGACCATTGTCGGCAGGCAGTACGGCGGTCGCGCCGTCGCGGAGCGCAAGGCCGAACGCCGCCAGCGCTTCCTGGACGCGGCGACCCGGATCTTCGCCGAACGCGGCTACGCGAACTGCTCGCTCGCCGACGTCTGCGCCGCCGCGTCGCTGTCCAAGAGGCAGTTCTACGAGGAGTTCCAGACCCGGGAGGACGTGCTGGTCGCCGCGTACGACCGGATCCAGGACGACGCGGCCGCCGCGCTGCTCGCGGCGCTGACCGACCTCGATCCCCGGCTCGACCTGACCGCGGCGATGACCGTGATGGTCTCGGCCTACCTCGGCTCGATCGGCTCTGATCCCCATCGCGCCAAGGTCGCCTTCATCGAGGTGGTCGGCGTCAGCGAACGGATGGAGCGCCACCGCCGCGAACGGCGGCGCGCGTGGGGCGAGCTGCTGGCGACGACCCTGGTGCCGAGGGTGGCCCCCGACGCTCGAATTCGTGGCGGAAACGGTTGGGGCGCAAGCGCTCTCATCGGTGCGATCAACGGGCTCGCCCATGAGTGGGTGCTGGCCGACCCGCGCCCGACGGTCGGCGAGCTGGTGGAGTTGCTGGTGCCGATCGCGCTGTCGCTGCTGGTGATTCCGGATCAGCGCACGGCGTAGCCGCCCAGCGACGGCGCGAGCGCGTCGAACGCCGTGCCGATGTATTCGGTGATGGCCGAGGCGATCTCGTCGTTCGACTGACCGTCGAGGGTGCGGCGCATGGTCTCGTCGAACAGCACGCGGTGCACCCCGCCCAGCTGTGCCGCCGCCACTCTCGGCGTGATATCCGTTGCGGCCGCGCCGGTTTCGGCGGCGAGCGTGGCGGCGAGGGCCTGCTCGCGCTCGTCGTGGAACTCGCGCAGGCGCGCGACGAGGGCGGGGCTGGCGGCGATCATGGCGGCGAACTCCGGGCCGGAGAAGCCGGCCACCGGATCCTGCTCGGCCGCCGCCGTGAGATAGGCGGCGCGCAGGGCCGCGAGGGCGGACCGGCCTGGCTCGCGCTCGCGGACGACACGCGCGAGCCGGTCCACGAAGACGTCGTGCAGGTCGAGGGCGAGGTCCTCCTTGCGCGGGAAGTAGTTGGTCACCGTCATCTTGGCGACCTGCGCGGCGGCCGCGACGTCGGCGATCGTCACCTTGTCGAAGCCGTGCTCGAGGAACAGCCTCGTCGCGTGATGGGAGATGTTCTCCCTGGTCTGCTGCTTCTTTCGGTCCCGAAGGCCCAACGTCTCCGTGCTCATGGCACCACCATATCTGATATCGACCGAAATTTATGCTTGACACATTTTTAGGTCTGTTCTAAGTTTGTGTTTGTCCCCGAACACGAAGGAGCGTCATCCGCGAATGAACCACGGACTTGTCGAAGCGATCCCCGCCCGCCCCAGCTCCACCATCAATCGAAAGGGACAAGCCACCATGGCCGACAAGACCTCCGCGCAGACCACCATCGACGCCGTCCTCGACCGCTTCGCTGGGCCCCAGAACGTGCGAAAGAAGAAGCGCGACAACGCGTTCCCCGGCACGCCGCGTATTGATCGCAAGAGTGCCGGTCGGTCCACGCACATGCGCGGGGCCGCTTTCCGCGCCGCCCCGCAGCGCCCGCTGCGCATTCCCGGTCGCGGCTGAGCGCCGAGCAGTACTCCCTCCGGTCGTCGGCGCGTCCCCCGCGCCGGCGACCGGTTCGCTCCCTTCGGAAGGACCCACTTCCGTGACCAAGTACTGCGCCGCTCGCCTCTCCGGCACCGTCAGCGAAGACCCGATCAAGGACTACCTGCGACTCATCGCCCGCACCCCGCTGCTCACCGCCGCGCAGGAGGTCGAGCTCGGCATGCAAATCGAGGCGGGGGCGCTGGCCGCGCAGCAACTCGCCGACGAGACCGACCTCGACCCCGTGCAACGCCGCGAGCTGCGCCGCGCGGTCGCCGACGGGCAGCGCGCCAAGGATTATATGGTCGAGGCCAATCTGCGCCTGGTCGTCTCGATCGCCAAGCGCTACCCGACACCGGCTGGCCTGTCGCTGCTCGATCTCGTGCAGGAGGGCACCCTCGGCATGATGCGCGCGGTAGAGAAGTTCGATCATCGTCGGGGACTGAAGTTCTCGACCTACGCCACCTGGTGGATCAAGCAGGGCATCGGCCGCGCGCTGGCCGATCAGGGCCGGACGATTCGCATCCCGGTGCACGTCGTCGAGGTGCTGAACCGGCTGACCCGCGCCCGGCGGGACCTCACGCAGCGACTCGGGCGCGAGGCCACCGCCGAGGAACTGGCCGTCGAACTCGATCTGACGCCGGACAAGGTCCGCGAGCTGCTCGACCATGCGCGCGAACCGTTTTCGCTGCACACCCCCGTCGGCGACGACGCCGCCGAGTTCGGCGAGCTGCTCGCCGATCCCGGCCCGGACCCCGCCGAGACGGCGCTCGCGTCGGCCACGCGCGGCCTGCTCGACAGGGTTCTCGCCGGGCTCACCGAGCGCGAGGCCGAGGTGATCGCCCAGCGCTTCGGTCTGGACGGCGCCGAGCCGAAGTCGCTCGAAGAAGTCGGCAAGGCCTACGGTGTCTCGCGCGAACGCGCCAGGCAGATCGAGGCGAAGGGCCTGGCCAAGCTGCGGCAGCCGCGGCGGGTCAAGGCGCTGGAGGGGTTGCTCTGCTGAAGGGGCCCACCCGTCGCCCGACCACCACCCCTCACGGAGTCGCTCCGCGACGCTGGTGTTACTGCCGTGTCGCTGGACGGACAGAACGGCGGTTCGCACCCATACTGATCCCATGACCGGTGCAGTCGCTGTCGCCGAGAAATCCCCCGAGCCGATGAGCCGCGCGAAGATCAATATCGTGTTCGCCACGATTGTGCTGGGCATGCTGCTCGCGGCGCTCGATCAGACGATCGTGTCCACCGCCCTGCCGACGATCGTCGCCGATCTCGGCGAGGCCGGGCACATGGCGTGGGTGGTCACGGCCTATCTGCTCGCCGAGGCGGTGGCCACCGCGCTGGCCGGCAAGCTCGGCGACCTGTTCGGCCGCAAGCTGATCTTCCAGCTCAGCGCGCTGATCTTCATCGTCGGCTCGATGATCGCCGGCCTCGCGAACGGGATGACGCTGCTGATCGTCGCCCGCGGCATCCAGGGCTTCGGCGGGGGCGGCCTGATGGTCACCGCGATGGCCCTCATCGCCGACACCATCCCGCTGCGCCAGCGCGGGAAATACCAGGGCGCGCTCGGCGCGGTCTTCGGCGTCACCACAGTGATCGGGCCGACGCTCGGCGGCCTTTTCACCGACCACGCGAGCTGGCGCTGGTGCTTCTACGTCAACGTGCCGCTCGCGATCGTCATGATCGCGATGTCGGCCCGCACCATTCCGCGGGTGCGCGCGGCGGTCAAGCCGATCATCGACTACGCGGGCATCGGGCTGGTCGCCGTCGCGGTGTCCACCCTGATCCTCGGGCTCGAGTGGGGCGGGCAGGAGTACGCGTGGGGCTCGTCGATGATCATCGGGCTGTTCGTCGCGTCGGCGGTGCTGTTCGCGGCGTTCGTGCTGGTCGAGTTGCGGGCCGCGGACCCCATGCTGCCGATGGGGCTGTTTCGCAGCCGAGTCTTCACGGTCTGCTCGATCCTGAGTTTCATCTGCGGTTTCGCGATGCTCGGGTCGATCACCTATCTGCCCGCGTATCTGCAATACGTGGACGGGGTCTCGGCGACCATGTCCGGCGTGCGTTCACTGCCGCTCGTGCTCGGGCTGCTGATCACCTCGATCCTGTCCGGCCAGGTGGTCGGCAAGACCGGCCGCTACCGGTACTTCCCGATCGTGGGCACGCTGGTGATGGCCCTCGGGCTGTATCTCATGTCGACCATGGGCCGCGACACGGGCTTCTGGGAAGAGTCGCTCTACATGATGGTGCTCGGCCTCGGCATCGGGCTGACCATGCAGGTGCTCACCATCGTCGTGCAGAACACCGTGCCGTACGCACAGCTCGGGACGGCGACCTCCGGCGTCACCTTCTTCCGCACCCTCGGAAGTACCTTCGGCACAGCCATTTTCGGCACGCTCTACAGCAACGAGATCGGCCCGAACCTGCGTGCGGCGCTGCTGGAGGCGAAGGTGGTGCCGCCGGAGGTCGCGGCGAACCCGCAAGCGCTGCAACGGGTTCCGCCGGATGTCGCCGCCCCGATCATCGACGCCTACGCAGACACCATCGACCATGTTTTCGTCTGGGTGGTGCCGGTGGCGCTCGTCGGTTTCGTGGTCGCCTGGTTCCTTAAGGAGGTGCCACTGCGCGACAGCGCCCGGACGAGCGCCGGCGGTGTGGGCGAAGGCTTTTCGGTGCCGGACTCCGCGGACCGCGTGGTGCAGCTGGAGCGGGCCATCGCCGCGACCATGCGCAGGGAGCACGCCGAAGGGCCGATCGGCCCGCGCATTCTCGCGGACGCGGGCAGCACGCTCAGCAGGGGTGAGGCCTGGGCGCTCGGGCAGGTCTACCTGCGAGATCGCGTCGCGGGCGGGGCGACGCTCGACTCGGTCGCGCGGGCGCACAAGCTCCCCGACGACGTGCTCGAGCCGATCTATCGCCGGGTCGCCGACCGCGGCTACCTCGTCGACGACGGCCGCGAGCTGCGCCTGACCGACCACGGCCAGGCCGAGCTGGATCGGGTCAAGGCCGCGTGGCGCCGCTGGCTCGACAGCAGGCTCGACGACTGGAACAACGACGACCCCGCCGACCGCGCCCTGTTCGACCAGGCGCTGGACAAGCTCGCCGCCAAACTGCTCGAGCAGGAGACCGGCGAGCACGAGCCCGCCCGCGCCTGACCCACCGCGAAACACCCTTGCGCCACTAATACTCGTGCACGTATATTCGTGAACGAGTAAGGAGGTGTGATGGCCAAGAAGCGCAAGGTGAACAACCTGCTCGCCCTCGCGGTGCTCAGCGCCATGATCGATCGGCCGAAGCACCGCTACGAGATCGCGCACACGCTGCGCGAGCGCGGCAAAGACCAGGACATGGCGATCAAGTGGGGTTCGCTCTACACGGTCGTGCAAAGCCTGGAGAAGGTCGGCTTCCTGGAGATCGTCGGCAGCGAGCGCGACGGCGCGCGACCCGAGCGGGTGATCTACCAGATCACCGAGGCCGGCCGCGCCGAACTGCTCGACTGGACAAGGGAATTGGTGGCCGTACCGGAGCCGGAGCAGCACCGCTTCATCGCGGGCCTGTCCATACTCTCGATGCTGCCCCCCGACGAGGTCGTCGAGCTGCTCGGCCGTCGCGTCGACGCGCTGAATCACATCATCGACAACGTGCGCACCGAACTCGGCCAGGTCAAGTCCTCCGGACTGCCGCGGCTGTTCGTCGTCGAGTCCGAGTTCGGGCTCGCGATGCTGGAAGCCGAGGCGGCCTGGGCCCACTCGCTGCGCGAAGAACTGATCGACGGCACATTCCCCGACCTGGACTGGTGGCGGCGGGTACACGCCGAACAGGTGCCGGTCGCGGAGGTCGTCGCGTCCGTGGAAAGGGGGATGACCCGGCAGGAACCATCCTGACATCGAGACCGGGCCCGGCGGGGTGCGGCAACACCGCCGCCGAGCCCGAGTGAACAGTCTCGAACCGCGCCCGCGTACGCGCACCCGGCTACAAGGCTGGCAACCACAGGATATCTGGGTGCGTGACGCACGGGTCGGTTCGGGGATCGCACAACACCCGAAACGCACAAACCTGGAGACATCCATGTCCACTGTAAGAACCGCCATGGTCATCGGCGGCGGCATCGCCGGCCCGGTCACCGCGACCGCCCTGCTGAAGGCGGGCATCGACGCCCGCCTCTACGAGGCCTACCCCGGCCCGTCCTACAACATCGGCAGCGGGCTCGCCCTCGCACCGAACGGCGTTGCCGCCCTTGACATCATCGAGGCGGGCGAGGCGGTCCGCGAGATCGCGCGGCCCATCTCGAAGATGGGCCTGTCCGTCGGCGGCAAGGACATCTTCATGCCCGGCCTGTCCGGCTTGGAGCCGCTGCAACTGGTCGACCGCGGCGAGCTGCACCGCGCCCTGCACGATCGCGCGGTGGCCGCCGGCGTGCCGATCGAGTACAACAAACGCCTGATCGACGTGGTCGAGGACGAGTCGGGCATCACCGCCCGCTTCGCCGACGGCAGCACGGCCACCGCCGACGCGCTCATCGGCGCCGACGGCATCCGCTCGACCGTGCGCGGCCTGATCGACCCGGACGCGCCGGGGCCGGAGTACCTCAACATGCTCGGCTTCGGCGCGATGATCGACTACGACGGCGACATCGAACCCGAGTCGATGACCTTCGCGTTCGGCAAGAAGGCGTACTACCTGTACGGGGCGACCGGCGAAGGACAGGTCATGTGGGGCGCGAACCTGCCGCACAAGGAGTACCTCTCGCTCACCGCGGCCCGCGCGATCCCCGCCTCGCACTGGCTCAGCATCCTGCGCGAGACCTACGCCGAGGACACCCCCGGTGGCGAATTCGCAAGGCGCACAACCGAGGAACAGCTCGAGGTGGTCGGGGCGCTGCACATCATGCCGTCGGTGCCGCACTGGTTCCGCGGCCGCATGGCGCTGGTGGGCGACGCGGTGCACGCGCCGTCCAACAGCTCCGGTCAGGGCGCGTCGCTCGCCATCGAGAGCGCGATCCAGGTGGCCCGCTGCCTGCGCGACCTGCCGACGCCGGAGGAGGCGTTCGCCACCTATGAGCGGCTGCGGCGCGGCCGGGTGGAGGCCGTCGCGGCGCGCGCCGCCAAGGCCAACCACAGCAAGACCCTCGGCCCGGTGGGGCGCAAGATGATGCAGCTGCTGGCGCCGGTGTTCGTCAGGATGATGGACACCGAGAAGACCATGGGCCCGGAGCAGCGTTACCGAATCGATTGGGACGCACCGGTGTACAAGGAACTGGCGAAGACGGCGTGACGCCGTAGAACCGCGCGGGCTGGTGGTCCGTACCCTTGGAGAACAGTTATACGAGAGTCCTCCGGGGGATCCATGCGACCTGATCACCAGCCCGCGCTGCACCTCGACGGCCTGTGTAAACGCTTCGGCGGGCCGTGGGTCGTCGACAATGTGAGCCTGGCGGTGCCGCCGGGCTCGTTCTTCGGCCTGGTCGGCCCGAACGGGGCGGGCAAGACGACGACCCTGTCGATGGCCTGCGGACTGCTTCGCCCCGACGGCGGCCGGGCCGAGATCTTCGGGGCCGACGTGTGGGCCGATCCGGCGCGAGCCAAGACCCTGGTCGGCGTGCTGCCGGACGGCCTCGCCCTGCCCGAGCGGCTCACCGGCCGCGAATTGCTCACCTACACCGGGCTTTTGCGCGGCATGCCGGAGCGCACCGTCGCCGAGCGCGCCGACGAACTGCTCGCGGTCTTCGAATTGACCGGCGCCGAAAAGACTTTGGTCGTCGACTACTCCGCGGGCATGCGCAAGAAGATCGGCCTGGCGACCGCGCTGCTGCACGCGCCGAAGCTGCTGGTGCTCGACGAGCCGTTCGAGGCGGTAGATCCGGTGTCGGGCAGCACGATTCGCACCATCCTGCAGCGCTTCGTCGCGGCGGGCGGCGCGGTCGTGCTGTCGAGTCACGTGATGGCACTGGTGGAGAACGTGTGCGATCGAGTCGCGGTGATCACCGCCGGTCGCGTGGTGGCGACGGGCACGGTGGCGGAGGTGCGCGGCTCGGACACGTTGGAGGAGGCGTTCGTCCGGCTGGTCGGTGGCCGCGTCGGCGGGGAGGGCGGGCTGTCGTGGTTGGCGTCCTGATCCGCATGCGGCTGTTGCTCACCCTGCGTGCGTTGAGCAGCGGCTGGCAGGGCTTCAGCTTCGTGATGGGCGTTCTGGTCGGCTCCGTCTTCGCGCTGATCACGGCGGCGATGGTCGGCTTCGCGGTGCGCGACGGCGACGCCGCGCACGCGACAACCGTCGCCGCGACGATCTTCGGGATATGGACGCTCGGCTGGCTGTGCGGCCCGGTCCTGTTCGGCAGCAGCGACGAGACCGTGCAGCCGGAGCATCTGCGACTGCTTCCGCTCAGCGATCGGCAGCTGGCCACCGGCCTGCTCGCGGCGGCGTTCGCCGGGCCCGCGCCCGTGATCAACCTGATCGCCTTCGGCGGACTGGTCGTGCTCGCGGCGCAATGGGGTTGGGCGGCAATGGTTGTGGCGGTGGCCGGGGTGGTCTTGCAGCTGGTGTTCGTCGTGCTGCTCTCGCGGGTGGTGCTGGCCTGGGTCGGCGCGGCCATGCGGTCGCGGCGCGGAAAAGACCTCGGCGTGCTGCTGGCCGGGCTGGTCGGCCTCGCGTACTACCCGATGAGCTGGTTGCTCTCGCACGTGAGCGCGTTGCGGGACGTGCCGCCGCCCGTGGCCTCGGCGCTGCGCTGGATACCGTCCGGGTGGGCGCCCGCGGCGGTAGAGGCTGCCGCGCAGGGGAATTGGCTGTTCGCACTGTTGCCGCTGGTGGGTCTGCTCGTCGTCGTGCTCGGGCTCTGGCAAGCCTGGGCGGTACTGCTGGCCCGCCGCTTGGCCGCGCCCATGAACTCGGTGGCCGGCGGCACCGGCGGCGGGCTGCTCGCCCGGGTGCGCCAGCGCGGACCGCTCGGCGCCGTGCTGATCAAGGAGCTGCGCACCTGGTCGCGGGACAGCCGTCGCCGGGCCACGGTGCTGCCGGTGCTGGTGGTCGGCGTGCTGCTACCGGTCTTTCCCGCCGTACAGGGCGGCGGGACCGGCGGCGTGCCGTTCGCGGGCGTCACCTCGGCGCTGTTCGCCTCGCTCGCCGGCGCCAACCTCTACGGCTACGACGGCACCGCGGTATGGCAGACCCTGGTCACCCCCGGCGCGGAGCGCGCGGACGCGCGCGGTCGCCTGCTCGCCCTGCTGATCGTGATCGGCCTGCCGACGACGCTGCTCTCGCTGATCCTGCCCGGCGCGCTCGGCCGCTGGGAGCTGTACCCGTGGGTGCTGTCGTTGCACGCCGCGGCGTTGGGGGCGGGTGTCTGCTCGGCGTTGGTCCTGTCGGTGATCGCGCCGTATCCGCTGCCGCCGCGCACCGGTAATCCGTTCTCCGGCTCGGGAAATCCGGGCTGCGCCAAGGCGATGATCCAGCTCGCGATGATGGTCGGTCAGCTGCTCGCGGTGCTTCCGGTGGCGATCGTTCTGCTGGTCGGCCACTTCACCGAGCAGAAGGCGGTCGAGTGGGTCGCGCTCCCGGTCGGTGTCGCCGTCTGCGTCGCCGCCGTGCTGTTCGGCGGCCACGTCGCCGAACAGCGCCTGACCACGGGCGGTCCGGAACTGCTCGACGCCGTACGCCCCCGGTGACCCGCATCGACCAGGCAATACACTTCCCTGGTGAGCGATAGAGATTCCGATGGCAGTCTCGATCTGAACCAATTGCGCACGTTCCTGGCCGTCC